>JBIIYN010000144.1:0-9619 GCA_044346795.1 Pirellulales bacterium
CGGCACGTGCTCGTCGACCGCCCCGACGTCCGCGGCCGCGAGGCGATCCTGCGGGTGCACGTCGCCAACGTGAAGCTCGATCCCGCCGTCAATCTCGAACAGATCGCCCGCATCACGTCGGGCTTCGTGGGCGCCGACCTGGCCAACCTCGTCAACGAGGCGGCGCTGCTCGCGGCCCGTAACAACAAGTCGTCCGTCGGCATGCAGGAGTTCAACGAGGGCGTCGAGCGGGTGACGGCGGGGCTGGAGAAGAAGAAGCGGGTCATCCACGAGGACGAGAAGAAGCGGGTGGCCTACCACGAGGCGGCCCATGCGCTGGTCGCCTTTTCGCTGCCCAACACCGATCCGGTGCACAAGGTGTCGATCATCCCGCGCGGCCTGGCGGCGCTCGGCTACACGATGCAGCGGCCCGAGGACGACCGCTACCTGCTGACGCAGTCGGAGCTCGAAAGCCGGATCGAGGTGCTCCTGGCCGGCACCATCGCCGAGGAGATGGTCTACGCCGACGTCTCGACCGGCGCGCAGAACGACCTCGAACGGGCCAGCGAGATCGCCCGCTCGATGGTGATGGACTACGGCATGAGCCGTCTGGGCCGGGTGGCCTACCGGGAGAGCCAGCGGTCGCCGTTCCTCGCCGGCGGCGGAGCCGACCTCGCCCCCGCCCGCAGCCACAGCGAGCAGACCGCGCGGGAGATCGACGAGGAGGTCCGCCGCATCATCGACACCGCCATGGAGCGGGTGCGGCGGATCATGGAATCGCGACGGACCGCACTCGAGGCGATCGCGCAGCGGCTGATCGAGTGCGAGGTGATCGACGGCGAGGAACTGCGGACCATCATCGAGGCGTCGTTGGGTGCGCCGCAGCTCGTGCCGGGCACCGATGCGGAGCGCCGCACGCCGCCGCCCCTCGCGGCGCCCGGATCGGCCGACGGCACCGGCTGAGCCGGCGGCACGACCGCCACGACCGTCACGGTCGAACGTGCCGGCCGCCCCGTGCAGGGCCGGCAGGCGATCGGCCGATACCCCTCATGCGGCTCCCTGCGCCCACGGCATGCACGTGCATGCGGGACTCGAGCGGAGTGGGTTCCCGCCGGCAGCGCGGGAAGACGGCCATGTGGAAGAGCGTTTTTCTGGCGGCTGGCATCTTCGCCTGCGTGGCGGGCGTGGAGCTTTTGCTCATCGACTCCGCCGTCGTGCTGCCGGTGGACGGCCACGGCGACCCGGCGGTGTTCACGGCGCCCGACTGGGCCCCCTGGAGCCTGATCTCCGCCGGGGCCGTGACGATCCTCCACTTCTGCGCGCTGCCCACCGGCGGCACGAAGGCCGCGGTCGGTTCCTTGGGCGCGGAGCCACGGTTTCGGTGACTGGCATTCGATCTCGGTGAGTCGCCGGCTTCGGGGCGGCAACAGTCTCGTCGCGTGGGCAGGATAGCCCAATGCTCCTCGAGCTGTCGCCGACCCCTTCGCCTCCCTCTGAAGGTTTTCCCAATCTATTTGAAGAAAAAGCTGTGTGACGATCGTCTGCTTGCGCTGTGGGTCTATGGTTCTATTGAGCGATGATCACCACCCGCCACCATCCGGCCCGCGACACCGTGCTCTATGACGGGCATTGCCGGTTCTGCCGCAGCCAGATCGCGATCCTGCGGCGGCTCGATCTCTTCGGCAGCCTCGTGTTCACGTCGCTGCACGACGCGAGCGTGGCCCGCGACTTTCCGGAGATTCCGCCCGAGGAACTGCTCGAGCGGATGTACGTCGTCGACCAGCGCGGCCGGGCCCGCGGCGGCGCCGACGCGGTCCGCCATCTCTCGCGGCGGCTCGTGCCGCTCTGGCCGCTGGCACTCGTGCTGCACATCCCCTTCACCATGCCGCTCTGGTCGCGGCTCTACGCCTTCATCGCCCGCCATCGCTACAGGATCGCGGGCACCTGCGAAGAGGGCACCTGCCGCCTCCCCTGAGGCGGTAGGCCCGTCGTGCAGCGGCGCCGGGCCGCCGTTCGAGCAGGTCGATCATGCCCACGAGTTCGGCCTCCGTCACGGTCGCCTCGCCCTCGATGCGGCGGGCCTCCCGCACGAACACGCCGCTGAGCGACTCGTAGGAAAAGCAGTCGATGTTGGAGATGCCGTTGGCGAGCATGCCGCCGACCGCCGGCGCGACAGATCGTGGCGGGAGTGAAGCGCGGCTGGTTACTACCGGGAGCATCCAATAGTTGACACTTGAACCAGGGTGTCCGACCATTTTTCATGCAAGCCCGAAGCGCCAGCGAGGGAGCCCGGACCGGAGGTCCGGGCCAAAAAGGGATAATTTACCTCCGCTCTGCACAGTCCCTCGCTGGCGCTTCGGGCTTGGATGAAACAGTTCGGTCGCGCAAGTCAACTACAAGATGCTCCCGGTAGTAGATGGCAGACAACCGAGCCGGCAGGTAGTATTCCTGCGGCCGACAACCCGATGCCTTCCTGGCTCGAAATCACGATGACGAATCGAATCACGACCACGATGATGGGCTGCCTGCTCGGCGCGGTGGTCGCGGGTGGCATGGCGGTCGCCGGGGAGCCTGCGGGCGATCCGGCGGTGGTGCGGGCGACGCCGGGCCTCGTCGCGTTTTGGACGTTCGGCGAGGAGGCGGGCCGGCCGCGGCTGTCGCAGGGCACGATGGACCCGCTGCCGCTGGCCGAGGTGCATGGGCCGATCCCGCGGGTCGAAGGCGGACCGTTTTCGGGCTATTCGGCCCGGCTCGACGGCAGCCAGTGGCTGCGGATTCCGCACGCGGAACTCGGCGGGCTCGACATCAGCGGCCCCGACGCCCAGGTGAGCATGTTTACCGTGGTCTGCATCGACGACGTGCCGCGCAGCCGCACGATCGCCGGCATCTGGAGCGAGGGCGAAGGCGCCAACGACGACACGGGCACGCGGCAATACGCCCTCCTGCTCCACATGCCGAGCTACGGCGGCAACCGGAAGGTGACGCCGCACATCTCGAGCGAGGGGGGCGTCACCTACCGCCGCGACGGCAGCCGGCTGCCGTGGAACGCCGACTACGCCGCCACGAAGTCCGACGTGCCCGAGAAGCAGTGGTGTACCGTCGGATTCACCTACGACTCGCGGTTCATCCGCGCCTATCTCGATGGCGTGATGGAGCCGCGGTCGCTCGATCCCGTGAAGGACAACCGCACCGACCGCTACTTCACGGCGGAGGGCCCCGACGGGAAGGACCGCGGCATGAATCCCTACTACCACGGCCGCGGCATCTTCCGCTACGACCCGCAGCGTCACACGCAGACGAAGATCGCGCCGGCCGACTTCACCGTCGGCGCCCGTCAGGCCGGCGGCTCGATGCTGATCGATGCGTTCCGCGGCCGGTTCGGCGGCCTCGCGGTCTTCAACCGGGCGCTCACCGACGAGGAAATGAAGCGGCTGCACGCCGCCGCCAGCATCGCCGTGCTCAACGCCGCATCGGCTCCACGCCCCTAGCGCCGAGCGGGGGAACGCGCTCTTGTCACCCTGCGGCCTACGGCGGGCCGGCCGGATCATTTTCACCCCACACCAGCAACTGCCCATCTGCGGCGAGCCGCCTGCGGAGCCGCTGCACGTCGATCGCCTGCACGCCGCCGCCCTGGTCGATCGCCTGTGCCGCCGCCGTCGCCGCCGACTGGCCAAGCACCATGAAGACCGGCTCCATGCGGATCGAGCCGTAGGCCACATGCGTCGCCGAAAGGCAGACCGGCACGAGCAGGTTGCCGCACTCCGTCTCCCGAGGCGTGATCGCGCGGTAGCTGATCCGAAACGGCGTGAAGCCGTGCACCTGCACGTCGCCCTCGTTGCGCACCGTCCCGTCGGCCGCCGCGATCCGCCGCGACGGCTCGATCACGACGACGGATCGCCCCATCCGTTTCGCCTGGATTCCGGCCACGATTCCGGCGGCATTTCCGCCGTAGACGATGTCGGTGGGGGCGGCCCCGAAGGTCGGCGCGGTCATGGCACAAGCCGCCGCGGTGATCACCCAGATCGTGCGGAACGGATGAAGTGTCATGGGCGGCTCCCGCCGCGTCAGGGACGAGCGGAGGCAGCGTCCCGCACGCCCAGGAAGATCAGATGCTGCCAGGGCAGCCGGTCGAATTCGCGCACGACGCCGAACCCGGCCGGTTCCAGTTCCGCCCGCACCTGGGCCTTGGTCATCTTGTGGAGCGGCTTGATCGGCACCGCCGGATCCTCGCCGCGAAACTCCACCAGCACCAACCGCCCCTCGGGCGACAGGCTCTCCCGGATCTTCGCGAGCATCGCCTCGGGGTGGGAAAACTCGTGGTACACGTCGACGCAGAGCATCAGGTCGATCTCGCCTTTCGGCAGGCGGGGATCGATCGGCGTGCCGAGCACCGGCCGGATGTTGGCGAGCCGCGCCGCGGCCGCGTTGCGGACCAGCATCTGGAGCATCTCGGGCTGGATGTCGACGGCATAGACGCGGCCGCGGGGGCCGACGAGGCGGGCGAGCTGCAGGGTGTAGAAGCCGTTGCCGCAGCCCATGTCGCAGATCGTCTGCCCGGGCCGGACCCCGAGCGCCTCGAGCATGGTGCGACAGTCCTCCTCCCGCTGCCGGCTCTCGCGGACGAGCCAGGGGGCACCCGTGAAATGCATCGTCTGGGCGATCTCGCGGCCCATGTGATGCGTCTGGGCCGGCGGGATCGGCGCGGCGGGGTCGACGTCGGCGTCGATCCGCAGGGCCGGCGGCTGCGCGAGGGCCGCGGCAACCGGCCACACAACCGGTCCGACCAGGCACAGCGCGAGCAGAATGAAGAATCGCATGCTGCCCGCCAGTATACGCCTCCGGCCGGATGCAGGCGTCAGGCCGCGGTTCGCAGCAGCGGCGTCCCCGCCTCGTCGCAGAAGCTCAGGATCGTGATCCCGCTGCGATGGGCGAATGCGGCCAGGTCGTCCGGATCGACGAGGATCGTGCGGCCCGCCTCGATCGCGAGCACCGTGGCCCCTGCCGCCCGCAGCGACTCGAGCGTCCCGCGGCCGATCGTCGGCATGTCGAACCGCAGGTCCTGCCGGGGCTTGGCGACCTTCACCACCACCATGCCCCCCGACGCGCAGAGGCGGCCGGCGCGGCGGATGCACTCATCCGTCCCCTCGATCGCCTCGAGCGCCAAAGGCGCGCGGTTCTTCACCACCACCGTCTGGCCGATGTCGAGCCGGCCGAGTTCCTTCGCCAGCCGCCAGCCGAAGGCGACGTCGGCCTGCTCGGCGGCGGTGAGCCGCCGGCCGACGAGCACGCCCTCGGCGGCCAACAGCTCGGGGCCGAAGTCGGTGGCGGGGCAGATCCTCACCCCCGCCGCGTCGAAGGCGGAAGCGATCGCCGCCAGGAGCGAGTCGTCGCGGTTGTCGCTGCGCCGGCTGATGAAATGGGGCCAGAAGGTCTTGAGCGCCTGCCAGTCGGGCAGATGCCGCAGCCAGGCATGGCGGCCGAAGAGCTTCGTCTTGTGGATCTTGCCGGCCATCGTCGCCCGCTTCACGCCGTGACGCCGGAAGAAGTCGATCGCGCCGCCGATCTGCGCGACGCCCACGTGCCCGTGCACGTCCGCCAGCGGCTCGAGCGCCGCATCGGCGTGGTCGCGGATGGAGAGGATCGCGGTGCGTCCGCCGCGCCGGCGGATCGCCTCGGCCACGGCCACGGGATACCGTCCCCAGCCGGCGAGGATGCCGATCGTCTCCCCCTCGAGGCACAGGGACGACGGTTCCGGTTCACGAACGGAGACGGGATGCATGAAGGAGGGCGTGATGGGCATGAGGAATGAGTTGCCGCCGCGGCCCGCGCGGCCCGGCTCGGGTCAGGCGGCCTCGTGGCCGCGGCCACCCTGTGACTGCGATCGCTCGATGGCTTCGACGCGGGCGGCGAGCTGCTTGAGATCCTTCCGCATCTCGGGCAGCTTGCTCATGGTCGCCAGCTGCAGCTTGCGGTCGCGGAGCTCGATCGCCGGCTCACCCAGCACCGTGATGCCCGGTGGCACGTCGTTCGACACGCCCGACCGGGCCCCCAGCACGGCCTTGTCGCCGATGTGCACGTGGTCGCGGACGCCCACCTGCCCGGCCATCACCACCCAGTCGCCCGTGGTGGTGCTCCCCGCCACGCCCACCTGCGAGCAGATCATGTTGTGCCGCCCGAGCCGGCAGTTGTGGGCGATCATCACGAGGTTGTCGAGCTTCGTGCCGTTGCCGATCGAGGTGGCCCCGTAGGTGCCGCGATCGATCGTGGTGCCGGCGCCGATCTCCACGTCGTCGCCGATCTCGACCCAGCCCAGCTGCGCCGAGAGGGCGTAGCCGCCCCCCACCACCTTGTAGCCGAACCCGTAGGCGCCGAGCACGGCGCCCGCATGGATCAGGCACCGAGCGCCGACCTGCGTGTTCTCGTAGAGCACGGCGTTCGGAAACACGACCGTGCCGGCGCCGATCCGGCAGCCCGCCATGAGCTGGACGCCGGAATGGACCGTGGCGCCCGGTCCGATCTCCACGTCGGCGCCGACCACGGCGAAGGGGTGGATGTCGACATCGGCACCGAGGCGGGCGGTCGGATCGACGGCGGCCTGCGGGCTCACGCCATGGCGGGCCACGGCGCGGGGCGGCCGCAGCTTCGTGATCACCGCGGCGAACGCGGCATGCACGTCGGCCACCTCGATCGTGGGCCGGTCGAGCGGCCCCGAGCCCTGCGGCACGATCGCCGCGCAGGCGCGGCTCTTGGGCAGGAGGTGCAGCTTGTCGGGGGAGTCGATGAGCGTGACGTCGGTCGGCCCGGCGGTCTCGAGCGTGGAGGCACCGGTGATGGAGAGCCCGGGGGCTGCGGAGACGACCGTTCCCTGCACGTGGCCGGCGAGTGCATCGAGCGAAATGGACATCCGAACCTCCATGACGCCGGCCCGCTCGGGCCCCCGGTCCGGGGAGCGCGGGCACGGTCGGGGCGGGAGGGTAGGAACCGTGGGGGCTCGATGCAAGACGGGTTGCGGCATGCCCGGCGTGAACGGATGCGATGGTGCGCTGGTCGCCACCCCGTCCCCGGGTTTCCACCCGGGGCTTTTATTCCACTGAACCGCAACCTCCGACGACGGCGCCACCCGCGAATAGAAGCCCGGAGCGGAAGCGCCGGGACGGGCCCAAAAATCACCCACCATTCCGCCAGGCCTCAAAGCAACCCACTGCGCCAGGCCCGGAGGGCCGGGTGAGCACCAGCCGACGGAGGCCCGCCAAGCGAAAACGAGCGGGAGGCTCGTGTTTCGCGTGAACACAGCTCACGTCACGAGTTCGGGCTCGGTCTCGAGGTCGTCCTCGGTCTCGGCCGCCGTGGCCAGCGACCGGGGGGGCCAGAAGGCCACGAGCAGGAGCACGGCCGCGGCCAGCGACATCGCCGCCGGCACGAGGAAGAGCTGGCGGTAGTCGGTCGTGCCCCCCTGGGTGAGCCGCTCCTGGAGCGGGATGAAGAGCCACTTGGCGGCCAGGTCGCCCAGGCCCAGCACGAGCAGGTTGAACAGGCTCTGGGCGCTCGACCGCACATCCTTGGGAAACGCCGCGTCGATGAAGATGTAGAGCGTGGCGAAGAAGAAGGCGTAGCAGACGCCATGGAGCACCTGCACGGCGACGATCAACGCCTGGTTCTGCGGCATGAAGGCGAACACCGCGAACCGGGCCGCATGCCCGAGGATGCCGAGGATCATCGTCGTCTTCCAGCCGAGGCGGGCGAGCACGCCACCGAGCACCGCCATGGTGAGGATCTCCGCCACCTGGCCGATGCTCATGACGGGCATGATCCATTGCTGGGCGATGCCGGCGGCGTTCTTGTCGCCGAGGAAATTTCCCGCCAGCAGGAAATACCCGTTGTGGATCACCGAGTCGATGAACGTCACCAGGAACAGCACGAGCAGAAACGGCTTCGAGAGCAACGACGCGGCCTTGAGCCAGGCGAACCCGCCCGCACCGGCGGCCGCCCGCTTCGGCGGCGTGTGCGGCAGGGTGAGGCTGTAGGCGGCCAGGCAGAGCGAGGCGATGCCCGCGACCAGGAAGATGTTGGCCTTGGCCGCCGTGGCGGCGGCGCCGGTCTTCCCCTCCAAGAGGAAGAAGAGCGGCCAGGCGGCGAGGATCCAGCCGATCGTGCCGCCCATCCGCACCAGCCCGAACTCCTTCTCGGCGTTCTTCATGTGGGCGAACGCGATCGAATTGGAGACGGAGATCGTGGGCACGTAGAGCAGCGAGTGGACGAGCATCAGGCCGAAGAAGGTGGGGAAGTCCTTGGCCCAGTACATGCCGAGGATCGCCAGGCCGCCGATGAAGTGGCTGGCGGCCATGAACCGTTCGGCGGCGAACGTGCGGTCGGCGAATTGGCTGGAGAAGAAGATGCCCACGATCGACGCGATGGCAAACGCGCTGCCGACCCAGGCGATCTGGGCGGGCGTGAACCCGAGGCCCCCATCGGCCGCGGCCGCGCCCATGTAGCCCCAGATCAGCGGCAGCCAGGCGCCCCAGATCACGAACTCGAGCACCATCATCAGCCAGAGGCGGAGCGTCGGGGCGGACGTTCGAGCCGTTTTGGTCGTGGTATTCATGCCGCGGAGGATACCACGTCCGGCGGCCGGCCACGACCCCGGCCGCGGCGCCGGCCTGGCCTCCCCGTGGCATCCTCAGAGCCAGTCGCCGACCGTCTGCTCCAGCCGCACCTCCGCCGCCATGCCGCGGAGCTTGTCGATGGCACGCGTCTGAATCTGCCGGATCCGCTCCTTGCACACGCCCATGGAGGCACCCAGTTCGCGGAACGTCCGCGGCGGCCGGCCGTCGAAACCGAACCGGGCCACCACGATCTGCTGCTCCCGCGGCTCGAGCTCACCCAGGAACTTGGCGAACAGCTCCTTGAGCATGGCGATCTGTTCGGACGAACGATACTCCGCGTTCGGCTCGGCCGCCGGGCGACCCTTGAACGAATCCTCGTCGAGCACGAATCGGCTGCGGAGCTGCCGACCCTTGTGCGACAGGCGGAAGAAGTGCCGCTGGATGGCGTAGGTGGCGTAGGTGCTGAACCGGTTGCCGAGCGCGAAGTTGAACTTCTCCACCGCCCGCATCAGGGCCACGTTGCCCTCGCTGACAAGCTCGTCGAACGAGTAGGTCGCATCGACGAATTTCTTGGCGATCGAGACGACAAGCCGGAGGTTCGACGTGATGATGATCGACTTCACCGTCTCGGCCTCGGCGATCAAGCCTTCGATGGCTTGGATCTGGCGGAGCGATGCCCGCCGCCGATCGAGGCGGCCGCGGGCGGTGGCCGCCCGGAACTTCAGCCAGTTCATCCGCCGGAAGTAGAACTGCTCCTCGTCCTTGGAGAGCAGCCGCGTCTGGTACAGGCTCGCGAGGTAGGGCGTCAGGCCGTCGGCCGAGGCCGCCTCCGACCGCCCCGTGTCGAGCGGCACGGCGGCTGCGGCCGGTGGCACGGAGGCAAGCCGTTCCGCATCGGCCTTCAGGAACCCGCGGCACGGAATGTAGTCGATGGCTAAATCGAAGAGCCGCTCCCGGCGGGCGGCGAGTTCCGATCGGCCGCGAGCGGTCGGCCGGCCGGGGGCATCCGCGGTCGCCGAAACTCGGCGGGCCTTTTC
>JBIIYN010000223.1:0-6526 GCA_044346795.1 Pirellulales bacterium
AGAGCGGCCGGCGGACTTCGAGCGGGGCTTGGCGAGTGCGATCACGAGTGGCCTCCTGACCAGGAAACGGCTGACCTGTTTGCTCGTATGAAAAACCGCACGGTACGCGTCGCTGTAACAGCCCGTGAAAATTGTCCAGTCCCGTTTGTGCCGATCCCGTTTTTTCCGGGGAATGAACCTTTTGCCGGGGAATGAACGTGGTAGTCTGTGGTGAACGTCCGGCAGAAGCGGGGAATTTCGAGTGAGTGACGCGGAGGCACCCGGGGAAGCGGCTCGGAACTGGCACTTCGGGCCTGAGCGGCCGAGACATCAGGATCGCCCGACGGTCTGGGCCGTGCTCCTGGCCTCGGTCGCGCTGGCCTTCTTCGTTCCGGCCCTCGAGGCGGTCGGCGGGCTCCTCTCGCCGCCGAAGCGGCCGTTCGCCGTGTCCGGTTCGTGGCTTGAAGTGCTGCCGGCGGTCGTGGCCGGCCTGCTCGTGGCGGTCTGGATTTTCACCTTCTGGTCGTTGATCGGCAGCTTTCTCAACGTGGTTGTGCATCGGCTGCCACTCGGCCGGTCGGTGGTGCACGGCGGCTCCCGCTGCCCGCGATGCACGAGCCCGATCAGGTGGTACGACAACCTTCCCGTGATCGGCTGGCTCAACCTCGACGGGCACTGCCGATCGTGCGGCCTGCCGATCGCGGCCCGCTATCCGATCGTGGAGTCGGTCTGCGCCGGCATCGCCACCGCCGTCTACTTTCGCGAACTGCTCTCCGGAGGAGCGAATCTTCCGGGCCGTCCGCCGGACTTTGTCCACGGCGGTGGGCTGCGGCTGTTCCCGAACCCCGGGCTCGATCTCATCGGCCTCTATCTTTATCACTGCGGCCTGCTCTGCGTCCTCCTGGCCTGGGGGCTCATCCACTGGGATGCCCGCCGCGTGCCCGGCCGCAGCGTCATCACGGCGCTGACGGTCGCGGCGGTGCTGCCGCTCCTGTTTCCCGCCCTGCACCCGCTCGATCTGCACGGGATGGGACTGGCACCGGCCGCCCACGACGGCATCACGATGGGCACCAGACTCGGGCAGGGGCTCGCCGTGTCGCTGGTGGGCGGTGGGGCGGGGCTGCTCGGCGGCCTGGCGATCGAACGGCTGCTCGGTCGAATGCCCGAGGGCGATGCTGCGGGCCGCGCCGGGAAGCCGCTGCGGCACCCCGACACGCTCGGCATCGGCATGGCCCTCGTGGGTGTCGTGCTCGGCTGGCAGGGGATGCTGGGCACGCTGATCATCCTCCTTTTCATTTGTCTCGTGCAGATTTTCGCCTGGTCGGCCCTCGGGCGTTGGCCCGCGGTTTCAGTCGAGCTCCTGCTGGTCCCGGCGACGTTTCTCGAGCTCTGCTGCTGGCGGCAGCTGGTGGACAACCTCGGCCCTTGGTGGCCGGCGGCGGCGACGCCGACCTGCCTCGCCCTGCCGGCGGCGCTGGTGCTCGCGGTCGCGGCGGCCCTCGTGGCCATCACGCCTGCATCGGGCCAACAATCGCGGATCAAGGAAGACGGCGCCACCAAGGACACAGCAGACGAAGCCTCCGCCACGCCAACGACAGGGCAGCCATGCAACGCCGACTCGTGATCGTGCTCGGGGACCAGCTCGACCGCCGCAGCGCCGCCTTCGACGGCTTCGACCGCGGCCACGACCGGGTCTGGATGGCCGAAGTCGCCGAGGAATCGACCCATGTCTGGACGCACAAGGCCCGCATCGCCGTCTTCCTGTCGGCCATGCGGCATTTCCGCGACGCGCTCGCTGCCGACGGGATCACGATCGACTACACGGAACTGGCGGTGAAGCCGTCACGAAAGGAGCCGGGCACGCTGGCCGACGCGCTCGTCGCCGGCCTCGCGCGCCAGCAGGCGGCCGGCTGGCAGGCCGACGCCCTGGTCGTGGTCGAGCCGGGGGAGTGGCGGGTGCGGGTGGCGCTCGAGGCAGCGGCGCACCGCTGCGGCCTTCCCCTCGATATCCGCGCCGACCGGCATTTCTTCTCGTCGCGCGACGAGTTCGCGGAGCATGCCCGCGGCCGCAAGCAACTGCGGCTGGAATACTTCTACCGCGAACTCCGCCAGCAGCACGCCGTGCTGCTCGATGACGGCGAACCGGCCGGCGGCCAGTGGAACTTCGACGCCGAGAACCGCGGCACGTTTCAAAAGAGCGGCCCCGACCGCGGCCCGGGCCGGCTGCCGGCGCCACGGCGGTTCGAGCCCGACGCCGTCACGCGCGGCGTGATCGACCTGGTCGACGCGCGGTTCGCCCGCCATCCCGGCAGCCTCGACGGCTTCGACTGGCCCGTGACCCCCGCCGACGCCCGCGCGGCGCTCGACGATTTTCTCGCGCACCGGCTGGCCTTTTTCGGCCGCTACCAGGACGCGATCTGGACCGGCGAGCCCTGGCTCTACCACTCCCGCCTCTCTCAGGCGATGAACATGAAGCTGCTCGATCCCCGCGACGTCGTCGCCGGCGCGGAGCGGGCGTGGCGGAAGGGCAAGGCGCCGCTCGAGGCGACGGAGGGCTTCATCCGCCAGGTGCTCGGCTGGCGGGAGTACGTCCGCGGCGTCTACTGGCACTTCATGCCCGAGTACGAGCGACGCAACGCGCTCGGGGCCGACCGGCCGCTGCCGGACTTCTATTGGACGGCCGAAACCGAGATGAACTGCCTCAAGGACGCGCTCGCGCAGACGCTCCGCCACGGCTACGCCCACCACATCCAGCGGCTGATGGTGACGGGGCTCTTCGCGATGCTCATGGGCGTGAAGCCGCAGGAGGTGCACCGCTGGTACCTCGCCGTCTACGTCGACGCCGTCGAGTGGGTGGAGCTGCCAAACACGCTCGGGATGAGCCAGTTCGCCGACGGCGGCGTGATGGCCTCGAAGCCCTACTGCGCCTCGGGCGCCTACCTCGACCGGATGAGCAACGCCTGCGGCGGCTGCCGGTTCGATCCCAAGGTCGCCACCGGCCCCGACGCCTGCCCCTTCACGACGCTCTACTGGGACTTCCTCGCGCGGCACGAGCAGCTGCTCCGGAAGAACCCGCGGATGGCGATGCAGCTCAAGAACCTCGGCCGCAAGGACGCCGCCGAACTGCGGACCATCCGCCGCCAGGCCGACGGCCTGCGGGAAGCATAGAGGATGAGCGCCGTGCGGACCTGCGATTGTCGCTGGCCGGCGGGTTTTCTAGAGTAAGCCGGAGCGACGCACGGAGTCACTCTCGTCCCCCACGGCCGCCATGACCGCCTACAACCTCACCCACCTCCGCCAGCTCGAAGCCGAGAGCATCCACATCATCCGCGAGGTGATGGCCGAATTCGAAAACCCGGTCATGCTCTATTCGATCGGCAAGGATTCGGCGGTGATGGTCCGCCTGGCCGAAAAAGCCTTCTTTCCCGCCAAGCCGCCCTTTCCGCTCCTCCACGTCGACACGACCTGGAAGTTCCGCGAGATGTACAAGCTCCGCGACGAGTACGTCGCCCGGGAGCTCGGCTTCAGGCTGATCGTGCACGTCAACGAGGAGGGCCGGGCCCGTGGCATCAACCCGATCACGCACGGCAGCAAGGTGCACACCGACGTCATGAAGACGCAGGCCCTGCGGCAGGCGCTCGACCGGCACCGGTTCGACGCCGCGTTCGGCGGGGCCCGCCGCGACGAGGAGAAATCGCGTGCCAAGGAGAGGGTGTTCTCGTTCCGCGACGGGTTTCACCGCTGGGATCCCAAGAACCAGCGGCCGGAGCTCTGGAACCTCTACAACACGAAGGTGAAGAAGGGGGAGAGCATCCGCGTGTTCCCCCTCTCCAACTGGACGGAGCTCGACGTCTGGCAGTACATCCACCTGGAAAACATCCCGATCGTGCCGCTCTACTTCGCGGCCGAGCGGCCGATCGTGTGGCGCGACGGCGTGATGATCATGGTCGACGACGACCGGCTCCCGCTCCGGCCGGGCGAACGGCCCGAGATGCGCCGGGTGCGGTTCCGCACGCTCGGCTGCTACCCGCTCAGCGGCGCGGTCGACTCCACGGCCACCACGCTCCCCGACATCATCCAGGAAATGCTGCTGACCACGTTCTCCGAACGCCAGGGCCGGCTCATCGACTCCGACGAGGCCGGCAGCATGGAAAAGAAAAAGCGCGAGGGTTACTTCTGACCATCCCGCGGGAGCGGCCATCCATGGCCCGTTCCCGCTCCGTCGGCCGCAGGGAACGCCAAGGGTTCCCGGGCCGACGGCGATCGCATCCGGCGATCGCAATTCATTCTCCACGCACGAAACAGGCCAGAGACCATGTCCCACCAGTCTTCCCTGATCGCCACCGACATCGACGCCTACCTCGCCCAGCACGAGCGCAAGGAGCTGCTGCGGTTCATCACCTGCGGCAGCGTCGACGATGGCAAGAGCACGCTCATCGGCCGGCTCTTCTACGAGTCGAAGATGATCTACGAGGACCAGCTCGCCGCGATCCGCAAGGACTCGTCGCGCTACGGCACCACCGGCGAGGAGGTCGATCTCGCGCTGTTCACCGACGGCCTCGAGGACGAGCGGCAGCAGGGGATCACGATCGACGTCGCCTACCGCTATTTCTCGACCGACCGGCGGAAGTTCATCATCGCCGACACGCCGGGGCACGAGCAGTACACGCGCAACATGGCCACGGGGGCCTCCACCGCCGACCTCGCCATCATCCTGGTCGACGCCCGCCACGGCGTGCTCCCGCAGACGAAGCGTCACAGCTTCATCGTCTCGCTCCTGGGCATCCGGCACATCGTCGTCGCCATCAACAAGATGGACATCGTGGGCTACGACCAGGCGGTCTTCGAGCGGATCAAGGCGGATTACGTCGACTTCGCCTCGCGGCTGGAATTGCCCGACGTCCACTTCATGCCGATCTCGGCCTTGAAGGGGGACAACGTCGTGACCAACAGCCCCAACATGCCATGGTATGGCGGCAGCCCGCTCTTGACGCTCCTCGAGACGGTCTACATCGGGTCCGACCGCAACCTGGAGGACTTCCGCTTCCCGGTGCAGCTGGTGCTCCGGCCCAACCTCGACTTCCGCGGCTTCGCCGGCACGGTCGCCTCGGGCATCATCCGCCGGGGGGACGAGATCGTGTCGCTCCCATCGCGGAAGAGGAGCCGCGTGAGGTCGATCGTGACCTTCGACGGCGAGCTCGAGGAGGCCTTCGCGCCGCAGTCGGTCACGCTGACGCTCGAGGACGAGATCGACTCGAGCCGGGGCGACATGCTCGTGCGGCCGGGCAACGTGCCGAAGGTCGACCATCGCTTCGAGGCGATGGTGGTCTGGATGCAGGAGGAGCCGCTCGTGCCGGGGCGGCAGTACCTCTTCAAGCAGACGAGCAAGGTCGTGCCCGGCGCCGTCAGCACGCTCCGCTACCGCGTCGACATCAACACGCTCCACCGCCAGCCCGCCCCGACGCTCGCGCTCAACGAGATCGGCCGCTGCGCGATCACGCTCACGAGCCCCATCGCCTACGACGCCTACCGCCGCAACCGCACCACCGGCGGCTTCATCATGATCGACCGGCTGACCAACGCCACGGTCGCGGCGGGCATGATCCTCGACCGCGAGTCGGAGGACTCGGCTGACGACCACTGGGGCGAGTCCGGCGCCGCCGAGCACCTGCACGCGGCGGCGAGCGGCGTGACGGCGGAGGAGCGGGAGGCGCGGTTCGGCCAGAAGCCGATGACGGTGCTGCTCACCGGCCTCACCGGCTCGGGCAAATCGACGCTCGCCAGGGCGCTCGAGCGAAAACTCTTCGACCTCGGCCGCGGCGTGGCCGTGCTCGACGGCCAGAACATGCGGCTGGGCATCAGCAAGGATCTCGGCTTCACCGCGGCCGAGCGGAGCGAGAACCTCCGCCGCAGCGTCGAGGTCGCCCGGCTCTTCAACGAGGCGGGGCTGATCTGCCTCGCCGCCTTCGTCGCCCCCGACGAGGCCGTGCGCAGGAAGGCCGCCGACCGCGTGGGCACGGAGCGTTTTCTCGTGGTGCACCTCGCGGCCCCGATCGAGGTCTGCCGCACGCGGGACACCGACGGCCACTATGCGCTGGCCGACCGGGGCGAACTCAATAACTTCCCGGGCGTCTCGGCCCCGTACGAGCCGCCCGTGCAACCCGATCTCGTCCTGCCGACCCACGAGTGGCCGGTCGGCCGCTGCGTGGACGCGGTCGTGCAGCTCCTCGAATCCCGCGGCGCGATCTGATGGCGGCCCTGATCGGCATCCTCACCGTGTCCGACCGGGCCAGCCGCGGCGAGTATGCCGACGAGGGCGGCCCGGCCATCCGGGAATACTTGGCCGAGGTGCTGGCATCGCCGTGGGCGCCCCGCGAGCGGCTCGTGCCCGACGACGTCGACGCGATCGCCGCGGCGATCCGCGACCTGGCGGCGGCGGGCTGCTGCCTCGTCGTGACCACCGGCGGCACCGGCCCGGCGCCGCGGGACGTGACGCCCGAGGCCACCGAGCGGGTCTGTGCGAAGCTGCTGCCCGGATTCGGGGAGC
>JBIIYN010000054.1:0-16154 GCA_044346795.1 Pirellulales bacterium
GTGGTAATCGGCATGCGATCCCGTGAACAGGTGCAGCACGGGGATCTTTTTGGCATAGAAGCTCGAATGGTCGCTCGGCCCGAAGCCGCCGGGCTCCTTGGCGGCCTCGAAGCCCCGGGCCGACACGAGCCGGTCGACGAGCGGCTCGAGGCCCGTGCCGGTGCCCGTGCCGTGCACGACGAGCTTGTCGCCGTCGAGCCTGCCCACCATGTCGAGGTTCACCATGGCGACCGTGTCGGACAGCGGCACCACCGCGTTGGCCGCGTAGTGGGCGCTGCCGAGCAGGCCGCGCTCCTCGCCGGAAAAGGCCACGAAGAGCACCGTCCGCGGAAAAGGCCCTTCCTCCCGGAGCAGCCGCGCCACCTCGAGGAGCACCGCCGTGCCGCTCGCATTGTCGTCGGCGCCGTGATGCACGGCATGCTCGCCCGGCGCCGCGGAGTTGGCGCCGCCAAACCCGAGGTGGTCGTAGTGGGCTCCCAACACGACCGTCTCCGCCGCGAGATCCCGCCGCGCGTCCGCCGCCCCTTCCCCCGGCCGGCCGGTGCCGGGGAGCATCGCGATCACGTTTCGCCCCTCCGTCTCGCTGCGCTCGATCGCCGTTTGCCCGCGGATGCGCCAGCCGGCCAACGGACCGCTCCGCGGCTCGAGCGTGTCGTCGATCTCCTTCTGGATGACGTCGAGCTTCCTGCCGAGGGAAGCCTGCACCACCTCGTCGATCAGCGACCGGCGGATCTGCAGGATCGGCAGCGACCGCTTCTCGGAGCCGTCACCGGCGCGGGTGAACGCCATCAGCGCGTCGCCGTCCGCCTCGGCGTCGTTGCAGAAGACGATGCCACCGGCCTCGTGCTCCGAGGCATTGGCCACCTTGCGGGCGAGCGCCGCATGCTGCGAAGCCTGGTTGCCGTCGAACACGCTGTGAGGATCGTCCTTCTGCGGCTCCTGACGGAGCACGATGGCGGCCGCCCCCTTGACCCCCGCCCCGGCGGAGGACTTCCCCGTGGCGTCCGCCGGGGCGTGAACCAGCGGCGCATAGTCGTCATACTTCTCCGCCGGCGCGGTGATCCCGTACCCTGCGAAAACCAGCGGCAGGTCGAATCGGCCCGAGCCCCCCGCGGCCAGCGGCGTGAAGTCCGCGCCGAGGGCGAGGGCAATCGTCCGCGGGCGGCCGTCCGCGCCGGGCGGCCCGACGAGTTCGGCGGTGTTCTCCGCGGGTGACCCGAGCTTCGCGTCGAGCGTCATGCCGAACCGCTGGAAGGGGCTGGCGGCAGCCTCCTGCCCAGCCCCGTCCGGCTGCTCCCCGCCGACGGCCGTCCGCAGACCGATCTGCGTGAACTGCCCGGCCACCCAGTCGGCCGCCTGCTCGATCCCCTTCGTGCCGGGGCCGCGGCCCTCGCGTTCAGGGGCGGCGAGCCATTCGACCGCCTGCCGGAGCCGGTCACGGATGGCGGCCTCGTCGGCCGCATCCGGCGGTGCCGCCGTCGCCTGCATCGCCACGGCGGTCCAGAGGCAGAAAAGCACGGGCTTGATCCGGAGCATCGGCGAATTCCTTGCGGATGGGAAAGCGGCTGAATCGTGAGCGATCCATGAGCGGAACCGCCGGCAGCCCGACGGGTGTCCAGGATATTTTAGCCGTTCTCCCGGACGGGAGGACGGCGCGGGTAAGATGCGGGGGGTGGAAGCCGTCTTCGTGGAGCCTCGTCAGTGCCTTCGCTTTTCGTGATCCAGGGCCGCAACCGCGGTGCCCGCTACGATCTCGCGAACCATGAAGGGGCGTTGAGCATCGGCCGCGAGACGGGAAACTTCGTGCAACTCGAGGACAACGAGGTGTCGAGGCGGCACGCCGAGATCCGCCGCGTGGGCGAGGTCTTCGTCGTGGGCGACCTGAAAAGCTCCAACGGCACCTGGCTCAACAACCGCAAGATCGAGCGGGCGGAGCTCTCCAGTGGCGACCACATCCAGGTGGGACGCACGATCCTGGTGTATTCGCGGCACGGGGCCGACGAGCCCGTCGAGGGCATGGTCGACATCGTGCCGGCATCCAACGCGGCCGACGGCTCGCGGATCGTGCGGACGGCGCACGACGCCGACGCCGAGGGCCCCCAGCCGGACGACACGAACGACCGCTGGCTGGCCCGGGCCCGCAGCAACCTGCAGGTGATGTACCGCACGGCGCTCGCCGTCAGCCACACGCTCGACATCGACGAACTCCTCGGCCGCATCCTGCAGCTGGTCTTCGAGTGGGTGGAGGCCGATCGCGGCTGCATCATGCTGCTCGACCCCGAGTCGAAGCAGCTCCGCACCAAGGCCCGCCGCGACCGCCGCGTGGGGCAGACCACGTCGATGGCGATCAGCCGCACCATCCTCGACTACGTGCTCGACCGGGGCGAGGGCGTGATCACCAGCGACGCCCAGGACGACGACCGCTTCAGCGGCGGCAACAGCGTGGTGCGGACGGGCGTGCGGGAGGCGATCTGCGTGCCGATGCAGGGCCGCTACGGCACGGTGGGAGTGATCTACGTCGACACCACCATTCCGCTGGGCGACGCCATCGAACTGGGCCAGCGGCAGTTCACCGACGAGCACCTCAAGCTGCTGGTCGCGATCGGCCACCAGGCCGCGCTGGCCGTGGAAGACACGACCTACTATTCCGCGATGGTGCAGTCGGAGCGGCTCGCCGCCGTCGGCCAGACCATCGCCACCCTCTCGCACCACATCAAGAACATCCTCCAGGGCATCCGCGGTGGCGGCTATCTCGTCGACATGGGCCTGGAAAACGAGGATCTCGCGGTCGTCCGCAAGGGCTGGGACATCGTCAACCGCAACCAGAACAAGATCTCCTCGCTCGTGATGGACATGCTCTCCTTCAGCAAGGAGCGGGAGCCCGACCCGGTGCCGTCCGACCTGGAGGCGCTGGTCACCGACATCGTGGAGACGGTCCAGCAGCGTGCGGCCGAGATCGGGGCGACGATCGACTGGTCGCCCCCCGCCGCCATGCCACGGCTGCTGTTCGACCCGGAGGCGCTGTCGCGGGCCATTCTCAACGTGGTGACCAATGCGCTCGACGCCGTCGAGGACAAGGCCGGTGCGAAGGTGACGATTCGCGTGTCCCGAGACGCGGAGGCCGACCGCGTGCGGGTCACCGTCGGCGACAACGGCCCGGGCATGACGGCCGAAACGCTCGCCGAAATCTTCGACCTCTTCGTCTCGACGAAGGGGGCCCGCGGCACCGGCCTGGGGCTCACCGTGAGCCGCAAGATCCTCCGGGAACATGGCGGCGACATCCGCGTGACCAGCCGGCCCGGGGAGGGGAGCACGTTCGAGCTGGAATTCCCTTGGCGCACCGCGGACGACGGAGAGGCCGCCGACGGCGCCGACGGCGCCGACGGCGCCGACGCCAGCCCATGACGCCCCTGCCCGTCGGCGACATCCCGAACCGGCAGCCGGCTCGCGAGGGCCTGCTGCCGATCTCGGCCGTGATCATCACGCGGGATGCCGCCGCCCGCATCGAGGCGGTGCTCCATTCCGTGGCGCTGTGCGACGAGCGGCTCGTGCTCGACTCCGGATCGACCGACGACACCGTGGCCCGCGCCCGCGCGGCCGGCGCCCGCGTCGAGCATCAGCCGTTCCTCGGCTACGGGGCCCAGAAGCGGCGGGCTGTCTCCCTCGCGAAGCACGACTGGATCCTGTCGCTGGACGCCGACGAGCTGCTCGACGGCGACGGCCAGGCGGCCCTGGGCCAGCTCGACCTGTCCGATGCCGCCGCCTGCTGGGCGATCCGGCGGCGAACCTTCGTGGGCCGGCACGAGGTCCGCCATGGGGCGTGGCGGGGGGAACGCGTGGTGCGGCTGTTCAACCGCACCACGGCCGACTTCAAGGACATCGCCGTCCACGAGGAGGTGGAGCCGCGGACCTCCCCGCGGCTGCTCGCCGGCTCGATCCTCCACTACAGCTTCGCCGACTGCCGCGACGTGCTGTCGCGGTCGCTGCGGTACGCACCGCTGAAGGCCGCGGTCATGCGGGCCAAGGGGGAGAGTGCCCACGTCTGCATGCTGCCGTTCCGCGGCCTGTCGGCCTTCGTGAAGAGCTACGTCCTGCGGAGCGGCTGGCGGGACGGCACGATCGGATTCGTGGTCGCGATCGGACGGGTGATCGATTCCACCCTGCCGCGCGCCCTGCTGCTCACGGACGATCGAGACGACCACGTCTGAAATCCCGCCTCGCCGGCCGGGGTTTTGGGGAACTTCGTGCGTCGTTTCGGACCCGTCCCCGGGTTTCCACCCGGGGCTTTTATTCAAACGAAGAACCGCCACTGATGGTCGCGCGACGGTCCACGAGAAGCCCGAAGCGGAAGCGACGGGACGGGTCCAAAAAATCGTCGCAAGGCGCCAGGCCCGGAGGGCCGGTTGAGAACCAGCCGACGGATGTCGGCAAAGCGACGGTCGGCACGATGCCGAGCCGTCGCGTGAAGCCCGGAGCGGAAGCGACGGGACGGGGCCAAAGGGATCGTCGCCACACCGTCCAGCCGGCACGATGCCGGGCGCTACCCGCGGCGCAGCGTGTCGAGCACGCGCTGCATGTCGCCTGGGAGCGGAGCGGCGAACTCGATCCGGTCCCGCGTCGTCGGATGCTCCACCGCGAGGCTGGCGGCGTGCAGCGACTGCCGCTCGATCAGGGCCGCGTCGGCCGCGATCCCGTCGCCCGCGAGGCCGAAGAAGGCCGGCTCGATGCGGGTGCGGCCGCTGTAGAGCCCGTCGCACAGCACGGGACAGCCGATCGCCGCCAGGTGCACGCGGATCTGGTGCGTCCGACCGGTCTTCGGCGACACCTTCACGAGCGCCGCCCCGCGAAACCGCTCGAGCACCTCGTAACGCGTCACCGCCTCGCGGCTCGTCGAGTGATCGCGGCGGACGGCCATCTTCTCCCGCTGGTAGGGATGGATGCCGATCGGCAGGTTGATCTCGTCGCTGTCGAACTGCGGCTGCCCCTGCGTGATCGCGAGATAGGTCTTCGTGACGGTGCGTTGCTCGAACTGCCTGGCGAGCGCGTGATGCGCCTCCTCGGTCCGCGCCACCACGATCACGCCGCTCGTGTCGCGATCGAGGCGGTGGACGATCCCCGGCCGGGTCGGGCCGCCGACGGTGGAGAGCCCGGCCGAGTCCGCGCGTTCGAGATGCCACCTGAGCGCCCCGGCGAGCGTGCCCTTCCAGTTGCCCTTGGCGGGATGAACCACCATCCCGGCCGGCTTGTTCACGGCCGCCATCCAGTCGTCGAGATGGAGAAAGTCGAGCGGGATCTCCTCGGCCTCGGGCCCCGCCCGGGGTGGCTCGGGAACCGTCAGGCAGACGGTCGATCCGGCCCGCAGCCTGAGCGACGCGCGGGCCACGACGCCATCCACTCGCACCGCGCCCTTCTCGATCGACCGCGCGAGGAACGACCGACTCCGGTCCGGAAACGCGCGGGCGAGAAACACGTCGAGCCGCAGGCCCGCGGAAGCCGCGTCGGCGGTCAGGAGCACGTCGCTGCCCGCGGCGAGCCCCGCCTCGTCACTTGTCGCCGGTTGCGGGCTGGGTTGCGGGCTGGGTTGCGGGCTGGGTTGCGGGCTGGGTTGCGGGCTGGGTTGCGGGCTGGCTGGCAGACTGCTCTGGCTGCTGCTTGGCCGGCTGGCCGACTGGCTGGGAGTCGGTGGCACCGGATTCGGCGGTGGGGGAGTCGGGGGCATCGGGCGTGGCCGGGGGTGCGGCGGGCGGCGCGATCTTCTGCGCTCCGAACCAATCGTACCACTGCCGGGTCGATTCGCGGCCCAGATCCGCGGCCCGGTCGGAGGCCACCCGGGCCAGGACATCCGACGGGAATTCCGCGGCCACCGCCTCGTAGCCCCGCCGTGCCTCCGCCAACTGGCCGAGGCTCTCCCGCGCCTTGGCCAGGCCGAAGACGGCCCGCTCGGCGAGCAGCCCGGCCGGCCGCGCCGCCAGCAATGCCGAATACATGTCGACGGCCGCCTGCAGCCGGCCTTCCGCCCGCTGGCGGTCGATGAAGAGCAACTGGCTCCCCTGCGTGGTGGCCGCATCCGCCATCAGCAGTTCCGCCCAGCGGGCCGCAGCGGTGCCCGGATACCGGCGGGCCACCTCGCTGAACGCATCGGGATCGCCCGACGAGATCGCCGCCAGGCAGGCATCCCAGCTCTGCTTGCGGGTCGCCTCCGCCTGCGACGACACCATCCCATACGCGACCAGGGCGGCCAGACCGGCGGCCAGACCGGCCAGGATCGTCCCGAAGTACGGTCGCACGCGGTCGACGAGTGCCAGCGTCGCATCGGCGAGGTCGTTGTCGCCCAACTTGTCGCCCACCTCGTTCCCCAACGCCTGCTCCGCGAGGGCGAGATCGACATGATCGGCGTCGCGCGGCGTCGACTCGTCGACCACCGGCCGCGCACGGCCCTCGGCGGCGGGCGAGGTTCCGGGCCTCCGGCGGCGGTTGTGCGATGGTTTCTTCACGGCAAGCTCCTGGCGGCCGGATGGATGCTTCCCACCCTGAGGAAGCGTCCACCCGAATCGCGAGAAATAGAGACTTCCCACCGCGGAGCGTCAAGCCGGACTGCGCGGCGTGTGGTAGATTCCGCGTCCCATGAATTCCGCCGACACGCCCGCCGCTCCCCGGAATCGTTCGTCCGGGCTCAATCCGGCGCAGACGGAAGCCGTGTGGGCGCCCGTGGGCCCGCTCCTCGTGCTCGCCGGGGCCGGCACCGGCAAGACCCGCGTCGTCATCGCGCGGATCGCCCACCTCGTCTGGCGTGGTGCGCGACCGTCACGGATCCTGGCCGTCACGTTCACCAACAAGGCCGCGAAGGAGATGCTCGCCCGCGCAGCCAAGCTGCTGAAGACCAAGGGTGACGAGCAGCCGGAGATCTCGACGATCCACTCCCTCTGCGTCCGCATTCTCCGCCGCAACGCGCAGCGGGCGGGCCTCCCCGGCCGCTTTGCCATCATCGACCGCGGCGAGCAGGAGTCGGCCGCGCGGAAGGTGCTCAAGGAACTGAAGGTGCCCGAGGCCACGCTCCGCCCCGGCGACCTGCTCGACCGCATCAGCCGTTGGAAGAGCGCCGCGGTCCGGCCCGACGACGCCTTCGCCAACCTCTCCGCCGACGCGGGGGACGCCTGGCAGCTCGCCGCCGCCGGCTACCGCCGCTACCAACAGGCCCTGCGGACGGCCGGCGCCGTCGATTTCGACGACCTTCTGCTCGTCGTGGACGACCTCTTCACCACGCACGAGGACGTCCGCCGTGCCGAGGCGGCCCGGTTCGACCACCTGCTCGTCGACGAATACCAGGACACGAGCGGCATCCAGGAGCGGATCGTCGCGGCCCTGGCCCGCGACCACCGCAGCCTCTGCGTGGTGGGCGACGACGACCAGTCGATCTACGCCTGGCGCGGCGCCGAGATCTCGCACATCCTCGACTTCCCCCGGCGCTGGCCCGGGGCCACGGTGGTGCGGCTCGAGGAGAACTACCGCTCGACCCCGGAGATCATCAAGGCCGCCAACACGCTCATCGCCCGCAACTCGCGGCGGCACGGCAAGACGCTCGTGTCGCACGCCCCGTCCGGTCCGCCTCCGGCCATCGTGCAGGCGCAGGACGAGATCGACGAGTCGCGGCGGGTGGTGAGCGACCTCGAGGCCCGCCTCCGGGAAGGGTCGGTCGCGCCGGCCGAGGCCGTGATCCTCTTCCGCACCGGCGAGCAGACCCGCGTGTTCGAGCAGGAGCTCCGCCGCCGCGGCATCCCCTACGAGCTCATCGGCAGCCGCTCCTTCTTCGACCGCCGGGAGGTGAAGGACGTGATGGCGCTGTTGCGGCTGCTCGTCGATCCGGACGACGACCTCGCCCTCGCGCGGATCGCCAACGTCCCCCCGCGGGGGCTTTCCGGCACGACCGTGCAGGCGACGAGAAACGCGGCCTCCCTCGCGGGCCACAGCCTCTGGAAGGAACTGCTCGCCGCCCGCGACGCCCACCGGCTCTCGCCCGCGGCGACGGCCGGCGTGATGGCGCTCGAGCGGGTGGTCGCCCTCCGCGAGGGAGCGGCGGCGCGGGGCGCCGGCGAGACCTTGCGGGCCCTCCTCGACCTGACCGGCTACCACGGCTTCCTCCAGAAGGAATACGAGGAGGATCCGGCCGAGCAGCAGGCCCGCTGGGACTGCGTGGAGCAGATGGTCAACGCACTGGCCGACCATGAAAAATCGCACCGGCCCCGAGGGGGCGGCGTGGCCGATTTCGCGAGCCTCGTCCGCGGGTTTCTCGACGAACTCGTGCTCGACGTGACCGAGGCGGAGCGTTTCCGGTCGGACAAGCCCAAGGGCAACGTCCTCCGCCTGATGACGCTCCACGCGGCGAAGGGTCTCGAGTTCGACTGCGTCTGGATGGTGGGCATGGAGGAGGGGCTGCTGCCGCATCACCGCTCGCTCAACGACGGCCTGCAGGCGATCGACGAGGAGCGGCGGCTCTGCTACGTGGGCGTGACCCGCGCGAAGAAGCGGCTGGCCCTCTCCCTCTGCCTCACGCGGATGAAGTGGGGCAAGAGCAAGCCCTGCCGCCCGAGCCGGTTCCTCTACGAGCTCACGGGACAGGCGGAGAAATTCACGGACGAGGCGGCGGACAAATCGCCGACAGGAACACGTCCGGCAGCATCCGCACCAGCGGCCCCAGGCCCCGCCCGCCGCGGGCGATCGCCGCGTACATCGTCACGAGGCCGCGGGTGAGCTTCGCGGCCCCGGCGTGCCAGGGAAACCACGGCGGCGCCGGCCACACCACCAGCGGCGCCCGCAGGATGGTGTTGTGCACCAGCGGCAGCAGCAGCGGATCGTGCACGCGGCCGATGCCGCTGCCGGGCGCGGCGAGCGTGCCCCCGGGAAACCCGCCCCACGGCACGCTGCCGACCGCGTAGCTCATCGCCGACCAGCCGTTGACGGCGACGACGCCGTATTCGAGGTGCCCGGCGAGCAGGTCGGCCCGCTGCCGGTCCCGCGCGGCGAGCGTCGCCGGGATGGTGATGCTCGCCGCCAGGGATCCCGGCAGGCCGTGCACGAGGCCGCCGGCCCGCGCGCAGAAGGTTTCGATGTCGTCCGCATCGATCGCCGTCTCCGCGGCGACCGGCACGAACCATTCCCGTGCGATCCAGGCCCGCTCGCGGTCGATGTCGAGCCCCGGGCGAAACACGCAGGGCAGCGTGCCGTCGGCCGGGGCCGGCCGGCCGACGATTTCCTCCCAGGTGGTCGTGGCACCGGGATACCAGGCCGGCCGGGCGGGCTGGCTGGCGAGACGGCGCGCGACGAGCGCGACGAACGCCTCGCGCTGCGGCCACGAGCGGCAGGTGACGACGAGCTTGGTGGCGATGCAGTTGAACGAGGTGTTGTTGGCGATCGACGCCGCCACGACGTCGGCCTGGAAGGCGAGCTGCGCGGGGGAGTAGCGGCCCGGCACGACGATCCACGGCGTGACGTTGCCCAATTCGCAGGTGATCGGCTTCGTGAGTTGCGGCACCGCGCCGGCCGCATGCGGATCGCGGCCGCCCCAGACGATGCTCTCGAAAGCCCCCTGCCCGCCCGTGAGGTGCACGTGCGTGACGGCGTCGGAGGCGACGGCCGCCCGCGCGAGTTCCGGTCCGCCGCTGACGATCGCCAGCAGCCCCGCCTCGACGAGCGGATGCAGCGCGGCCGAGAGCACCGGCTCGAGCGGCGCGTGGAGCGGGTGCAGCTTGAGCAGGACGGCGCGGCCGTGCTCGAAGATCTGGCAGAGCGCGTCGGCGGCGGCGAGGCCGGTCACGTTGCCCGCCCCGAGCACGACGGCCACGCCGCCGCTGCGGGGCCGCTCCTCGATCTCGCGCCGCCAGCTGCGGGCGAAGGCATCGAGCCCGCCCGGATTCACGCACCGCACCGTGGCCCGATGGCCGCGGAAGATCGTCGCATCGAGCAGACGCCTGTCCGGAACGACGTCGATCTCGACCAGTGGCTCCGGACCGCCGCCCGCACGCGAAAGCCGTGGCGGCCGGCCGGTCCGCGGAAGTCTTCCCGCCGCGACGTCCCGCTGCACCATGGCCGTGATCAGGAGCAGCCGCAGCGTGGCCAGCGGCCCGGTGGCCAGTTCCTCCGGAGTCGCCGCATCGCCCCCCTGCTTCACGGCCACGGCCGTGCAGGCCCAGTCGTCGGCCAGTTCCGCCACCCGCTCGGCACAGGCACGCGCGAGCCGGGCACGGTCCGCTGCATCGCGGGCCGCATGCCGCCGCGCGCCTTCGGTGAGCGAAGCGAGCAGGACGTGCAGACGATCGACGGATTCGGGCATGCGCGGCTCACCACGGGAAAGCGACGGCCCAGGCACCGGGAGCCGCATCACTTGCCGATACAGTGCCGGGAGAATATCCGATCGATCAGGTCGTTGCCGAGTTCGGCGCCGGTGACCTCGCCGATCGCGGCGATCGCCTGATGGAGCAGCCCCGCCACGATCGCCTCGTCGTGCGTGCCGCCCGCCTGGACTGCTCCCGCCGCCGCCCGCGCCGCCGCGACCGACTCCCGCGCCGCCGCCAGCCCCGCCTGCATCCGCAGCGTGGCGGGCGACCGGCCGCCGGGCAGGTTTGCGACGGTGGCGAAGATCGCGGCCCGCAGGCCGGCGATGCCCAGACACGTGCGGGCGCTCGTGGCCACGACCGCCGCGGCCTGCGGGCTCGCCGGTGCCGCCAGCCGATCGCACCGCGTCCACACGTCGATCCGCGGCGCCGCCGCAAGCAGAACCGCCGCCGTCGGCACGAGCGCCGGTGAGGACGCCTGCGCGGCCTCACCGTCGGCGCAGACGACCACGACATCGGCCTGGGCAATCTCCGCCCGCGCCCGTGCGGCGGCGGCCAGTTCGATCGCGCCGCGGCCGCTGGCGGCGGCCCCGCCCACGCCCGCGTCGTCGCCGACGCCGGCGATGTCGACGAGCAGGCAGGCGGGCTCGCCGTGAGCGGCATCGAGCCGGCGGGCGATCCAGTCCCGCGTGGTGCCCGCCTCATCGGCGACGAGCGCCGCCTCGCGGCCGACGAGCGCGTTGAAGAGGCTGCTCTTGCCGATGTTCGGCGGGCCCATGATCACCACGCGCGGCAGGTCGGCGGCCGCGCTCGCGTCACGGTCGGCCAGCCGGCCGGCGACCACGGCCAGGTCGCCCTCGACCGCCGCGAGCCGCGTCTCGACGGCCGTCCAGGGGGCGGCGTCGGCCACGGGCACCGCATCGGGCGTGTGTTCGTCCGCGAAGTCGATCGCGGCCTCGATGTCGGCGGTAAGGTCGAGCAGCGTCTCCCGCAGGGCCTCGACCGCGCGGCCGACACCACCGGCCAGCCGGTCGAGCGCGGCGGAAAGCTCCGCCGGCGTCTTCGCGTCCACGACGGACAGCACCGCCTCCGCCTGGAGCAGATCGAGCCGGCCGGCAAGAAACGCCCGCAGCGTGAACTCGCCGCCCCGTGCGAGCCGGGCCCCCTGCCCACACGCCGCGTCCACCACCGCGGCGACGAGCGGTGCCGACGCGGGCAGTTGCACCTCGGCCAACGGGCCGCCGGTGGGCCCGGCCGGCCCAGGCCAGTGGAGGATCTCGACGGGCAATTCGCCCCATTCAGCCGTCAACTCGCGGGCGGCCAGCCGGGCCGCCACCAGCCACGGCGGCTCGCCCTCGCGCGGGAATCCGTCACCGGTCGGCACGAAGAGACGCCCGAGCAGGGCATCGAGCCCCGCGCCCGAGAGCCGCACGATGGCGCGGCTCCCGGAGCCCGCGACGGTGGCGGGCGCGACGATCAATTCATGCACGGACCACATAACGCGAAAGGATAGCCGGGGGCGGAACCGGGCGTCGCCAGATCCCCCGGCTCGCGCCGGGGGCTTGCATGCTGATACGCTCGGGCGCGTGCCCGCCGGTCAGCGTTGCTTCTTCCGCGACTGCCGCTTCTGCCGCGCCGCGTCGCCGGCCGGCACGGCGGGCTCCTTGCCGCCGAGCTTGGCGAAGGGCACGTTGATCACCCGTCCGTTGCCCGCCGGCGCCGCCGCCGCGCCGCCGGCGGCGGCGGCGGCCGTGGAGGGAAGCGTCTGCGGCAGCCAGAGCCGCTCGGCGATGCCCCACAGGCTCGACGCGATGAAGTAGAGGCACAGCCCGCAGGGCACCTTGAAGAACATCAGCGCCATGAAAAACATCATGTATTTCATCACCTGCTGCTGCACCTTCGCCTGCTCGTCCACCGCCGGCGGCATGAAGAGCTGCTGCTGCCAGAGAAACAGGCCGATCGTGGCCAGCGGGAAGAGATTCAGGAAGGGCCCGAGCCACGCCTCCGGGGCCGACAGGAACGGCGGCAGCAGCTTCGACCAGTCGTAGAACATGTCGGGCGCGGCGAGGTTCGAGCACCAGCGGATCGCCGAGCTGAAGAGCGGCGCCTGCCGCAGTTCCACGTCGGTGGCCAGCGACCGGTAGAGGCCCATGAAGATCGGGATCTGGATGAAGACGAGCAGGCAGCCGCCCATCGGGTTGTAGTCGTGCTTCCGCCAGAGTTCCTGCGTGGCCCGCGTCCGCTTCTCCGGCTCGTTCTTGTACTTCTCGGCGATCGCCTTCATCTCCGGCTGGAGCACCTGCATCTTCTGTGACGAGAGCGCCTGCTTGCGGCTGACCGGGAACATCGCCCCGCGGACGAGCACGGTGAGCAGCAGGATCGCCACGCCGTAGTTGCCGATCACGGCATGCAGCGCGTGGAGCACGGCGATCATCGGTCGGGCCACCCAGCCGAACCATCCGTAGTAGACGAGGTCGTCCATCGCGGCCGCCTTGGCGCCGTACCGTGCGAGCAGTTCGGGCTTCTTCGGGCCGGCGAAGATCTCGTAGCGGTGGGCCACCGTCGCGCCGGGCTCGATCGCGAGCTCCTTCGAGACGAGCCGGCAGGTGACGTCGACGAGCTTGCGGCGGGCCGCGGCCGGGATCTCCCCCACCACGAGCGGCCGCACCTCGTCGAGCGCGGGCACGCCCTCCCCCGCGGCCGCCGGGATCAGCGCCGAGGCGAAGTAGAGGGCATCGACGCCCGCGAACGAGAGCGGCTTGCCCTCGCGGACGGCCGAGGCGGGATGGTCGAGGGCGTTGTCGGCCATCTTGAGGCCGCTGACGAGCGTGCTCTGCTCACCCGCGAATCGCATCGCCACGTCGCGGACGGCCAGCGTTCCCCAGTCGCGGGCGACCCGCGAGGTGTACCACCAGCCCTCGGTGGGCAGGCCGGTGGGCCCGTCGAGGGCATAGGCCACCCGGGTCGGCCGCTCGCCGCCGACCAGCGCGACCACGAGTTCCAGCCGCTGCGCGGGGCCGTCTTCCGTCTTGGCCCGGACGTCGCCGCCGCCGGCCGTCGTCACGAGCCGATATTCCTTCGACAGGGTCAGCCCGCCCGGCAGGTGTCGCGTGAACCGCACGCTCGAGCCATCGGCCGCCGCCTCGGTCTGCCAGTCGCGGTCGGACAGTTCCTGTCCGGGAATCTCGAGCAGCGGTTCGCTCCGCTTGCGGCCGTCGCGAGACTCGAGCGACAGCCGAAACGAGAAGGGATCGCACGGCTCGGCGTCGGGTTCGACGACGGGCTGCGTGCGATACTCGGGCCGCACCACCTCGAGCGGCCGGCGGCCGAGCACGACGTCGCGGGTGAGGGTTTGGCCGTCGCGGAGGATTTCCACGGCGAGCGAGTGCCCCGGGCGGGTGGCCACGAGGGCGGCGTGCAGGCGGCGGGGATCGGGCGTGGCGGTGCCGCCGAGCTTCGTGATGATGTCGCCCGCGCGGAGCCCGGCCCGGTCGGCCGGCGTGCCCGGCCCGACGACGCCGATCCGGCAGCCCTCGCCCGGCACCGCCTCCAGAGCCAGGTGGCCGAGGTAGCCGGAACGATCGTCCTGGTCGAGGAAGCTGCCGCTGGCCAGTTCGATCCGCTCGACGGCGGCACCGCGACTGGTGAGCGTGACGAGCATGCCCGCCGGGCCGTTGGGGTCGAGCGAGCCCAGCGTATGCCGCTGCCGCTTCACCGCGGCCTGGTCGGCCTCGGGCCCGGGCGGCAGCACCACGTCGGCCTCCGACTCGCGAGCCTCGCCTGGAGCCTCCGACGATCCCGCAGCGGCATTGTCGGTCACTGCAGCCGCGGCTTCCACGTTCGGCGGAGCCTGCCTGTCGCGGGGCGGCTTGGGAAAGAGCCAGACCTGGAGGAGTTGGCCTGCCAGCACGATGGCCAGCGAAATCGCGATGAACTGGGCGTAACGACGTTCCACGAATGACTCCGGGTGGGCCAAAGACCCGTTGCCGGGCCCGATGGCGAGGACTGTCCCGGAGTATATCTGTTGTGGCAGCCGCTATCTGCCCTGGGCCAGCCGATCCCCGAGAAAATTGTCGAGATCGGGGATCGCGTGGATCTTCTGGCAGGTGACGTCCCAGGGGTATTCGATCCGCCGATAGCGCACCGCGTCATCCTCGAAAATCAGGTAGCAGGCACGCGGGTCGCCGTCCCGCGGCTGGCCGACGCTGCCGCAGTTCACCATCGCCTTGCCATGCGGCAGCGTGAGCCGCTGTTCCTGCGCGCCCTTCGGCATCGAGGGCGAGATGAAGTCGGGGGCGGTCGTGAAGATGCCGGGAATGTGGGTGTGCCCCTGAAAACAGTATTTCCCGAACAGTTCGAAGATGTGCTCCATCTTCAGCGGGTTGTAGATGTCCTCGGGGAAGACGTACTCGTCGAGCGGCCGTCGGGCGGATCCGTGCACGAACAGCAGATCCCCCTCGGCGTGGGTTCGCGGCAGTTCGCCGATGAAGTCGGTAAGCTGCTCCTTCGCGTGCCGCGGCAGTCGGTCGTGGAGTTCGAGCTGCCCCCGGGTCCAGCGGATGGCCCTCTCGGCACCGACGTTGAAACCATCCGGGTCGAAGAGCGCCCCCTGGTCGTGGTTGCCCAGAAGCACGAGGCTGCACCGGTCGCGGACGAGTTCCACGCACTCGCAGGGATTGGGGCCGTAGCCGACCACGTCGCCCAGGCAATAGATGGTATCGACCTGCTGGCGGTCGATGTCCTCGAGCACGGCGCGGAGCGCCTCGAGGTTGCCGTGCACGTCGCTGAGGATGGCCCGCTTCACTGGTGGAAAACCCGCTCCGCCGGGCCTTGACGCCGAGACTCTGTACAGTGGAGCGTACGAACGCCCCGGCGCGTGGTCAAGCGACGCAGCCTCCCCTTCGCCACGGCGACCAACCGACCGTCATCTCATGAAAACCCTCGCGATCGACACGAGCCTGCCGACGGGAGCGGTCGCCGCACTCGACGGCGACCGCGTGGCGGTGCGATCGCTGCCCACCGCCGGGGAGCACGCCCGGCTCGTGGCGGCGGCGATCGAGGCGGTGGCGGCCGAACTCGGCTGGCGGCCCGCCGACGCCGGACTGGTCGCGGTCGTCACGGGGCCCGGCTCGTTCACCGGACTGCGGGTGGGGGTGACCACGGCCAAGGCGGTCTGCTGGGCGACCGGGGCCAGGCTCGTGGGCGTGTCGTCGTACGAGGTGATCGCGCGGGCCACGGCGGCAGCCGGCGGACCGACAGGCACCCCCGTCAACGTCGCCTTCGACGCCGGTCGGGGCGAGGTGCATGCCGCCGTCGTGACGCCCGACGGACAATCACCGAGCGGCTGGCGGGCCGGGACCGGCGGCATCCGCGCGGCACACGACTGGCTCGCCTCCCTGCCCGCGGGCAGTCGCGTGACCGGCCCGGGCCTCGCGGTCGTTGCCGACGCACTTCCCACCCGCCCCGATCTCGTGGTCGCCGCCTGGCCGGCGGCAACGCACCTGGTCATCGAACTCGGCCGCATCGCCCTGCTCCGTGCCGCCGCCGGCGAGGCCGACGATCCCGCGGCCCTCGTGCCGGACTACATCCGGCCCAGCTACGCCGACGAGAAGCGGTGAGCTGCCGGGTGAATCGCGACTGACCGGCTGAAAACGCGCCGTCCATCGACGTCCATCGACATGGTTCGTTCGTTTCGGCCCCGTCCCCGGGTTTCCACCCGGGGCTTTTATGGGAGTGGTAACGCGACCATCGACGGTGGTGTCGCGCCGATAAAAGCCCGGAGCGGAAGCGACGGGACGGGGCCAAAAAACGCCCACCGCGTCAGGC
>JBIIYN010000055.1:0-16085 GCA_044346795.1 Pirellulales bacterium
CACGTCGGCCGGGCTGGGCAGGTACCACGCCACCGCGACGAGCACCGGCTGCACGCCGATGCAGTCAAGCGCCGAACCGCCCAGCACGGGCACCACCTGCCGCGCGATGGTGGCCTGCCGGATCGCCTTCCTGACAACCTCCACGGGGATGGGCGCATCGCCGAGCGCCAGCTCGGCCAGTTCTTCGGAGAAGTCGAACAGGGTGGAGACCAGCTGCTCCCGCCACTCGGCGGCGACCTCGGCCAGTTCGGCCGGAATCGGCGACTTCGTCACCGTGGCCGCCCCGGCGCCGCCGGTCAGGGCATCGTCCCTGGAGGCGAAGGTCAACAGTTGCATCTCCACGAGATCGACGAGGCCGCGAAAGGGATCCTTGACGTGCGGCGGCCCGAGCCCCAGCGGCACCTGCAGGACCAGCGGCCGGGCGGACAGCCGCTCCTCGATCTGCCTGACGGTCCCGAAAAAATCGGCCCCCTCGCGGTCGAGCTTGTTCACCATCGCGATCCGTGGCACGCCGTATTTGTCGGCCTGCCGCCAGACGGTCTCGCTCTGCGCCTCGACCCCCTCGCGGGCGGAAAACACCACGACCGCGCCGTCGAGCACCCGCAGGCTCCGCTCCACCTCGGCGGTGAAATCGACGTGCCCCGGCGTGTCGATCAGGTTGACCGTCACGTCCTGCCAGCGAAACGTCACCGCGGCGGAATAGATCGTGATGCCCCGCTCCTGCTCCTCGGGGTCGAAATCGGTGATGGTTGTGCCGCGGTCCACGTCGCCGAGCCGATGGCTCGTCTTCGTGAAGAACAGCAGCCGCTCGGTGAGCGTCGTCTTCCCCGCGTCGATGTGGGCGATGATCCCGATGTTGCGAATCGTGTCGAGCCGCCGGCTCATGCCGCTGTCTCCCTACATCTTGTCGACCGCACCGATGCCGAGCAGTGCGAGGCCCTGGCGGAGGATCCGGCCCGTGAGATCGCAGAGGGCCAGGCGGCTCGTCCGCTCCTCCCCCTCGGCCTTGAGCACCGGCAGGGCGTCATAGAAGGTCGAGTAGCAGCCGGCGAGTTCGTACAGCCAGGCCGTCAGCACGTTGGGCCGGTAGTCGGCCTCGACGTCTTCAAGCGCCTCGCCGAAACGCAACAGCTCGAGCGCCAGGGCCCGCTCCTGCGGGGTCGCAAGCGACACGCCCCGCACCGACCGCCGCAGCGCGTCCCGGTCGAGGCCCCCCTTGGAGAAGATCCCCTCGACGCGGGCGACCGCGTATTGCATGTAGGCCGCGGTGTTCCCGGTGAGCTGCAGCATCTTGTCGAAACTGAAGACGTAGTCGGTGGTGCGATTCTGCGAGAGGTCGGCGTACTTGATCGCCCCGATGCCGACGATTTCGGCGACGTGCCGCCGTTCCGCCGCGTCGGTGCCGGCGGACTGGATCCCGTCGCCCGCCGCGGCGACGCGCGCCGCCCGCTCCACCCCCTCGTCGAGCAAAGCCTCCAGGCCGACGGTGTCGCCGGCCCGCGTCTTGAACGGCCTGCCGTCCTCCCCCAGCACGGTGCCGAAGGCGACGTGCACGAGCTGCACGTCGGCGATCCGGCGGCGATCGCCGCAGCCCCACCGCCTCGCCGTGGCGAACAGCTGTTCGAAGTGAGGGCTCTGTCGGCTGTCGACCACGTAGAGGATGCGATCGGGCCGCCAGTGTTCCAGCCGCCACTTGAGGGTGGCGAGGTCGGTCGTGGCGTACAGAAACGCCCCGTCTGCCTTGCGGATCAGGAAGGGGGGCGCGTCGTCGCCGTTCAAAAACACGCCGATCGCGCCCCGGCTTTCCCGGGCCCCGACGGCCGGATCGGCCATCAGTTCGGCGACCACGCCCGCCAGCATCGGCTGGTAGAAGCTCTCGCCGAGGGCATGGTCGAAAGACACATGCAGCCGGGCGAAGATGCGGTCGATCTCGGCCCGGCAGAATGGCATGAACCGCTCCCAGAGCGCCCGGTTCTCGGGATCTCCCTCGTGGAGCTTCGCCGTCTCGGCGAGCACCTCCCGGCCGGCGTCGGGATACCGGGCCACAAGCGCCGCCGCCTCCGGGTCGCGGGCGAGTTCCTCGGGCTTCGCGTCGGCCACCTTCCGCACGAGCCGGTAGAGGCGGCCCAGTTCCGCGGTCGGGTCGGCGGCGAAGCGGGAATCGTCGCGACAATGCTTCCAGCCCCAGAGGATCATGCCGAACTGGGTGCCCCAGTCGCCGAGGTGGTCGTCGGTGATCACCGTGTGGCCGCGGAACCGCAGGATCCGGGCGAGGGCGTCGCCGATCACGGTCGAACGGATGTGCCCCACGTGCATCGGCTTGGCGACGTTCGGGCCGCCGTAGTCGATGACGATCGTGTCCGGCCTGGCGACCGGAGCGACCCCCAACCGCGGATCTCCGAGCGCCGCGACCACCGCCCGGGCGAGCGCATCCTGCCGCACGCGAAGGTTGATGAACCCCGGGCCGACCGGCTCCGAGGGGGGCTCGAACAGGTCGCCCACGTCGAGCCGCCGGATGATCTCGACGGCGACGTCGCGGGGCTTCAGTCCGGCCCGCTTGGCCAGCGCCATCGCCATCGTGCCTGAGTAGTCGCCGAACTTCGGGTCGGCCGTCTCGCGGACCTGGTCGACGAGCCCCGGCAGTTCGTCGGCCGCGATGGCCACGACGCCGTCGGCCGTCAACCGCTCGAGCGCCGCACGAAACATGCTCCGCAGCGCGGCCCGGAAGCTGATCCCCGGCGTCGACACGCGGCTCGTTTCGCCGCCCGCGCCGCTCACCGGCCCACTCCCGTGGCCGTCGGGAGCGGCACCCGCTTGCAGCCGCTCCAGAGCTGGCCGATGTCCCAGTATTCTCGCGATTCCGCGTCGAAGAGGTGCACCACCACGTCACCGTAATCGAGCACGATCCAGCGGCCGTCCTCGTAGCCCTCGATGCCCCGCCGGGTGTCGTGCATCTCGTGCTTCATCACCTTCTCGATCTCGTCGGCCATCGCGTGGAGCTGCCGGCGGCTCGAGCCGGTGGCCACGACGAAGTAGTCGAAGACATCGGTGAGTTCGCGGAGATCGAGCACCTGCACGTCGGTGCCCCGGGTCTCTTCGGCCACCCTCGCCGCCACGAGCGCCCGCTCGCGGCCACGATCGGGCCGGGCTGCCCGCGGGGATTCGGCCTTGGATTCGCCTCCGGATCGAGCTCCGGTCTCGGCTCGTCTTGTCTGGGATTTTCTCGCCATGGGCCGGAGTCTACCCGGAATTTCGAGGTCTGCGCAACGAGCCGGCCGACGCCCCGCCCGCCTCAGCGGCAGCAGGCCCGTTCCGCCGCCAAGGCGATGCCGGCCAGCACCAGCTCCGGCATCTCGATCGCACCGGGCAGGGCGTCGCGAACCGCCCCGCGCCAGCCCCCCGTGAGGATGACGTCGGCCTCCGCACCGACCGCGCCGCGGGCTTCTTCGACCAGTCGCGCGATCGCACCGCGAATCCCCCAGCCGATGCCGGCCGCGATCGCCTCGTGGGTGGAACGGCCGGGCATGGCAGGGGGCGACTCCCGTTCCTGCAGGGCCGCCACGGCCGGCAGTTTGCTCGTGCCCTCCGCCAACGCCCTGGCCATGAGCGCCGGCCCGGGCAGGATCGCCCCGCCCAGAAAGGCCCCGCTCGGCGAGACGACGTCGACCGTCGCGGCCGTGCCGCAATCGACGATGACGGCGGGCCGTCCGGGACGGCGCACGAACCCGGCCGCCGCGGCGGCCGCCAGACGATCCACGCCGACCTTGTGCGGTTCGGCGACCAGCACCTCGAGGGGCAGATCGGCATGGCCGATCCGCCGCTGCCGCAGGCTGCGATGCCGGATGGCCGAGAGTTCCGCGATCGCGGCCTCGAGCCGCGCCGCGGCGGCATCGTGCACGCTGGCCACGAGCACCACGGCCGCGGACGGAGCCACCTGATTGAGCCAGGTTTCCAGGTTGTCGGGCCGGAAACCGCGGCTGTCGAGATCCTGCCGCCTGGCGACCGTCGGCAGCCGCCGCCTGCTCGAGCCCGTGCTGTCGATCCCGCGGTCGGCCAGGACGGCCAGTTTGATCCGCGAGTTGCCCACGTCGGCGAGCAGAACGGTGTCACCAAGGCTGGCGGGGACGGGTGCGGGAGTTGTCATAGGGGAGACCTCGAAACCCAGAGCATATACCCGCCTTTGGCTCATTGCATCGACATCACCGCGGGCACCTCATCGGCGAAACCTGGCGAGCATGGGTGCGATACCAGGACATGAACGAAGCCGGGATCGGCGAAGGTGGAGGAGGCGAGGAGGATGTCCGACTTGTTGTGCGTACCACACCGTCTCGGGCGACAAGTCGGAAGCTCCGAGCGACGGAACCTTTGCCGATCCCGGCGGGGCGTCACGCCCGACGGCCCTCTTACGGGGCGTCCAGTTGGGCGACGATCGCCGCCAGCAGCCGGTCGAGTCCCTGCCCCGTGACGGCGCTCACGGCGATGACATCGCGGCCGATCGCGGCCGCAAGCGCGGCGCGAATCTCCTCGGCGCCCGGGAGTTCAGCCTTGCTCACCACCACGACCTCCGGCCGCCGCCCCAGCCGCTCGTCGTACCGCATCAACTCATCGCGGATGGCGGTGTAGTTGACGAGCGGATCGCTGCCGTCGGCCGGGGCCGGCTCGACCACGTGCACGAGGATGCCGGCCCGCTCCACGTGCCGGAGAAACTCGTGCCCCAGACCGATGCCCGCATGGGCGCCCTCGATCAGCCCCGGCAGGTCGGCCAGCACGAAGCTGCGGTCCCGCGATACGGCCACGATCCCGAGCATCGGCTTCTTGGTGGTGAAGGCGTAGTCGGCGATCTCGGGCCGGGCCCGTGACAGCCGGGAAAGGAGCGTGCTCTTGCCGGCGTTGGGCTTGCCGACGAGCCCGACGTCGGCGATCACCTTGAGTTCGAGCAGGAGGCGGCGGATCTCCCCCTTCTCGCCGGGCGTCGTCTCCCGCGGAGCGCGGTTGGTGGACGACTTGAAGTGGAGATTGCCCCAGCCCCCTGCCCCCCCCTTGGCCGCCACGATCGATTCGCCGGGCGTGGCGAGATCCTTGAGCACGAGCCCGGTGGCCTCGTCGATCACGACCGTGCCGGGAGGCACGAGCAGCACGAGATCATCCGCCATGCGGCCGTGGCAGTTGGCAGGGCTGCCGGCTTCGCCGCTGGCGGCCCGCCATTGCTTGCGATGGGCGAGCGGGGCGAGGGAATCGACGCCCGCCTGCGCCCGCATGATCACGCTGCCGCCGTCCCCGCCATTGCCACCGTCGGGACCGCCGAGCGGGATGTATTTTTCCCGGCGAAAGCTCTTGCAACCGCGGCCGCCGCTGCCCGCCGCCACTTCGATTTGGACGCGGTCTACGAACACGCTCAGCCGGCGAGCACGTTGACGCGCCGGCCCTCGCGGTCGAACCCGACCACGCCGTCCACCAGGGCGAAGAGCGTGAAATCGCTGCCCGTGCCGACGTTCTTGCCGGCGTGGAACTTCGAGCCGACCTGCCGCACGAGGATGTTGCCCGCGCGGACCTGCTGACCGCCGAACTTCTTCACGCCGCGACGCTGGGCATTGGAGTCACGTCCGTTGCGGCTGGAACCCTGACCTTTTTTGTGTGCCATGTGGTGTATCGCGTCGGTGCGACGCTCCTCCGCCGGGTGCTCGGGAAATCTGCAGGTGTTCGGAAAGCAAGGTGTTCGGGACGAGTTGCTCGGGAAGCCGACGGCCGCCGGCTCGGCCGACGGATCGGAAGCGGCCCGACCACTCAGTCAATTTCGTACTTGAAATCCCACGAGTGGTCAATGCCCTCGGGCCATTTGGTCGCGGTGGCGTAGAGGTCGGGCCCCCGCGGCCCGAAGAGGCCGGCCAGCAGAACATCCCGCTCCGCCTGCTCCTGCTTTTCCCCCAGTTTTGCCCGCAGGGCGGGAAGAATCACGTCGAAGGCGACGAGGCCGTCCCCGGCCGTGAGCCGCTGGCGATTCACCGCGATCTCTTCGAGCGCGGCCAGCGTGCGGGCCAGCGAGAGATCCCGTGCCAGGCTCCCCACCCTGACGGCGGCCGCACCGAAGAACGCCTCAGCCTGCTGCCGACGGGGGCCACCCGGCGGGCTTTTGGCCAGCGACTGCACCACCTTGGCAAGCGCATCGAGCGGCTTCTGCTGCACCGCTTCCGGGGTGAGGCCGATGCCCTGGAGCGCCTGCCGCCGCGCCGCATCCCGGTCGGGATCGGCCGGTGCCGCAATCGCCCGCGACAACTGCTCGAGATGCTCGACGCCCAGGTCGCCGAACACGTCCCGCACCAGCGGCCCCCGGGCCGTGGGCTCCTTCACGGCCGCCACCGCCGACACGACCTTCGACAGCGCGACGAGATCGCCGCCCCGCGCCCCCCCGCCATCGTCCTCCGGCACGACCAGATCGTCCCACGATAGGCCAAGGTCGGCGAGGCCGGCGACGGGCCGCGACTTCACCACCTGCGGCCGGCCCAACGCCTCCAGCAATTTGGCGCCCAGCGTCAGCCGCTCGAGCATGCCGGCGTAGCCGACGTTCATCTCCTCGTCGACCTCGTCGCGATCGTCGCCGGGCCGCCAGAAATCGAGTCGCAGGCATTCCACGGCATGCTCCATCTCCGCCGCGGGGGGAAGATCCTTGGCGAACGTGGCCCCCTGCCTTTCCCGCCAGCGGATCGCGTTGGTGAGCCCCCGGACGGTGATGGTGAAGAAGTCGATTCGCGGATCGATGTCCTCCCAGACGGCCACGCCCCAGCGTTCGCCGCCCGGGGGGATGTCGGTCGCCGCCATGCTCGCACTGTCGAACAGCTCCCGGGCGGGATCTTCGCGACGGCGAATCGGGCCCATGGCGTTCGGGACGACCCGATCGAGATAACTGCGGTAGGCGGAATCCCCCTCCTCCTCGGTCAAGGGTTCGAGGCTCTCGAGCACGAAGTGCGGCACGAACCGGACCGGTGTCTCGAACGGCTCCACGGTCCGTTTGGTGGGATCATCCTCGTCGATCACGGTGCGGCGGCCGCCCGTATTCCGCACGCGGTAGACGAGATACCAGAGCCGCTTTCGCTGCATCTGCAGGTTGCCGACCGGCATATCCGCGTCGATGAACCGCGGCGGCTTGAAGGCGAACTCCAGACACCAGATGTCACGTTCAAACTCGCGATTTTTTGAACGTTCGATGAGCGTCGTGTGGGCGGCCGCCTGCTTGGGCGTCCACTTCCTCTCTTCCGCCAGGCCCTTGGTCACCTCCAGCAGGTCGCCACGAATCGCATGGGAGTCGCTGCTGGCCCGGGGCGGGATCACCGTGAGCACGCCGGGGGCCAGCCGTCGGAAGCCGGTCTGGGGTGACGGGCGGCCGTCATCCGCCAGGCCGACCGCCGCAAGCGCGGCCAGGACCACCGCCACTCCCCAGCCGGAAAGAAGCCGATGAGCCCGTTTTTTTTGACCCATGTTCATGGCAGCCGTTGGCCTCATGCCCCTGCGAAATACCTGCAAAATCCTACCGAAAACAGGTTTTTCCACCACAATTTCAGAGAATTCCTGCCAAAGCCCCCCAGGATTCCTTGCTACCCCAGAGTGCGCAAAGCACAATATCGCTAGAGACGGTTGATCTTGGCCTGTTCCGAGGAACGACAAAAGCCTCCGTTATCGCGGAATATTGGCCTTCGCCGCAGCGGCTTTCCGAAAGACACTCCCGCGGGCTACCTGTCAGTCAGGTGCCTTACCAGACATCCCCCCTGACGCCTTTCGGCATCTGACACGACCATGCTGGAACGGAACCGCCTGCAGCCCCCCCGCTCCGCCGTCCCGTCGCAGACGGCCGGCTGGGTCGACCTGCCTTCGGCCTCGGGCGGCGGGCTGTTTGCATCGGCGGAGGACTACGATGCCACGGGCATTCTGGCGGGTGTCGATCCCTGCGAATCCCGGTACTGGTGGATGCCCGAACTCTATCCATCGGCGCCCGTGACGGGCGACGCCATGGCAGCCCCGGGCAACGACATGTCGACGACGCCTGCAGAGGATCCGACCGCGGGTGCTCGGCGGATTTCCGGACTGGCGGAGCGGCTGCTGCACCCCGGTCAGGCGGCCCGCCGCGCCGGCTCGCGAAACACCGCCGCCGCCTGATCCACCTCGGCGGCGAGCGCCGCGTAGTCGGCGGCACCGTAGGAGTCTGGGGCGTAATCGAAGATCGACTGTCCGAAACTGGGCGCCTCGGCCAGCCGGATGTTGCGCCGCACCCGCGTTTCGAACACCCGCGCCGACCCCCAGGCCGGATGCCTTCCCTCGGACGACGCGAAGAACGACTGCACGTCGCGGCCGACTTCCGTCGCCAGCCGCGTGCCGGCCTCGTACATGCAGAGCACCACGCCCAGCAGCCGCAGCCGCGGATTGACGTGCTCGGCCACCAGTTCGATCGTTTCCAAAAGCTTGCTCAGGCCGTGCAGCGCCAGAAAGTGCGGCTGCAGGGGGAGCAGCACCTCGTCCACGGCGGCCATGGCGTTGAGCGACAACAGCCCCAGCGAAGGGGGACAGTCGATCACCATGTAGTCGAAGGGAGCCGCCTGGTCGCCGGAGGCGGTGCACCGCGGGTCGGCCTCGATCCGCTGCCGCAGGATCAATTCCCGGCCGCTGCGGCCGGCGAGCGCCATCTCCACCGCGGAGAGATCGATGTGCGAGGGGACCACGCAGAGGTTCTCGCCGGCGGCCACGGTCGCCGCCGCCAGCGGCTGTCCTGCCGCGAGCACGTCGTAGGCTGAAAGCGGATGTGATCCGGGCATGACGCCCGCGTGCAGCGTGGCGTGCGCCTGGGGATCGAGATCGACGAGGCAGACCCGACGGCCCGTGCGCGCCAGGGCCACGGCGAGGTTCACAGACGTGGTCGTCTTGCCGACGCCACCCTTCTGATTGGCCACGGCGATGGAGCGCATGCAAAACCTCGCTGGCTGAAAGATCCGCCGGACCGTCCGCCGGCGGGCGGGGAGCATAGGCGGCCCCCCTGCCCCGAAAAAGCCCATTTTCGCGGCCAGCCCGCAGCGGGAGGGGCGGCCCGGGCACGCAAAGCGAGCGGCTGCCTTCACGGCAAGGCTCGGCATCCTGCCGACCTTGCCTTGGCGACCGCAGGTCGCTGGTGCTCACCCGGGCCTCCGGCCCTGGCGCCGTGCGAAGAGGGGGCGGCCCGGGCACGCAAAGCGAGCGGCTGCCTTCACGGCAAGGCTCGGCATCCTGCCGACCTTGCCTTGCGCCTCAGAGCCCACGACGCAACCACGGCGACAGACGTCACCGAGGAGCCGCCGTAGCGAGCGGAGCGCGTCCGGGCCGCCCAAGCGTCGACCGAATCCATTTTTCGAGGCCGGGCCCGATCCGCCCCAGGCCGATGCGCCCGGGCTGCCCCACAACCGCGAGGCCCCCGCCCGCGGGATCGAAGTCGATGAGCAGCGTGGTGGAGCCGCCGGCTGGTTCGCTGAACACGATCGCCGCATCCCATGCTGCGAGCGGCCGCGGCGGCGGGCCGCCTTCAGCCCCCTCACCGTCGACCGGCCAGCCGAAGTTGGCATCTTCGACCATGCCGCGCCGCAGGTGGACGAGGCCGGGGGCGGTCGAAATGTCGATTCGCTCGCGGGCCGCCAGCCGGCCGGGCCCCGAGCCCGGCTGCACGAGCAGGAGTTCGACGGTCGGGGCCGACGTGATCCGTCGGGCCGACTCCGGACCGTAAAACGCAAGACAGCGGCGGGTCTGATGCCGCTGAAACCAGACCCCGGTGATCGCGGCCGCCAGCCCCAGCAGCACGAGCCCGGCGACCAGCCAACTCCCCCGCAGAGCGGCACCGGTGCGGGCGGTCGGGCCCGCAGGAGAAGCGACCGTGGCGGGGGTGGTTCGGGACATCGACCAGGCTCCTTGGGGCGGGCCACGTTCGGCACCGGAGCACTGTATACTCGGGAGCCGCCGGGGCGATCCATCCGCCCGCACCGCCTTGCCAATCGGAGCCGCCGCGCATGCCCAACGCGTTCGATCCCTATCGCGAAGCCCTCGTCGTCGAAAACCACACGGTCTGGCCGGCCGACTACGAAGACTGGTCGGACGCCGACAAGGCCCGCGTCGAGACGCTGCTGCACGCCGCGCCGCAGGAAGCGGCGGAACTCGACTACACGCGGCAGCACACCGGCTTCGCCCGCGTGATCACCGTCACCCCGGCCGACCTCGACCGCGTGAGCGTGGCCTGAGCGGCTCGACGGGCCTCACGTGTTGCACGACACCACATCCATTCGCGTCCATCTTCCCGCCGGCGCCGGCCAGGCCGATCGCTCCTACGACATCGTGGTGGGCGGGGGCGTGATCGCCTCGCTCGGCCCGACGATCGCGGCCACCGGTGCGAACCGCGTGGTCGTGATCGCCGATGCGGCCGTGGCCGATTCCCACGCCGCCGCCGCCGCAGCCAGCCTCTCGGCCGTGGGCCTCCAGGTCGCCGCGGTTTCCGTGCCGTCGGGCGAGGCCTCGAAATCGGTCGCCGCCCTGCACCGGCTCTGGGACGAGTTCGCCCGCCTCGCGGTCGACCGCCACGCGCACGTCGTCGGCGTCGGCGGCGGCGTGGTCGGCGATCTCGCGGGGTTCACCGCCGCCACGTTCGGCCGCGGGCTGCCCGTCTGGCACGTGCCGACGACGGTCGTGGCCCAGGTCGACAGCGCGATCGGCGGCAAGACGGGCATCAATCTCGAGGCCGGCAAGAATCTCGTCGGCAGCTTCTGGCAGCCGCGCGGCGTGTTCGCCGACGTCGACGCGCTCGCCACGCTGCCCGACCGCGAATTCAGGAGCGGCCTCGCCGAGGTGGTGAAATACGGCATGATCCTCGACGCCGCCTTCTTCGACTGGCTCGTGGCCAACACCGGGGCGATCCTGCGACGGGACGTGGCGGCACTCGGCCACGTGGTCGGCCGCTCCGCAACGCTCAAGGCCGGCGTCGTGGAAGGCGACGAGCGCGAGGTCACGGGCCTGCGGGCGATCCTCAACTATGGGCACACGTTCGCCCATGCCTACGAGACGGCCGCCGGCTACGGCACGCTCCTGCACGGCGAGGCGGTCGCCATCGGCATGGCCTCCGCCGCCGCGCTCGCCCGGGCGGTCGGCCGGATCGGGCCGGACGTGGTCGTGCGGCAGGAGCAACTCCTGCGCGCCTTCGACCTGCCGGTGACCGTGCCGAACGGGCCCGGCTTCACCGCCGACGCGCTGCTCGCCACGATGGCCCGCGACAAGAAAACCGTCGGCGGCCGGCTCCGCTTCGTCCTCCCCACGCGGATCGGCCACGTGGAACTCGTCGATGGGATCGATCCGGCGACGGTGCGGACGATCCTCGGCTGCTGACCGGACGGAGGGCACGACATGCGACACCAAACCACCCCCTGCATCGCCATCGGACTCCTGGCGACCGTTGTCTGGGCCTGCTCGGCCTCTTCCGTCCGGGCCCAGAACGACTGGCAGTATCCCGATCCCTACTTCGGCATCCTGGAGATCGAGAAGTCACACGACGGCGCGACGGCCCGTCGCTCTCGCGCCGAGGTGAATCCGGCGCCGCGGGCCGGAAAGGTCTCGGTGCCATCCTGGTGGCCGGTTCCCGCCGGCGAAGCCGCCGCCCCGCCGGCACCGCATGCCCCCGCCCCGCGGCCCCGTTGGCGCACACGCTGGCGGCGGTATTAAAAAGGGGACATTCTGCTTTTTCTGACTTCCCGCTCAGGCCGCAGCAGCAATGTATGGAAAAAGCAGAATGTCCCCTTTTTGCTTTTTTCTACCGGCAGGGACGGCCTCGAGGCCGCAACGAAGATTCAAGCCCGAGACGGATCGCGGTTGCTTTTGTCCAAGCGACATCCCCGAACGGCGTGCCTCTCGCGATGCTCTGTTTGATTGCTGCCTCTTCGCCTGACGTCAGCGGCTTATCGACCCACGCGAGCCAGTCGGCCCGGCGGGGCACGGGCCCCGGATCAAGTTGTGGTCGTCCGAACACAGTTCCCTTGCTTGAAGCACTCGACCACGGCCACATGCAGGCGCTTTGAACCGCGAGGGTTGCGGAGCGTACGGGATTCCGCTCCACGTACCGCATCACCGTCAGCAGGTGCGCGTCGTCTTGGATTGGGAAAGCCTTGAATCGTCCCTGCCATACGTGCCCACTGGTCGAGTAGTGCCGATGATAGCGACGCACGTGGCTCGTCATCAGCCATTGCATCCACCGACTGAGATCGCCGTCACCATGCGGCCAGAGAACGAGATGAAAGTGATTCGGCATCAGACAGTAGGCCAGCAATCGCATGGGCACTCGGGCCCCGGCCTCGGTCATCAACTGCAGGAAGGCGGCGTAATCGCCGTTCTCGTGAAACACGGCTGCACGGCCATTTCCACGATTCACAACGTGGTAGCAGACGCCACCCACGGAGGCTCGTATCGTTCGCGGCATGAAAGAAAGTGTACATACTTACATCTCTTTTCGCAAGGGGGCGTGAAAAGGGGACATTCTGCTTTTTCTTCGCATGGCTTCGGTACGGCAGAGCCGGGTCACGAAAAAGCAGAATGTCCCCTTTTCACTTTTCGCCGGCTCAATGCACCAGGCCCGACGCCGTGTCGAGCGTGCTCATGCCGTGCATCAACAGGGCCACCGCCTCGGGGTTCGTCGCCAGGCTGAGCGCCTCGGTGCCGCTGATCTGGCCCGCCTTGTAGAGCTCGGCGAGATGCTGATCGAAGAGTTGCATGCCGTTCTCACGGTTGGCGATCGCCTGCGGCAGGCTCGAGATCCGTCCCTCCAGGATCGCCTTGCTCACCACGGCGGTGTTGCGCATGACCTCCAGGACGGGCAGCCGCCCCTTGTCCTTCTGCTTGGCCACCGCCAGCCGCTGGCTGACGACGGCCGCGAGATTCGTCGCCAGCTCCGTCTGCAGCAGTTCCCGTTCGTCGGGCGGAAACATCGCCACGAGCCGCTGCATCGTGAACGAGGCGTTCGTGGTATGGACGGTGCTGAACACGAGGTGGCCGGTGTCGGCGGCCTGCAGCGCCACCCGCATCGTCTCGGCGTCGCGCAGCTCGCCGACGAGGATCACGTCGGGATCCTGCCGCAGGGCGCGGCGCAGCGACTCCGCGAAGCTCGGCGTGTCGCGGCCGATCTCGCACTGGGCCAGGAGGCTCTTCTGCGATGCGTGCACGAACTCGATCGGGTCCTCGACGGTGACGATCCGCAGCCGCTGGGTACGGTTGAGGTGGTCGATCATCGCCGCCAAGGTCGTGCTCTTGCCGCTGCCCGTCGTGCCCGTCATGAGCACGAGACCGCGCTGCTCCTCCGCGATCTCCTGGAGCACGGCCGGCAGGCCGAGTTCGGCGAACGACTTGATCCGTAGCGGAATGGTGCGGGCCGCGATGCAGAGATTGCCCTGCTCGTGAAAGACGTTGATGCGGAACCGGGCGACCTCGGGGATGAAGTGCGAGAAATCGCAGCTCCGCTCGCTCTGCACCCGCCGCAGCTGCCCTTCGTCGGCCACCTGCGCGACGAGCTCGCGGACCTGTTCCGGGGTCACGGGCGGCGCGTTGATGGCGACCATCGTGCCGTCCACCCGCACCGTCGGCGGGCTCCCCACCTGCACGTGCAGGTCGCTGGCGTTGAACTGGACGGTGGCCTTGAGCAGCCGCTGCATTTCCATCGATCGACTCTCCGAAGGATCGGGGCCCGATTTTCCTCGACCGATGGTAGCACCGGACGATCAGGACCGGGCCGGCGGGGAATCGGCCGACGCCTGCTGGAGCCACCATGCCTCCGCACGCGGCTCGGTCCACTCCGTCGCACAGCCGCAGTTCTCCAGGGCGTCGGCCACGGCGCGGGCATTGGCGTAGCGCTCCTCGGGCCGCTTGGCGAGGCAGCGGAGGATCACCGCCTCGAGGTCGGCCGGAACGTCGGCGACCAGTTCCCGCGGCGGCTTCACCGGATCGTTCAGATGGGCCCGCAGCACGTCGGCCGGGGTGGCCCGCACGAACGGCGGCACACCCGTCACGAGAAAATAGAGCAGCGTCCCGAGGCCGTAGACGTCGGCGCGGGCGTCGCTGCCGCGGCCGGCGACCGCCTGCTCGGGGGCCAGATACTCCGGCGTTCCGGAAACGACCGCGTCGGTGACCGGGAGCTGGCCCTCCGCCGTCACCTGCCCTACGACCCCGAAATCGAGCACCTTCGCGACGTCGCAGCGGCCGCCGAGCACCGACACGAAGACGTTCGCCGGGCTCAGGTCGCGATGCACCAACCCGCAGTGGTGGGCCTCGGCGAGCGCGCCGCAGATCTGGCGGCCGAGGTGCACCGCCCGAGCGGCCGGCATCGGTCCGGAGTCGCGCACGATATCGGCCACACTGCGGCCCGGGAGATACTCCATGGCACAGTAGGGCGTGCCGTCGTCGGCACGTCCGGAATCGAAGATGGTGATCGTGTTGGGGTGCGCGAGCGTCGCCGCCGCCTGCACCTCCCGCTCGAAGCTGGCGACCACCTCCGGATCGCCCGACCGGACGATCTTCAAGGCGCAGGGCCGCTGCAAATACTCGTGCTCCGCGAGATACACCTCCCCCATCCCTCCCTCGTCGAGCTTGCGCAGCAGACGGTACGGCCCGACCCGCTCCACGCCGTCCGGGCCCGAGCTCCGGCCCCGCAGCGCCCAGGCGGCGAGCGTCGAGAGCGCGACACCCATGATGAGAAACAGGGCGTTCACCATCACGATCTGGTGGTTGGTCAGGTCGTCGCGGTCGATGCCGACCGTGTCGGCGTGGTGCAGCACGAGCCCATGGCAGAAGATCATGGCGGCCGCGAAGGTCACCGCGATCCGGGCCGTGGCCGCCGGGGCCCGGGGCACGAACACGCCCGACAGGATCATGAGCACCAGCGCCCGCATCACGCCGTTCTTCTGGATGGCGACGGCGTCCACGAGGTCGCGGCGGTCGATGAGATCGACCGCGGAGAGATACTGTGCCGCCAGCAGCACGAGCAACTCGAAACCGAACAGGCACGCCTCCACGACCCGGAGCTGGCGACGGCCGAGCCGTACCGGCGAGCGGAGCACGGCGAAGATCGCCGCCGCCACCGCCGCCCGCAGGAGGAGCGACCAGGTCGGCGCGTCGGTCGAGGCGGCCGTGCCCGCCGTCGGCCCGGTCATCTTTACCACGGCGAACACGAGGTGAAAGAGCGACAGGAACCCGGCGACGACCGCCAGCCGCGACCGCAACAGCGACGCCGGCGTGATGTCGGACTTTTCGGTCACGGCGCCCGACTCGAGGTCGATCTCGTCGCCGGGATCGACATCCTCGCGGCGGCGGGACTCGTCCTTCACTGCGTGCATGGGTGATGTCCTTCTTGCGGGAGCGGCTTCGAGGGAGCGGCGGGCATGGCTCACCGCAGTCGTGAAAGCTTCCCTCAGGGCTTGTGGCCGTGGGCCGGCTTGAGTGTGTCGGGCTGGCTGGGGAGGGACGACGGATCGGGCAGGGGCACCTCGCGCAGCCACGACCGCGCCTTCTTCAGGCCCTCGTCGATCGCGTCCTTCCGGCCGGCGACGTTCTCCTCGACCGTGTCAACCGCCCGCTTGACGGCGGCAACGATGCGACCTTCCTCCTTGCTGCCGCCATGGAGCCAGGGCACGAAGAGATACGCGACGGCGACCGCGGCGAGCGTGAGCAGGGGCGTGCGCATGCGGATCACCGTGTCGCGATAGCGCTGCCAGTCGGACCAGAGGTAGTAGAGCGTGAGCGGCGGGACGAGGAAGAGCGTGCCCTGGATCGGATTTTTTCGGAACGAGAGCGTGACGAGGCTCGTGAGATCACCCGCGATGCCGACGAGGTTCAGGGCGACGATCGCCCAGCACAGCCAGGCCGCGAGCGAGTGCCTGCCGATCATGCCGCTGGCGACCGCGAGGATGATGAGGATGAACGACACCGTGTAGCTCGTCTCGCTGATCCAGGCGGTCCAGCGGCCGAGCAGGCCGAAGAACGAGCGGTAGGCGACGACCATCGGCGACGACCCGCCCGGCATCGGCCGCCCGAACAGCGCACCCACGAGTCCGACG
>JBIIYN010000288.1:0-4992 GCA_044346795.1 Pirellulales bacterium
TTCGTCAGCCCGCGGGTGCAGGAATAGCACCGCTGGCAGTTGATGTAGGGCTCCACGCAGCAGCGGTCGCCGGCCAGTACGTTCTCCACACCGGCGCCGACGGCCACCACCTCCACGCCGAGTTCATGGCCGGGAATCCGCGGGTAACTGAAGAAGGGCATCTTCCCGAGATAGCCGCCGTAGTCGGTGCCACAGATGCCGACGGCGTGGACCCGCACGACCGCCTCGCCGGCGCCGGGCGCGGGTGGCTCCGGCGTGTCGATGAAGTGGAACGAGCCGGGCTTGTCGAGCAGAAGGGCTTTCATGGGATGGGTGTCAGGTGGTGTTTCGGGAGGTCAGTCCATAGATATCGGTCGCGGTGCCGCCCCAGACCGCATCCTGCTCGGGGCCGGAGAGCCGCGCGAGAAAATCGTCCGCGATCCCGACCACGTCTGCATAGTCGGCCGCGAGCAGGCAGACCGGCCAGTCGCTGCCGAACAGCAGCCGCTTCGGGCCGAACGCGTCGAGCACGACCTCGAGGTAGGGGGTGAAGTCGGAGCGTTTCCAGCCCCGCCACGCCGCCTCGGTCACCAGCCCCGAAATCTTGCAGGAGACGTTTGGATGCGTCGCGAGCCGTTCGATGTCGGCCTGCCAGGGCTGCATCGCGCCGGCCTCGATGCCGGGCTTCGCGAGGTGGTCGAGCACGAACGGCTGGTCCGGCAGCCGGGCGACGAGTTCCACCGCCGCCGGCAGCTGCCGGGGGTAGAGGAGCAGGTCGTAGACGAGCCCGAACTGGCGAAGCTGCGCGAGCCCCCGCACGAACGCCGCACCGAGCAGGAAGCGATCGTCGGGCTCGTCCTGCACCACGTGCCGAACGCCGACGAACTTCGGGTGGGCCGACAGGCTCGCGAGCGCCTCGGCCACCGTCTCGCTCAGGAGATCGACCCAGCCCACGACGCCGGCGACGAGCGGATGCTTATCGGCGAGCGCCAGCAGCCAGCGGCTCTCCTCGACCGACTGCCGCGCCTGCACGGCGATCGTGCCCCCGATCCCCTCGGCCGCCGCCACGGCCGCGAGGTCGTCGGGCAACCGGTCGCGGGCGAGCCGCTCCATGCCCGCACCGATCCACGGATACTCCGCGATCGAGTAGCGCCAGAAGTGCTGGTGGGAGTCGATCCGCATGGCGGCGTCAGTTGTTCTCCGGCAACCCCTCGACGTGGCCGATGTTCTTCACCGGCGCGAAGATCGCCTGCACCTCGCGGAGCAGCTCCTCGTCGAGCGGCTCGGCGGCCCAGTCGGCCCAGTCACGGATGTTGCGCGGGTTTGCACTGCCCGCGACCGTCGTCGCGATGCGGGGGTTGGCCAGACAGAACTGCAGCGCGAGCTTCGCGAGCGGCACGCCCCGCGACCGGCAGAGGGCGGCGGCCTGCCGGGCGGCGGCTTTCACCTCCTCCGGCTCCTTGAGCCAGGCGGGCAGCGGCGCGTCGGTGAGCAGCCGGGCGCTGAACGGGCCGGCGTTCAGGACGCCTATCCCTCTGGCCTCGAGCAAGGGGACCGTCTCGTCGGCAAACCGCGTGTTTTGGAGCGTGTACTGGTTGTAGTTGAGCACGCAGTCCACCCGGGCCTGCTCGCAGAGCACGTGAAAAATCTTCTGGGGGTAACCGGAGAAGCCGATGCATCTCACCTTACCTGACTGCCGCACCTTCTCGAGGGCCGGCAGCGTCTCGTCGACGATCTGCCGCAGCGGCACGAACTCGACGTCGTGGCAGAGCACGATGTCGAGGTGATCGGTGCGGAGGCGGTGGAGCGACACGTCGATGCTCTCGGCGACCCGCCGCGCGGAGAAGTCGAAGTGGCCGAGGTCGTAGCGGCCGAGCTTCGTGCAGAGCAGGTAGTCGCGGCGGGGCACTCCCGCCAGCGCGATGCCGAGCAGCACCTCGCTCATGCCGCGGCCGTAGAAGGGGCTGGTGTCGATGAGCCGCAGGCCCGCGTCGAGCGCCGCCCTCACGCTGCCCGTCGCCTCGTCGAAGGTAATCGAGCGGAATTCCGCGCCGAGCGACGAGGCGCCGAAGGCGAGGATCGGCACCTCGAGCTCCGTCGTTCCAAGCAGCCGTGTCTTCATCGATGGTTCCCTCACGCAAACGTGCGGCAGCCCAGCCCGAGCAGCAGGTTCGCCCACGGCGCCGTGTCGGCCGTCTGGATCGTGAGCACGTGGTCGGGCGACTCGACCGCCTTGTAGAAGTCCCATTTCACGATCGGCTCGAGCGACACGCTCGCCCCCGACTCGGCGAGGATCCGCCGGTATTCGGCCCAGACCGGCGGGTCGCCGGGCGTCGCCGCCGCGTAGGAATCGGCCCGGTCGACGCCCATCGTGAAGACCTCGTCCACCCGCACGGTGCCGAGGATCGCCCGCAGCACCTGCGCCACGGTCGGGATGCCGGGGGAGAGTTGCAGGCTCACGAGTTCCGAACGCGGGCCCCGCTTGTTCTCGGCGGGATAGTTGCCGTCGGCGATCAGCACCTTCGAATGGTGCCCGGCCCGGGCGAGCACCCGCAGGATGTCGGGATGGAGCAGCGACGTGTTCAGCATGGCGTGGATCTCCTCGGGCCACAACTCGCGCGAAACCGCTCGATCGTCTTCCGGGCGGCCTCGTCGGCCGACGGCAGCGGAAACACCTCCGCCGACAGCCAGCCGTCGTACCCGATCTCGGCGAGGGCCGCCAACACGGGGCCCGGATCGGTGTGCCCCAGGCCCATGGCCCGGCGGTTGGAGTCGGCGAAATGCACGTGCCCGATCGCGCCGCCCGCGGCCCGGATCGCCGCCGCCATGTCGGCCTCCTCGATGTTCATGTGAAAGAGGTCCGCGAGCAGCCGCACGTGGGAGAGCCCCCGCTCGGCGAGAAACGCCGCCGCCTCCTCCTGCCGATTGAAGAGGTTGGTCTCGTAGCGGTTGAGCGGCTCGTAAAGGATCACCTGCCCGTGCCGGGCGGCCCGCTCCCCGAGCAGGGCGAGCGCGTCGGCGAGCCGGTCGAGCGCCTGCCCGCGCGACACCTCGCCTTCGTGGCGGCCCTGCATCGATCCGATGATCGCCGGCGCGCCGAGCGCGCCCGCCACGTCGACGAGCCCGGCGATGAAGTCGATCGCCCGCGTGCGATCGTCGTGATCGGGCAGGCAGAGGTGCAGCTTCCGCTTCACCCAGCCGGCGCCCGTGCCGACGGCGGCGACGGTGAGCCCGTGCTCGTCGAGCAACCGCCCGAGCTGGGTGGTGGGAAACACCGCGGCGCTCTCCGGAAAGATCTCCACCCCGTCGAACCCGTGCGCGGCCGCCGCGGCACAGCCCTCGGCCAGCCCCCGCTCCACGCCCGCATCGCAGTGGAACACGAACGGGCCGCCGCGGGCCTCGGGCACCAGGCAGATCGTGACGGCTGCCTTCATCGCTCCCCCGCGAACAGCGGCCGCAGGTGCCGCGCGTACAGGTTCTCGGCGACGTGGTGGCCCACCACGTCGCGGTTGGCCCGCAGCAGGTCGGTGTAGCGAGAGCCCTGCTTGGCCGCCACCTTGAACGACACGTGGAGGAGCTGGCGGACGTTGGGATCGAACTCGGGCGCGCCGGGCACGTGCCGGATCGCGGCGGCGAACCGCGGGCCGCTCCAGCCGTTCACCACCTCAGCCGACGGCAGCGCGGAAGTGTCGATGTCGATCACCGAGGCGTAGGGGCCGCACAGCTCGCTGACGTGGTCGAGGGCGTAGGCGTAGATCTCGCGGGCGAGCTCGAGGCCGTCGCCGCCGCTCTCTGCCAGGCCGATGAGCTCCTCGAGCCAGGTGGTGCCCGCCGTCTTCAGGTGCACGCCGGCGCCCGTGGCCGCGAGCACGCGGCGGATGATCGGATAGAGCGAGAACTTGTCGCTGCCGCTGTGGACGCTCAGCTTCAGTTCGGCGGGCAGGTCGAATCGCCCCGCCGCGTAGGCGAGCACGGCCACGTCGTCGGCGAACTCCCGTTCGAACTGCGCGAGATCCCCAACGTAGTCCACGCCCTTGTTGAAGCGGCCCGTGAACTTCGGCGCGATCGTCTGCAGGGGTATCTGCTCGTCGGCGAGCAGCGCGAGAATGAGGAGCAGTTCCGGGGGCGTCTGCGGGCTCTCGGTCTCGTCCATGCTCACCTCGACGGCGAACGGCCGCCCGCCCCGGGCGGCGGCGATGTGTCGGTAGATCGCGCCGGCCTCCCGCGCCGCGCGGAGATAGTGGCCCGCGACCCGCGTCACGGTCTCCCGCGGCAGGGCGAGCGGACTGCCGAGGCCCGGGATCACGACGGTGCCGACGAGCTCGGGATGACGGGCGAGAAACGCGTCGATCTCGGCCGGAGCGGCGGCCGATCCGATGCTCTCGGCGACGTCGATCGTGAAGAAGTCGCTCGACGGGATGAACCGGTCGACGGTGTCGAGCCGGATGTGGTCGGCGTCGACGAACCAGGGGTGTGGCCACTTCCTCGCGGCGACGGCGCGTCGCGCCGCCTCCTGCACGCCCGCCGGCTCGCTGCCGATGAAGGTGTGTTCGCGATTCGACTTGTTCCAGACCGGCGACACGACGACGCCGTCGGCGGCGATCCGCTCGAACGCCATCAGTTGGGCCTCGGCCTCGTGGGCGAAGCGGTCGCCGACGCCGAACGTGAACCGTGGGAGCGGGAGGAGCGTGGCGTGATGCATGGGAGCCTCCGGGGCCGCGGGGCGTCAAAACGCTGTCCCAAGGTACCCGCAGCCAGCCCCTCGTGGAATGGTGATGGTTGACCGTCGGATGGCTGGCGTGACCGCCTCCCCTGCCCGGAGCGGCGGCCGCCGGGAGCCATCCGCTATAGTGCGTCGCGGGTTTCCCTCTCGAGGATGTTTTTGTCATGCGGCCGTCCGGCTTACCTCGGTCGGCAAGCCGGTGGCGATCACCGCACCGGCCTGCATCACGATCGTGCCGTAGGCCGGTGCAGCCACGTTCTTGCCGCGTCCCCCCGGAGCAACCATGCGAT
>JBIIYN010000289.1:0-4988 GCA_044346795.1 Pirellulales bacterium
GCACGCCCGCCGCGATGCTGCCGACCGACTTCACGCCGCAATCCACGATCCGCGCGCCGCAGGCGGCGGTCTGGCATGCCACGCCGAGCCGCTCGGGGTCGGAGAGGATCTCGGCGACGATCCGCATGGCGCCCGCGTTGAGTTGCATGCCAGAGCCTCGGCAGGAGGAGACTTGAACGGAGGGGAAGGGAACCGTGAATACCTGGGAGACCGCCGGATGCGGCGGGCCGCCCCGGCACGCATCATGCGGGCTTCCCCGGCGACCGGCAATGACGTGCGCCGGCGGCCGTATTTCGCCCCGTCCGTCGCCCGATCAGCGGCCCGCCTTTCCATCCTTCCCCGGGCCGCGACGACCTGCGACACTGCCGGTTCCGCGAGGACCCTGTCGTGCCCAGCCTGACCGTCGAGAACTACGTCAAGACGATCTACCAGATCGCCGCCGCGCAGGCTGGGCAGCCGGCCAGCACCGGACAGATCGCCGCCGCGCTCGACGTCTCGCCGGGCACGGTCACGAGCATGCTCAAAACACTCGACGCCGCGCGGCTCGCGACGCACAAGCCCTACGAGGGCGTGTCGCTTTCCCGCGCCGGCCGCGTGCTGGCCCTGCGGATGATCCGTCGGCATCGCCTCATCGAACTCTTCCTGCTCCGCACGCTCGACATGACCTGGGACGAAGTCCACGACGAGGCGGAGCACATGGAGCACGCCGTCAGCGATCTTCTGGTCGATCGGATCGACGCCTTTCTCGGCCATCCCGAGGTCGACCCGCACGGCGACCCGATCCCACGGGCGGAAGGCCTCTCGCTCGAGCCCCCCGCCGAGCCGGCGGCGCGGCCCTTGGCGGAGTGCGGTGCGGGCGACCGGTTTCGCCTCGTCCGCGTGCTCGACCAGTCTTCGGAATTCCTCCGCTACCTCACCGATTCGGGCCTCGCCCTCGGCACGACGGGCACCGTGGAGAAGAATCCCGACGGCGCCGGGTTGCTGCGAATCCGGCTCGAGGGACGCTCCTTCTCCCTCGCCCGCGAAGCCGCCGCCAAACTCCTCGTCAGCCAGGGCTGAGCAGAGAGGGCCAGTTCCAACGCTGCCTTTGTGAACCGAGAGATGGAGGCGAAGGGGTCGGCGACAGCTCGAGGAGCTTTGGGCCGCCCCGGCCCACGCGACGAGACTGTTGCCGCCCCGAAGCCGCCGTGTTTCAACAAACGTCGGACGCGATTCATCGAATAAGGGTGTCCCCGCGTTCGGCGAGGCGGCTATGCCACTCCCTCCCACACGGCCGACTGCCCGAGGCACTCGTCCACCTCGATCCGCAGGCGGCCGCCGATCGGGCTGCCCGCCGCGGCCATGGCGTCGAGCAGTTCCCGGCCGATCCAGCGAGCGAGCCACTCCGCCGTCGTGTTTTCGACCGGCAGCAGCTGGCACTCGTCGGCCGGGAAGACCCAGCGCCGGTTCCCGAACCGCACGGTGACCTCGCTCGGTCCCGCGGCGCCATCGACCACCGGTCCCGGAGCGGTCGAAACACGCAGCAGCCGGTTCTGCGTGGGAAGCAGCATGCGATGGTCGAGCCGCGACACGATCGCGGAGAGCAGATCGCGGAGCTTGATGAAGTCGACGACCATGCCGTGGGCGTCGGGGCGGCCCTCGACGTCGGCGCCCACCAGCCAGTTGTGGCCGTGCACGGCCTCGCAGATTTCGTCGGTGAGCGTGATGAAGTGGCCGGCACAGAAGACGTGCACCGCCTTGCGGAGGCGGACCGTGAAGGTTTCGTTCATGGGATTCGATGTGGCGAGGGGGGCGGAGGAGCGAACGTGGCGGCCGCGGGCCATGGCACCGCCGCGTCGGCCGGCAGTCGCCCGGCCCGCAGCAGAATATAGAGGGCGGCAGCCGTGAGGTCGGCGGTGGTGCCCGGATTCAGCCGTCGTGGTGAACGCAGGAACCGGTCGAAGTCGGGGATCGTCGGTGGGTGGGAACGGGCGTCGGCCGCCCGCCTCGACACCTCCTCTGCCATGGGCAGCCCGTGCCTGCGGACGATGAGCGAGTCGGGTTCCCTGGCCAAGTGGGCGAGAAAAGCGTCGACGATCGCCTCGTCCAACCGCAGCCCGCGGCCGATGGCCGCTTCGAGATCGGCGACCAGGCCGTCGAAGAGGAAATCGTATCCCTCGGCCCAGAGCCGGGCGATCGCGTCCTGCGGGGCCGCGACCCGCATCGCCGCGAGCAGGTCGTCGGGCGGTGGTCCGGCCAGATCATGCCTGCCGCTGCGGCCCAGGCCGCCGGGGCGGGCCAGCATGATCGCCTGCCAGACATCGGCTGCATCGGCGGGCGTCAGCCGCGCGAGCACCTCGGCGACGGCGAAAGGGCTCTCACGTGAGTGAGCGGAGACGGCCGCCAGCGGCGCGATCGCCAGCACGATGCCGAGGTTGGCGTTGGAGCGGGTGACGGAGCGGCTGGCCGTGACCGCCGCCAGGATCGTGCGGCCCAGCGGCATCTCGGCGGCCCGTTCCATGGCCGGCGCGATCGCCATGCCGGCGGCCACAAGTTCCGCATGGTCGAGATCCGGAAACGCGGCGGCGGGATGCACGTTGCCCGGCTTGGGAGCGGAAGCCTCGAGGACGCTGGCGGCCGCCGCACACCAGCCACGGCCCAGGGGCCGGCACGAACCGGGCAGCCGCGCGAGGATCGCGTCGAGCGGCTGCGGCGGCAACGTGGAGTCGAGGCTGGTGGCGGCGGCGCGAATCGGTGCATCCTGTCGCGGGCGGAACGCCGAGTCTACAGGCGGCAGGCCGGCAAGAGTACACTCGGCGGCCGTGTCCAGGGCCCCACGAGCGGATCGCCACGCGCCGGGCATCGTCAGCTGGATCGGGCAGGCACGGTTCTTCGGGAGTCGACGACATGCGAGAAAACGCCGTGGAGGGCAGGATCGGCCCGGAGTGTTTCATCAACCGCGAGTTGAGCTGGCTGGAGTTCAACCTCCGCGTGTTGGAGGAGGCGGAGAACTCCGAGAATCCGCTCATGGAGCGGCTGAAGTTTCTCGCGATTTTCAGCTCGAACCTCGATGAATTCTTCATGGTCCGCGTGGCCGGCGTCCGCGAGCAGGCCTTCGGCGAGAGCGCCCCGCAGGACTACTCGCCGGACGGCTTGAGCGCGATCGAGCAGCTCAAGGCCATCGCCAAGCGGACGCAGGATCTCGTGGCCAGGCAGTATCGCTGCCTCAAGGAGAGCATCGGCCCCGCGCTGGCCGCCGAGGGGTTCGAACTCCTGCGCTACGACGCGCTCGCGGGGCCGCATCGGGATCACGTGGACCGGTTCTTCCGCGACCGCGTCCAGCCGATCCTCACGCCCATGGCGGTCGATCCGGCCCATCCGTCGCCCCGCTACCACAACCGTGGCCTCTACCTCGGCGTGATGCTCGAACACGCCGAAGGGCTCGGACCGAAGCGTCTCTTCGCGGTCGTGCAGGTGCCGCAGGTGCTGCCGCGGATCATCGGCGTGCCCTCGACGGGGGCCGGCCGGACGAGCTTCGTGCTGTTGGAGGACGTCGTCGCCGCGCGACTGCCCGAGCTGTTCGGCGGTTTCCAGGTGCGGTCGTGGACGTCGTTCCGCATCACGCGAGACAGCGACCTCGAACTGCTCGAGCAGGAATCGGACGACATGCTGCGGCTGATCGAGGATCGGCTCAAGGCCCGCCAGCGGGGCCAGGCGGTGCGGATCGAGATCGCCTCCAAGGCCGACGAGTCGCTGGCCCGCATGATCATCGACGCCGAGGACCTGCACGACGGCACCGGCGACGGTTACAGCGAGGTCTACCGCATCGACGGCCCGCTCGACCTGACGGCGCTCTGGGATCTCTACAAGCTGCCCGGGTTCGAGAAGCTGCACGACAAGCCGTTCACGCCGCGGGTGCCCCGCGGCCTCGAGCGACGCCGCGGCGACATTTTCTCGGCGATCGCCGCCCACGACATCCTGCTGCACCATCCCTACGAGTCGTTCGATCCGGTCGTGGAGTTCGTCACGAGCGCCGCCAACGATCCCCGCGTGCTGGCCATCAAGCAGACCCTCTATCGCACCAGCGGCGACTCGCCGATCTCGCGGGCCCTGATCGCCGCCGCGGAGTCGGGCAAGCAGGTGACGGCGCTGGTGGAGCTGAAGGCCAGGTTCGACGAGGCCAACAACGTCAGCTGGGCCCGGCAGATGGAACGCGCGGGCGTGCACGTGGTGTTCGGGTTCCTCGACCTGAAGACCCACTGCAAGGTCTCGATGGTCGTGCGGAACGAGGGGCAGCGGCTGCGTCGGTACGTGCATCTCGGCACGGGCAACTACAACCCGGCGACGGCGACGATCTACACCGACCTCGGCCTGTTCACCGCCGACGAGGCGATCGCGGAGGATGCCTCGGCGCTCTTCAACCTGCTCACCGGCTATTCGCAGGGGCACGCCTGGCGGAAGCTGGTCGTGGCGCCCAACGACCTCCACCGCCGCACGCTGGAACTGATCGAGGAGCAGACGCAGCGGGCGGTCGCCGGCCGGCCGTCGCGGATTTTCGCCAAGCTCAACGCGCTGGTGGACCACACGGTGATCGAGGCGCTCTACCGGGCCAGCCAGGCCGGCGTGCCGATCGACATCGTCCCGCGCGGCATCTGCTCCCTCCGGCCCGGGGTGCCCGGCCTGAGCGAGACGATCCGCGTCCGCAGCATCGTCGACCGGTTCCTCGAGCACAGCCGCATCTACGTGTTTGGCCCCGACGCCGAGGCGAAGGTGTTCCTGTCGAGTGCCGACTGGATGCCGCGGAACTTCTTCCGCCGGGTCGAACTGATGTTTCCGGTGCTGGCGCCGGAGCTGTCGGCGCGAATCCTCGGAGAGATCATTCCCGTCTACCTCGCCGACAACACGCGGGCCCGACAGCTGGACGCCGACGGGGTGTTTCATCTGTTGCGACCAGGGCCGGGGCAGCCGCCGGTGCGCTGCCAGATGCAGATGCTCGAGCAGGCCGCGCC
>JBIIYN010000290.1:0-4969 GCA_044346795.1 Pirellulales bacterium
GTCGGGAGGCGCGGTCGCCGGGCGACTCGTGCGGTCGGGCATCGCCGTGCACCGTCTCGCAACTCGGCCCGTCGTCGACGGCGCGGCGGCCGTGCGGCTGGTGCGGCTGGCCCGCAGGCTCGGCCTCGGCGCGTCCGACGCGCTGCTCGCCTGGGGTCGGTCGCAGGCGAGCCTCGCCGCCGCGGTCAAACTCCTGCTGCCGCGGCTGCCGTGCATCGGTCACCTGGCCGTTCCGCCCCGCGGCATGCTCGCGGCCGCTGCGCTTCGCCAGGTCGATCGGGTGATCGCGTCTTCGGCCGGAGTCGCGGCCGCGTGCCGGCGGGCGGGAGTCGCGGCCGCGAAGATCGACACGATCCCGCCCGGGGCCGAGGCCGCGGCGGCCGGAGGGCTTGCCCGTGCCGAACTGGCAACCCGACTTGGGCTCGACCGGGAAAAGCTCTGGACGCTCTGCGTGGCGCCGCTCGAGGCGGAGTCGCGGCTCGAGCGGCTGCTCTGGGCGATCGACCAGTTGGGAGTCGTGCATCGGCGGCTGGAGCACGTGCTCGTGGGCGGCGGCCCGCTCCGCGAGCGATTGCTGCGGCGGGCCCGTGCCCAGCGGGTGGACGAGCGGCTGCATCTCTTTGACCATCTCGACTGCCTGCCCGACCTGCTGCGGGAGGCGCGGCTCGTCTGGCAGTCGGGCGAGGTGGCCTGTGGCGGCGGCCTGCTCGACGCGATGGCCCTCGGCATTCCCACGGTCGCCGTCGTGAGCGATGCGTCGCGGCAGTTGGTCGTCGACGCTGAAACCGGCCGGCTCGTCCCTGCCGATCCGGAGAGCGAGTTTCCCCGGCGGGCGCTGGGCATCATCGAGGACGACGCCCTGGCCGCACGATACGGCGCCGCGGCCCGGACGCGGGCCGCGGCCGAGCTTCCCGTCGAGCGGATGGTCGCGGGCATCATCGCGGCCGCGGGGGGCTGACCGGCTCGGTGTTCCCGCGTCACGGGAATGTGAGGCTGCGGGAACCCGTGAGCACGTCGCTCACCCGCGGTGCCGCAGACGGTCGACGAACACGGCGGCCAGGATCACGAGGCCGAGCACCACCTTTTGCGTGTAGCTTTCGATGTTCGCGAGGTTCATGCCGTTCTGGATCACGGCGATGATGAAGGCCCCGACGAGCGTGCCCAGGATCCTGCCTTCGCCGCCGGCCAGCGTCGTGCCGCCGACGACCACGGCCGCGATCACGTAGAGTTCGTACATCGCCCCATACGTGGGGGAGCCGCTCTTGAGCTGCGAGGCCATGATCACGCCGCCGAGGCCCGCGAGCAATCCGCAGGCGACATAGGCGAAGAGCAGCACCGGCCGCACGGGCACGCCCGCGAGCCGGGCCGCCTCGGGGTTTCCGCCGACGGCGTAGAGATGGCGGCCGAGCGTGGTCCGCGCCATGAGCACGTGAGCCGCCGCGTAGAGGGCCAGCATGAGCGAGACGGCGTGCGGCAGGCCGAACGGTCCGACGCCGCGGCCGAGCCAGACGAACGACTCCGGGATCTGGTAGATCGACTGGCCCGCCGACGCGATGGAAGCCAGGCCGCTGGCCACGAGCATCATCGCGAGCGTGACGATGAACGGGGGGATCCCGCAGGCGGTGATCACGCCGCCCGAGAAGCCTCCCAGCAAGCCGCACAGGGCGATCGCGGCGACGCTGGAAAGGATCATGCCCGCGGCCGACGCCTCCGCTCCGCCGCATCCGTCGCGGATGAGCCGGGCGGCGGTCACGGACGACAGGGCGGCGAGGCTGCCCACCGAGAGGTCGATGCCGCCGGTGATGATGACCATCGTCATGCCGATCGCCATGATGGCGATGACCGCGATCTGGTTCGCGATGTTGAGCAGGTTGTCGGCCTTGAGGAACGTGGGCCAGAGAACGGGGGCGGGCACGACGATCGGCGGCTGGCCGAGCGCTGGAAAGATCCCGCCCATCTCGGAGAGCACAAGCCAGGAGCCGGTCCGTTCCGTGGCCGCCACCGCGTCGATCCGGCCACCGCCGCCGACGATTTGCTCGAGGGCCGCCCGCACCTGCTGCGGCTCGCCGCGCACGACCTCGGCCACCTCGAACCCCGCCTTGGGGAGTTCCCTGCCCAGTGCGTCGGCCAGCACGCCGTCCTCGGGCGTGGGCCGCACGGCGACGAGCACGCGGCCGCCCGCCGGGCAGCGGCCGCGGATCGTGGCCGCCATGCGCCGGGCCGCCGCCTCGTCGGTCGCCGATTGCTCCTCGAGCGTGAGTCCGCTGAAGACGAGTCCCAGCAGGAGCAGCACGAGCAGCATGCCGTAGTCGGAGAGCGTGCGGTCGAGGAGGTTTTTCATGGCATGCCGTGTGGGGATCGTTCTCCGCTGCCGGAAGCGTCAGGCCATCGCGAGCCGCATGACCTCTTCCTGCGTGACGCCGCGGCGGTTGTCGAGTTCGCCGGTGATCCGGCCGTCGTGCATGACGAGGATCCGGTCGGCGAGCCCGAGCACTTCCGGCAGTTCGGAACTCACCATCACGATCGCCTTGCCCCGGGCCACCAGGTCGTTCATGAGCAGGTAGATCTCGTGCCGCGCGCCGACGTCGATGCCCCTCGTCGGCTCGTCGAAGAAGAGCACCTCGCAGTTCCGCTCGAGCCATTTGGCGAGCACCACCTTCTGCTGGTTGCCTCCCGAGAGATTTCTCGCGGGCGTCTCGGGTCCGGCGGCCTTGATGCGGAGGCCCGCGACGTGGCGGTCGAACGCCTGCCGCTCGCGGCGGCCGTCGATCAGGCCCGCCCGGGAAAACCGGGCCAGGTTGGGCAGCCCGAAATTCTCGCGCACCGAGTGGCCGAGGATGAGGCCCTGGAGCTTGCGGTCCTCGGTGAGCAGGCCGATGCCGGCCGCGATCGCATCCCGTGGCGAGCGGATGTCGAGCCGGCGGCCGTCGAGCGTGATCTCGCCCGATTCCCGGTGATCGGCGCCGAACAGCAGCCGCAGCGCCTCGGTGCGGCCCGACCCCACGAGGCCCGCGAGGCCCAGGATCTCGCCTGCCCGCACCTGGAAGGAGACGTCGCGGACCGCGCCGCCCCGCGAGAGTCCTGAAATCGCGAGCCGTACGCGGCCCGGGGCGGTGGTGCGACGGGGATACTCGTCGGCGAGGTCCCGGCCGACCATCATCCGGATGAGTTCCGCGCGGTCGAGGCCCGCGATCGGACGGCTGCCGACGTGTCGGCCGTCGCGCAGCACCACGACCCTGTCGGCGATCGCGAAAATCTCGTCGAGCCGGTGGCTGATGACGATCACCGCGATGCCGCGGGCACGCAGGTCGCGGATGACGTCGAAGAGCCGCGCCACCTCGCCCGCCGTAAGGGCCGCGGTGGGCTCGTCCATGACGATCAGGCGGGCTTCGAAGGCCAGGGCCCTGGCGATCTCGACGAGCTGCTGCTGCGCGGTGGTGAGCCGGCGGCAGGGAAGGTCGAGATCGACCGTCGCCCCGAGCCTGCGGAACAGGTCGGCCGCCCGGCGCCGCTCCTCGGCCCGCGGCACAATCGCGGTGCGTTCCTGCCCGAGGAAGATGTTTTCCACGGCCGTGAGGCCCGGCACGAGGCTGAACTCCTGATGGATGACGGCGATGCCCGCCGCCCGAGCCTCCTTGGGCGCCCGGAACACCACCGCGCTGCCGTCGAGCCGGATCGTGCCCGCGTCGGGCCGGTGCACGCCGCCGAGCACCTTCATGAGCGTGCTCTTGCCGGCGCCGTTCTCGCCCAGGAGCGCGAGCACCTCGCCGGCATGCAGATCGAAGTCGATGCCGCGGAGTGCCCGCACCCCGGGAAACGATTTTTCGATGCCCTGCATCGACAGGAGGCAGCCCGGCGTCGGCCGCGACACCGCGGGACCGGATTCCGTGGACGGCGACGCCGCGGCGGCGGATGACGACCTGCTCATCATCGGCCGGCCTCCGGCGCGAGGGTCGGATCCCGCCGGGCATCGGCCTGCCGGTAGAGGCTCGTGGGGATGAGCGTCTTCTCCGGAAGGGTCTCGCCCCGCGACCAGCGCACGAGGGCGGCGACGATTTCCACGCCCATCCGGTCGGGAAACTGGATCGGGTCGGCGTAGATCCTGCCGTCGCGAATCGCCTCTTTGCCCTCCGGCTGGCCGTCGAACCCGATGATCCCAACCTGGGCGGTCTTTCCAGCCCTCTCGAGGGCGGCGCGGCCGCCGAGCGCCGCGGGATCGTTGATCGCAAAGACTCCCCGCAGGTCGGGAAACGCCTGCAGCGCGTCCTCCATCGCCTTGGCGCCGCCGTCCTTGGCGCCGCCGCTTTCGAGTTCCGTGACGATCTCGATCTTCGGTCCCCCCGCGGCATTGTGGGCCTCGATCGTCTCCCGAAATCCGGCGACCCGCAGCCGGCACGACTCGGCCTGCTTGAGGTGGAGGATGGCGACCTTGCCGCCGGTGGTCCCGAGCATCTCGATCATGGCGTGGCCGGCCTCCCGGCCGCCGCCGAGGTTGTCGGTGGCGACCTGCGTGGCGATCCGGACGCCCGGCTCGTCGCAGGGAATGTCGACCGTGAACACGGGAATGCCGGCGGCGTTGGCCTCGCGGATGATCGGCACGATCGATTTCGAGTCGCACGGGGAGAGCACGATCGCGGCGACCTTGCGGACGATGAAATCCTTGACCTGATGCCCCTGGCGGGCGACGTCCTTGTCGGCGCTGGTGAGCATCGTGTCGAAGCCCTGCTTTTTTCCTTCGGCTGCGATCGTGTCGCCGATCACCTTGAAGAACGGGTTGTCGAGGGCCAGCAGGGACACGCCGATCGTTCCCCTGGAGCCGCCGGAGGCCGCCGGCCCGCGGCTCGGCCGACTGCATCCTCCGGCCAGCACGGATGCCGCGAGGGCAAACCCGACCAGTGTTCGTGTCATGGAGTGCATGCTGCGGTCCTCGGCAACCCCGGCCATCTGTCGGAAGAAGTCATCCATGCCC
>JBIIYN010000291.1:0-4968 GCA_044346795.1 Pirellulales bacterium
CTTGCCGCCGTCGAAGGCCACGTCGGCCCCTTCGCCGGCCGCGGCCTCGATGAAGCTGCGCACTCGCCGCTGGGCGCCAGCGTCGATCACGGGCCCCATCTCGGCCCGGTCGTCGGCCGACGTGTCGGCCACCCGCAAGCTTGCGAGCGCCGCCGAGATCCGCTCCCGCCACTCGTCAGCCGTCGCCTTCCCCACGCCTATGAGCACCGATCCCGCCATGCACCGCTGGCCGGCGCAGCCGAACGACGAGCCCAGGATCGCCCGCAGCGTGGGCTCGGGCTCCGCGTCGGGCATGACGAGAAGCACGTTCTTCGCCCCGCCCGCCGCCTGCACCCGTTTGCCGTGCCGCGACGCGAGGGCGTAGACGTGGGCCGCCACTCCCGACGAGCCGACGAAGCTCACCGCCGCGATGCCCGGATGCGTGCAGAGGGCGTCGACCACCTCGCGGCCGCCGTGCACGATGTTGAACACGCCGGGCGGCAGGCCTGCCTCCGCAAAGAGCTCCGCCAAGCGCAGCGCCGTCAGCGGCACCTTCTCGCTCGGCTTGAGGATGAACGTGTTGCCGCAGGCGATCGCGGGGGGATACATCCACATCGGCACCATGGCAGGGAAGTTGAAGGGCGTGATGCCGGCGCAGACGCCCAGCGGCTCCCGCGTGGTCACCGCGTCGATCTGTTCGGCAACCTGCGGCAGGCTCTCCCCCTTCGCGAGGTGCGAAATGCCGCAGGCGAACTCGACCACCTCGATCCCGCGCCGCACGTCGCCACGGGCCTCGTCGAGCGTCTTGCCGTTTTCTTTCGTGACGAGCCGGGCCAGTTCGTCGAAGTGTTTTTCCAGGAGGTCGCGATACCGGAAGAGCACGGCCGACCGCTTCGGCGACGGCAGCACGCCCCACGAGGCGAACGCGGCCCGCGCCGCCTGCACGGCCGCATCGACATCGGCCGCGGTGCCGAGCGGCACCCGCGCGATCACCTCACCCGTGGACGGATTGAAGACGTCGCCATGTGCGGCCGCGGCGGTGACGGCCCGGCCGGCGATCAGGTGGGGAACCAGCATCGAATCGCTCCTTGGACTGCGTTTCATTTGACAATCTTCGTTTGGAGTGTCAACTATCACGCATCATGAGCTTCAACAGTTACAAGTTTCGCCTCAACCGGTTTCTCGCCGCCGACGGCCGCTGTCTCGACGTCGCCATCGACCACGGTGTGTTCAACGAATACTCGTTCCTCGACGGGCTCGAGGACATGCCCGCGGTCGTCAAGTCGCTCGTCGCCGCCGGGCCCGATGCGATTCAGATGAACATCGGCCAGGCCGACATCCTCCAGGAGATCCCGGGGCCGCGGAAGCCGGCGCTCGTGCTGCGGACCGACGTCGGCAACCTCTACAACCCGACGACGCACGCCGTGATGTTCAACCAGCTCGTTCATTGGGACGAGCCGATCATCGCCGCGCTCAAGGCCGACGCCGCCGCCGTTGTCTGCAACCTGCTCCTCATGCCGGGCCAGCCCGACCTCCACCGGCAGACCTGCCTCAATGCCGCGCGGCTGCGGGCGGCCTGCGACCGCTACGGCATGCCGCTGATGATCGAGCCCCTCGTGCTCCGCGCCAACGAGCAGCAGGGGGGATACCAGGTCAACGGCGACAAGAACCTGATCGTGCCGCTCGTCCGCCAGGCCCGGGAACTCGGCGCCGACGTGATCAAGGCCGACCCGACCGATCGCCCCGAGGACTACCACGAGGTGATCGCGGCGGCCCGCTGCCCAGTGCTTGTCCGCGGCGGCGGCCGCAAGCCGGTGGAGACGGTGTTCGCCGAGGCGGCGGCCTTCCTCGCCCAAGGCGCGCACGGCCTGGTCTATGGCCGTAACATCTATCAACACCCAAACCCGGGCCGCATCGTGGCCGCCTTCATGGCGATGATCCACGACGGGGCGTCGGCGGAGCGGGCCCTGGCGATCTACGGCGGCAAGGCGTAGCCGATCATGAATCACGCGGTGCGAACGGTCGTAACTTTTGCACTGGTGGTGGCCGCGGCCGCGAGCGTCGCCAGAGCCGCCGAGCACGAGGTCCGGCCGGGACAGCCGCCGCAGCCGATTCTCGACGCCGCCGCGGCCGGCGACACGATCGTATTCCTGCCGGGGCTGCATCAGCACGGCCTCGGCCGGCACCGGGCGATCCTCTCCGTGGAAAAGCCGATCACGATCGACCTCCGCGCGGGGGCCACGCTCAAACTCGCCGACGGCCAGACGAAGCTCGAAGCCACGCCCGAGATCACCACCGATCAGGATGCGGGCAAGAAACTCGACGACCTGGAGGTGGGGGGTGATTTCGACTTGAGCCGCCCATCGGTCTTCACGATCCGGATCGACGGTGAGGGCCGGCCAGACGTTACGGGCCACCCCGGTGCTGACGGCCAGCCCGCCCGGCCCGACACGTTCGCCTGGGGCGTGTTTCAGGACGTCGTCAATCCCGACGGCACTGCGGAGGTCGCGGCCTCGCCGAGCAAGTTCAACGAGGCGCCGCACACGGGCATCCCCATCACGGGCGGCTGGCAGGATCTCGCGCACGGCGTGAAGGTGCGGTTCGGCAGCACGACGGGGCACAACAAGGGGAGCACGTGGTTCGTCTCCTACGACGGCCCGGAGGCCTACGGTATCCGCATCGGCCACGGCACGCAGCCGGAATACATCGAGCGGGTGCGGATCACGGGCCGGGGCACGATCGACATGAACGCCAGCCGCAACGTGCAGCCGAGCTTCCTCGTGAAAGACATCAACGCCTGCGTGCTCGTGCACGGTCGCGTTCGCGACGTGCTCATCCAGGGCATCACGATGGTCGACACGAACCGCTCCGTCATGTGCTACGGCGAGCACACGGGGAAGTTTCTGCCGGGGGGCGACGTCGGCCCTGGGGAATCGTTCGACGCCGAGCGGATCGCGATCCTCGGCACCCGCACGCTCAACCCGAACGGCGCGGCCTATCTCCTGGGGCACCCCTCGCACCGCGGCCGGCTTCGCGACGTGAAGTGCAACCACAACTACATGGAGACGGCCGTCACCTGCATCGAGCCGAATTTCAACCTCGACGGCTACGAGGTGATCGGCAACATCATGAAAAGCGGGGGGCTGGCGATCCACTGCTGGCGTCACTCGCGCGGCGGCGTGATCGCCGACAACCTGCGGATCCACGACAACACGGGCCAGTCGGTAGTGGTGGTGAACTCGCCGCTCGGCTGGCAGAACCCCGAGCCACCGGTGCTCCGCAACAATCGCAATCCGCTGAGCGAATCGGCCACGATGAAGGCGGCCCCGTAGCCGGCTATCGCCGCGGCCCGTGTTTCTGGCGTCCGTGCACGCGCTCCACTTGCATGACGGTGTGATTCGTGCGGGGCAGTGCGCTGCACCCGCGCTCCCCGGCACGAGCATTGCCCGACGGCTCTTCACCGCGATTGACGTCCTCCCCGTTTCTTGATCCATCCGGGATGTCATTGCGTTTGACCTTTTGATGCTGCTAGAGCGGACATCGCGGCGGCTCAATACCTGCCAAAACCACGACATATTCCTTGAGCGGCCTACTGGTATTGGCCGCCGTTCTCTCCAAGGAATGTGCAATGCACGACTCTTTCACGAAGCACGGCCGGCGGAATCGGTGCTGTAGTCTGGGATGCAACCGACTACGAAGAACACGCAAGCCCTCCGCACGGCGAGCCCGTTGACCTCACGCCCAACTTCCTCAGCTACGAACGATGCCCGCCGATCGTGCGGGCGTTGCTCGTGGCTCATGCGGGACGGTTGCTCGAGCGGTTCATGGGCGACGTGCACCTGCTCGGCTGAAAGTCGCTGAGCACTGCCTTCGCGGCGGTGCGATGATCTCCGCTTGCCGTCGCTGGTGATGGCAGGCTCGGGCTCGTGGAGCGTTTCCACGCGGCCTTCTTGTTTGTGCTGCCGGCTCCTCTTGCCGTCGGCATTCCCCTTGCCTCCCGGCCACCCGGGAATGGAGTGCGCAGATGCTCTATGTTGAAAACGATCGTGACCTTATTTTTGCCGTATCCCGAGCCCTCGGTGAATCGCGGAGCCTGGTCCGCAACCGCGGCTTCCAGCTGATCGAGATCGTCGTATTGAGCGGCGACGAGTCGCTCCCGGACGGCGGTGCTCCGTCGATAACCGATGACTCCGGCGACAACGATGCCGTCGATTTGGCCGCAGTCGCCGGCCTGGATTGGGACGGCTACGACGACGCGCGACTGCTTCGCCGTGCCCGCGGCCGGTTTCGCCGCGCGGTTCGATCCCAAGCGTTGGCACCGCCTTCAAGAAAACCTAAAGGCGCGCGGCACCTCCCAACGTGGCAAGCGTAAGGCTCACGACCCGGCGGCCTACCCGTTGACGCCGTGCGTTTTCGACCTCACCTGCGGCTGCGGCGGCATCATGCACGGCGCTGTGCGGAAGGACCGCGGGGCTGGCCGGCCTATGTATCGCTGCAGCATCTACACAAAGACGCAGGGCGAGAAGTGCAACCACAACAACATCGACGGCGAGGCTCTGCTGCAGTTCACGGCGCGGACGCTCGTGACCTTGATGCGGCGGGCCGCGGGTAACGACAAGCTGCGGACCGCCGTCGTGGCGCGAATCCGCGAGATGCAGAAGGCGCCGCCGTCGCCTGACGAGGCGATCCGCGAGAAGATGCTTGCCCAGGTCGAGCGGCAGCGGCAGAAGGTGGCCCAGGCCCCGAAACGAATCCTCGAAGAGGATGACGACGAACTTCGGACCGCCCTGCGGGCCGGGTTCCGTGAAATGTAGGCCGATCTGGCCACGAAGGAGAAGGCCCTGGCCGACGCCGATAGGCGAATGCCGCATCGCGAGCCGCCGGCGAACATCGAGGCGGAGGTCGAGAAGGCCATGGCGCTCATGGACCGGATCGAGACAGTCTGTGCCAATCCGGCGGCCCGCGAGGAACTGAACCGGCTCGTCGCCT
>JBIIYN010000292.1:0-4967 GCA_044346795.1 Pirellulales bacterium
CGCCCGCCACCTCCGTGAGCAACGCGCTGCCGCCGGGCAGCAGGGCGGCGCTGCCTCCCTCGAAGAGCCGGTCGGCCGGCACTTCGAGCCGCACCACGTTGCCGTCGAACCGCGTTTCGACGCCCGGCAGGGACAACTGCCCCATGGCCGCGTGCATCGCCGCCGGCCCCTGCACCGCCGGCGCGGGCGTCATGCCTGCCGTCAGGGGCAGCTGGCCGCCGGGAGGCGACGGCATGCCCGCCGGTGGCATGCCTGCGACCGCCTGTGATCCGGGCACGCTCCACGGGGTCGCGGCGGCGGCCGTCGAACGTGAGAGAGCCAACTGGCTCGAGGTGCTCGCCAGCTGCTCACGAAGCGCCGTGATCTCGTCCTTGAGCAGTTGATTCTCATTCTGGTTGCGGGCCAGCGTCGTCTGCAGTTGACGGGCATCGACGTCCGCGTAGGACGGCAGCGGCGTCGCCGCGGCGGAGCCGAGCGGCGGCAGGCTTGCCGCGGGTGCCGCCACGCCCGGCGGCGGTTCGAGGCTCACCGGCGTGCCGGGCCGCTTGAGCAATTGATTCGAGCAGCCGGCCGCCAGCACGAGCATGGGCCACAGCGCGCGGCGTGTGGCGACGGTGTGTCTGCTGGCCCACGAAGAAATCGGCATGCCTCGGCTCCACGCCCGGACGGGGGGCGGGATCGTAGGAAAGGCCGGCAGGCCGGGCAAGACGAGCGCCGGGCCGGGATTTCCGCAGCCAAACCGTGGCCGAAGCACGGTCGGCCGCAGCCAGCCTGCGGTGACGAGAGCCACTTTCAACCCTCCGCGTGCGGCCATACACTCCCCCCATGGTCACGATCATCGATTACGGCAGCGGCAACCTCCGCAGCGTGCAGAAGGCGCTCGAGCGCGTGGGCGTCGAAGCCCGCATCACCGCCGACCCGAACGTCGTGGCCGAATCCGGCCGGCTCGTCCTGCCTGGTGTCGGCGCCTTCGGCGACGCCATGCGGGCCCTCCGGGACCGCGGCCTCGTGGAACCCATCCTCGCGCACGTGCGGGCCGACAGGCCGTTCCTCGGCATCTGCATGGGCCTGCAACTGCTCTTCGAAACCGGTACGGAGGGCGGGCGTCACGAAGGACTCGGCATCCTGCCCGGTGAGGTGACCCGGTTCGATCTGCCCGCGGGCATGAAGATCCCGCACATGGGCTGGAACGAGGTCTCGTGGCGAGGCGGCGCTGACGTCGAGCCCTGCGGACGCGAAGGCGATCACTTCTACTTCGTGCATTCCTACGTGGCACGGCCGCGCGACGAGACGGTGATCGCCGCCACGAGCGACTACGGTGGCCCGTTCTGCGCGGCGGTGGCCCGCGGCCGGATGTTCGCCACGCAGTTTCATCCCGAGAAGAGCCAGGCGGCGGGCATGGACCTGCTGCGCACGCTGATGAGGAGCGCCTGATCATGGAACTCTGGCCCGCCATCGACCTTCGCGGAGGCAAATGCGTGCGGCTCTTGCAGGGCGACTACGCCCGCGAAACCGTGTTTGGCGACGATCCCGTCGAGATGGTGCGGCGGTTCGTGGCCGGTGGAGCGCGGCGGCTGCATGTCGTCGATCTGGACGGCGCGAAGGAGGGATCACCCGTGCAGGCCGACCTGGTGGGCCGCATGGCGGCGGCCGCGGGAGTGCCCTGCCAACTGGGTGGCGGCATCCGGTCGGTCGATACCGCTCGGGCCTACCTGGCGGCGGGTGTGCAGCGGCTCGTCGTTGGCAGCGTGGCGATTGAGAACCCGGCCCTGCTTGCGGACCTCGCGACGTCGTTCCCCGGGCGGATCGTGCTCGGGCTCGACGCCCGCGACGGCAAGGTCGCCGTGCGGGGCTGGATCGAGACCAGCGCGTTGCACGCCATCGACGTGGCGAAGCGGCATGAGGAACTGCCACTGGCCGGAATCGTCTACACCGATATCGCCAAGGACGGCATGATGGCGGGGCCGAACCTGCCGGCCCTCGCGGAGATGGTGCGGGCCGTGCGGCTGCCCGTCATCGCCTCGGGCGGCGTGTCGAAGGCCGAAGACGTGCGGCAGGCGGCGGCGGTGGGGGCCGCCGGCTGCATCGTGGGACGGGCCCTCTACGAGGGCAGCCTGACGCTGGCCGCCGCGGCCGAGGCTGCCGGCGAGCCGGCCGGCGGCTGACGCCCTGGTTTCCCCAGCCTCCCGGGCTTGCCCGCGCTGGCACCGGGCGGTCGTTGAACTGCCGGCAGAGCGCTCCGGGAGCGTGTTTTTTGCGGGGACCGCCGAAAGAACCCTCAATTCCGCCGGGGCGTCTCGTCGAACGCTTATGGCACCCGGTTTGCCGCGTCCGCCGGCCGCCTCTACCATCGACGTCCATGGCCACCGACATCCGCATCAAGGAACAGCTGCCGGAACTCACGCGGCGGATCGTCGAGACGTATCAGGATGTCCCGACGATCCAGTATCTCGGCCACTGCCCGCTGCCGAGCTACGAGGCGATCGTGCTGGCCTGCGAGGATCTCAAGGAGATCCTCTACCCTGGCTATCGCCGCCGGGAAAACCTGCACATGGGCAACGTCACCTACCACGTGGGCGACCTCGTCGACGGCCTGCACGACAAGCTGACCACGCAGATCGGCCGGGCTCTGCGGCACAGCCTCTCGGCGCAGCGGGTGGCCGCCGAGCAGGGCGTCGAGCCGCCCGCCGTGTCCGACGCGGTGCAGCATTGCACCGAGGAGGGTGATTTCGAGGCGCTCGGCCAAGCGAAGGCCGTCGAGTTCCTCGAGCACATCCCCGACCTGCGCCGGGTGCTCGCCACCGACGTGCAGGCCGCCTACGACGGCGATCCGGCTGTCCGCACCCTCGACGAGGTCATCTTCTGCTATCCCGGCCTCGAGGCGGTCACGATTCATCGGCTCGCACACCTGCTGCATCGGCTGGAGGTGCCGCTCATCCCGCGGATGATGGCGGAGTGGGCCCACGCGCGGACGGGCATCGACATCCATCCCGGGGCGACGATCGGCGACCATTTCTTCATCGACCACGGCACGGGCGTCGTGATCGGCGAGACCTGCGAGATCGGCAGCCGCGTGAAGCTCTACCAGGGGGTGACGCTCGGAGCCCTCTCGTTTCAGACGGACGCCGACGGCCATCTCGTGCGGGGCACGAAGCGCCATCCGACGATCGAGGACCGCGTGGTCATCTACGCCAACGCGACGGTGCTCGGCGGGGCGACCCGCATCGGCCACGACTCGGTGATCGGCAGCAACGTCTGGCTCACGCGGTCGGTCGAACCGCACACGACGGTCGTGCTCGAGCGTCCCAAGCTCCGCATGCGGGGCGAAATGCCCCAGCCGGAGTCGGATTACCAGATCTGACTTTACGCCGGCAGGGCCATCCCTGGCCCCTGCCCGCTTGGGTCGGACGGTGGGAATGCCGAGGATTCCCACGTCCGACGGGCATCGCATCCTGCGATGCGACATTCACGCGGGCAGGGCCATCCCTGGCCCCTGCCGGCTTGGGTCGGACGGTGGGAATGCCGCGGATTCCCACGTCCGACAGGCATCGCATCCTGCGGTGCGATTGTCACGCCGGCAGGGCCGCTTACCGGCTGCGTTCGGCGATTCGCACGACCTCGCGGGCCGTGGCCTCCGCCTGCATCTTCGCGGCGATCGCGTCGTCGCCGGTGGCGGTGGAACGCCTGATCGTCTCCAGTTCCTCGCGGGCCTTCGCGAGGTCGATCTTGTCGGCGGGCACGGCACGCTGGGTGATCACCGTCACCGCGTCGTGGCCCACCTCCACGAATCCGCCCTCGACGAACACGCTGCGGACGGCGTCGGCCGCCCCGCCCTGCTCGCCCGTGATCCGCACCTCACCGGCCCCGAGTCGGCCGATGAAGGGGGCGTGGCCGCGGCCCACGCCACGCTGGCCGTCGAACAAAGGCAGTGTGACGGCCCGCGCCCGCGTGTCGAGGCTCGTCACCTCGGGGGTCACGATGACACACCGCACGCCGCTGCCCGTGTCGCCGTCGCGTCCCGATTTTTGTCCAGTCGTCTCGGCCATCGTCGTGTTTCCTGGTGATTCGCCTGTCCGCGGATGCCGGCCTCGGCACCGGCCTCAGCACCGCTTCGCGCCGACTTCGGCGCCAATTTCAGTTTTTGGCGGCCATCTTCTTGGCCTGCTCCTCGGCCTGCTCGATCGGGCCGACGTACATGAACGCCTGCTCGGGCAGGTGATCCCACTTGCCGTCGGCGATCTCCTCGAACGACCGGATCGTGTCGGAGAGGCTCGTGATCTCGCCGGGCTTGCCCGTGAACACTTCGGCCACGAGGAACGGCTGCGAGAGGAATCGCTCCATGCGGCGGGCCCGGTGCACGACCAGTTTGTCCTCTTCCGAAAGCTCGTCGACACCGAGGATGGCGATGATGTCCTGGAGTTCGCGATACCGCTGGAGCGTCCGCTGCACGCGGCGGGCGATCTTGTAGTGCCGTTCGCCCACGTACTGCGGATCGAGGATGCGGCTCGACGAGGCGAGCGGATCGACGGCCGGGTAGATGCCCTTCTCGGAGATCGACCGTTCGAGGTAGAGGAAGGCGTCGAGGTTGCCGAACGCCGTGGCCGGCGCCGGGTCGGTCGGGTCGTCGGCCGGCACGTACACCGCCTGCACGGACGTGATGGCCCCCTTCGAGGTCGACGTGATCCGCTCCTGGAGCGCCCCCATCTCCGTGGCCAGGGTCGGCTGGTAGCCCACGGCGCTGGGCATGCGGCCCAACAGCGCGCTCACTTCGCTGCCCGCCTGGGAGAAGCGGAAGATGTTGTCCACGAAGAGCAGCGTGTCGGCGCCGGTCGTGTCGCGGAAGTACTCGGCCATGGTGAGGGCGGAAAGCGCCACGCGGAGTCGGGCTCCCGGCGGTTCGTTCATCTGGCCGAACACCATGCAGGTCTGCTCGATGACGCTGCGGCCGGTGTCGCCGATCTTGGCCT
>JBIIYN010000056.1:0-15895 GCA_044346795.1 Pirellulales bacterium
CGTCCGCACGTTGGCGTCGACGCGCTTGCGAGCCGCCAGGTCGGGAGAGCGGATCGTCTGCACCTCCATCGTCTCCTCGACGCGGTGGTGGCAGGCGGGCAGGAGCTTCCGCTCCCGCTGCATCGCCCCCCGCTTCACCTTCGCGATCTCGACGCAGCAGACGCGGCAGACGCCGACGGGATCGAGATGCTCCTGGTGGCAGAGGATCGGGATCGGGTTGCCGGCCGGGTCGTCGGCGTAGGCCTTCGTGGCCGCGTCGTAGATCGTCGTGGCGCGGGGGATGGGCCGGCCCTCCGGATCCCGCAGGATCTTTCCCTGCGCATCGGTCAGCGGCACGGCCTTGGGCACCGTCACTTCGCGGCCGTCCACCTTGATCGTGATCTGCTTCTCGAAGTCGGCGGCCGTGACCTTGTCCATGCGGACGAGCTGCCCGTCGATGTCGCGGGCGAAGAGGCCGTCCTCCTCGGGCAGGATCAGCCGATCGTGAAGGTCGTCGTCGAGATGGCCTGCCGTGCCCGCCGCCGCGTCCGTACTCATGTCATCCCTTTCGCAGGTGCCGCTGCATGTCGTCGGGAAAGAGCGCGAGCGCCGACTCGAGCGGCTTGGCCGCCACCATGCCGAGCCCGCAGATGCTCGTCATCTCCATGGCGCGGGTCAGTTCGTTGACCAGCTGCTGCCGGGGCCGGAACGATCCCGCATCGAGGCCGCCCGCCACGAGCTGTTCTCCCATCTCCACGATCTTCTCCGAGCCGATCCGGCAGGGCACGCACTTGCCGCACGACTCGTCGCGGAAGAACTGGGCGCAGTTGAGGCCCTCGGCCACCATGTCGCGGGTGTCGTTGTAGACCACGAGCCCCGCCCCGATGGCGAGCCCCAGGTCGCGGAACCGCTGCAGGTCGAGTTGGAGGTCGAGGATGTCGAGGTGCGTGCCGCCGGCGGCGGTCACCTTCTCGACCAGTTCCGCCGGGGCCCGCTTCTCCCAGCCGCGCGGCAGGGCCTTCACCGGCAACAGGGCCGGGAGAAACCCCCCCGACGGGCCCGACGGCGCGAAGGCCTTCAGCCTGCCGACGGTCCCGCCGCAGAGGTCGTGGAGCAGCGTCCGCAGCGTGATGCCGTTGGGCACCTCGTAGACGCCCGGCCGCACGAGATCGCCCGAAATCGAGAAGAAGCGGCGGCCCTTGCAGCCGTTGATGCCCTCGTCCGCATACCACGTTCCGCCCTTGATCATGATGGCGGGCGCCCAGGCGAACGTCTCCACGTTGCTGACGAGCGTGGGCTTGTCGTAGAGGCCGTTGGTCTCGAGCTGGGGCGGCTTGTTCCGCGGCTGGGCCCGGCGATCCTCCATCGCCTCGATGAGAGCGCTCTGCTCGCCGCAGATGTAGCCGCCGGGGCTCGCGAACACCTCCACCGGAAAGCTCCGGCCGCCGCCGCAGATGCCCTGGCCGCAGGCCCCGAGCGACTCGGCCCGGGCGATCTCCCGCCGCATGATCGCGATCTGCTCGGCGTATTCGTGGCGGATGTAGATCCAGCCCCGCGTGGCGCCCGTCATCAGGCCGGCGAGGATCACGCCCTCGAGCACGAGGTGCGGGTGGCGGGTGAGCAGTTCACGGTCCTTGAAGGTGCCCGGCTCGCTCTCGTCGGCGTTGCAGACGATGTACTTGGCGTCCCCCTTGGCCTTCCAGACGTCGTTCCATTTCTGGTGGGCGGGCACGCCGGCGCCGCCCATGCCGCGGAGATCGGCGGCCTTGAGCTGGTCGACCACCGCCTGCTGGTCGCCGGAGGCGACGAAGGCCCGCACCGCGTCGTAGGTCGACGGCCCCGGGTAGGGATCGATCCGCCACGGCCGGTTGGCGTGCGGCTCGTAGCCGCTGTCGAGATCGGCGGGCGGCTGCCGGCCGGCGAGCGCGTCGCGGGCGATCGCCCCGAGCTGGTCGGCCGAGCGGGCGGCATAGAACTCGTCGTTGACCATCGCCGCCACCGGACGATCGCAACGGCCGAGGCACGAGGCATACCGCACCGTCGCCTTCCCGGCGGCGATCTCGGCGGCCAGCGACCGCTCCAGGTCCTGCTTCAGCCCGGCGCAGCCGTGCTGGTGGCAGGCCATGTCGTGGCAGACGTGCACCTCCACAGCGGGAGGCGGCTGGAGCTTGAAGTGCGGGAAGAAGCTGGCCACCTCCTGCAGCCGATAGAGCGGCGTGCCGGTCCGTTCGGCGAGTTTGCGCAGCTCCGCCTCGGGAAGATAGCGATGCCGGTGCTGGATCTGGTGGAGTTCCTGGACGATCATTGGCCGCTAGGCTACTTTCCGCGGGGGGCGGCACGCAACGTCCGCATCGCGTGACGCCCGGACACGAACAGCTGCACCCGTCTCACCGCCACTCGTCAATCAGGTTGGCCACCAGCGCCGTCCAGCCCGTCTGGTGGCTCGCCCCCAGACCGGCGGCGGTGTCGCCGTGGAAATACTCGTAAAACAGCAGTTCGTCCCGCCACCGTGGATCGTCGCGAAACAGGGGCACGTCGCCCCACACGGGCCGGCGGCCCGCGCCGTCGGCCAGGAAAATCCCGGTCATCCGCCGGGCGATGTCGCGGGCCATGTCGCGGAAGCCCATCGGCCGGCCGGCCGACGCCGGCGTCTCCAGGCAGACGTCCGGGCCGAAGGCGGTGCCCAGCTTGCGGAGCGACTCGATGATCAGGAACGTCGTCGGAAACCAGATCGGCCCCCGCCAGTTGGAGTTGCCCCCCTTGAGCTTCGTCTCCGATTCGGCCGGCTCGTAGCCGACCCGACGCCCCTCGAACTCGAACGGCTCCCGCTCGTGCTTCTTGGACAGCGACCGCACCCCGTGCGGCGCGAGAAACTCCTCCGGGTCGTGCAGCCGCCCGAGCAGCCGGGTGAGCTGCGCGAAGTTCATGATCGTGAGCAGGTGCGTGGTCGAGCCGTCGGCCTGCGGCACCCGCTGGATCACGTTCGCCACCATGTCCGACCGGTTGCTCAAGAACCAGGCGAGGTTCGCGGAGAATTCCCGGAAGGGCGCGATCCACTCCGCCTCCAGCCGCTCGACGGCGAACATCGGGATCAGCCCCACGAGCGAACGCACCCGGAATTTCTGGTAGCGGCCGTCGGCATGACGCAGCACGTCGTAGAAGAAGCCGTCGTCCTCGTCGAACAGGGCGTAGTCGCGCCGGCCCATGTGCTTCATGGCGTGCGCGATGTAGGCGTAGTGCTGCAGGAACTTCGAGGCCATGCTCTCGTAGACGGGATTCTCCCGGGCGAGTTCCAGCGAGATCCGCATCATCGTCAGGCAGAACATGCCCATCCAGCCGGTCGCGTCGGACTGCTCGAGCGAAGAGCCGTCGTCGATCTGCTCGCTGCGGTCGAAGATGCTGATGTTGTCGAGGCCGAGAAAGCCCCCCTCGAACACGTTGTTGCCCTCGCGGTCCACCTTGTTCACCCAGCTGGTGAAATTCAGGAGGAGCTTGTGGTAGCACCGCTCCAGCCACGCCCGATCCTTGCGGCCTTGAAGCCGGTTTTCCATGTTGTAGACCCGCCAGACCGCCCAGGCGTGCACCGGCGGATTCAGGTCGCTGAACTCCCACTCGTAGGCCGGCAGCTGCCCGCTGGGATGCTGGAACTGCTCGAACAGGAGAAACCAGAGCTGGTCCTTGGCGAACTGGGTGTCGACGAGCGCGAAGGGGATGCACTGGAAGGCGAGATCCCAGGCCGCAAACCAGGGGTACTCCCACGTGTCGGGCATCGACAGCACCCGCAGCGAATTGAGGTGCCGCCAGTGCTGGTTGCGGATCGTGCGGCGGGACGCCGGCGGCGGCATCTCGGGGTTGTCGCCGTCGAGCCATTTTTCGACGTCGAAGATGTAGTTTTGTTTTGTCCAGAGCAGGCCCGCCAGGGCCCGCCGCTGCACGTGACGCTCGTCGGCCGTGGCGTCGGGCGGCGCCAGCTGCTCGTGGAAGATGTCGGCCTCCGCCCGCCGCGCCGCCATGGTGGCGTCGACGAACCCGGCCAGCCCGGCGTCGGCCGCCGCGCCGGCGGCCCAGTCGGCGGCGACCGCATCGGGCGACCGGTCGGTGAGCAGCAGGTGCATGACGGCCGAGCCGCCCGGGGGCACGAGCCAGCGACGCTCGAGGCAGAGCTTCGTGCCGCTGCCGGCGGGATTGACGGCCGACCCCTCGCCGTCGCAGAGCAACCGGTGGAAGGCGTCCTTCGTGAACCGGGAGCGGCTGGCGTTGCCCGGTCCGTAGACGGCCGGCCCGTTGGTCTCGTTGTCGGTCGCCAGCACGGTCGCGTCGGCGGCCGCGGCCAGCAGCCGGCGGGGCCCGAGCCGACCGTCCCCGGGAATCCGCGGATCAAGCTGCATCGCGCGGTCGTCGGCCTCCAGGCAGAGCAGGCCGGCGGGGGCGGCCACCGCACGGATCACGGGCGGCGGCAGCGGCAGCGGCCCCCACGACCAGGTGTTGCGGAACCAGAGCGTCGGGAGCATGAGGAGCGGGGCCGGGTCGGGGCCGCAGTTCGTGGCCGTGATCCGGATGGCGATCTCCTCGGGCGTGACCTTCGCGTATTCGACGAGGATGTCGAACCAGCGGTCGTCGGCGAAGACGCCGGTGTCGACGAGCTCGTACTCCGGCCCCTGCCCCTCGCGACGCTGGTTTTCGGCCACCAGCTGCTCGTAGGGAAACGCCCGCTGCGGGTAGCGGTAGCGCAGGCTCATGAAGGAGTGGGTGGGGGTGTTGTCGACGTGGAAGTAATACTCCTTCACGTCCTCACCGTGGTTGCCCTCGAAGGAGGCGACGCCGAACAACCGTTCCTTGAGGTGCGTATCACGTTCGTTCCAGAACGTCGGCGCGAAACAGAGCAGCTGAAACCGGTCGCAGATGCCCGCGATGCCGTCCTCCCCCCAGCGGTAGGCCTTCGAACGGGACATGCCATACGGGAGATGTCGCCAGGCGTCGCCGTCGGCGGAGTAATCCTCCCGGACCGTGCCCCAGGCCCGGTCCGAGAGATAGGGTCCCCAGCGCCGCCAGCCGTGGCTGTCGTCGGTCACGGTGCGGAGCCGGTCGGCCTCGGGATTGGGATGGAGTGGCGGCATGGTCGTCCTGGACGGGAATGGGCTGCGGGTCGTGCCACCTAGAATGATTGCACAAGATCGGGGGCGAAAACAGGCGGAACCCGCCGCTGGCGGTCGATCCACCTTGAGGATAACGTAAAAAATGCCGTCAGGAGTCGTCCGGCCATGATCGGGTGGTTTTCGAAACGAGTTGCTTCCCCGCGCCGGCCGTCGGCCGCCGTCGGCCGTCGTCCCGCTTTTGGCGATGGGCTCGAGCGGCTCGAGGGGCGGGCCATGATGGCAGCCGCACAGCTCTCGATGGACGAAGTCGAGGTCCTGCTCGATCGGGCAAGTGCCGCCACCCCGAGCACCGACGCCATCATCGCCGTCGTCGACCGCTCCGGAAAAATCCTCGGCGTGCGGACCGAGACGGACTTCGCCGGCATGACGTCCGAGCAGCTGTCATTCGCCATCGACGGCGCCGTCGCCAAGGCCCGCACGGGCGCCTTCTTCTCCAACGGCCAGGCGATCCTCACGTCGCGCACGGTCAGCCACATCAGCCAGAGCACGATCACCCAGCGGGAGATGCAGGCCAATCCCGCGAGCACGGATCCCACCCTGCAGGGCCCCGGCTACGTGGCGCCCGTCGGGATCGGCGGCGAGTTTCCGCCGGGAATCCTCCGCCAGCCGCTCGTCGACCTCTTCGCGATCGAGCACACCAACCGGGTGAGCGTGCTCAAGCCGGGCGTCTCCCCGGCAGATCCCTTCGATGCGGCCAACTTCGTCATCGACCGCCGGTCGTACTCGGCCCAGGTGGCCGGCACCTACGGCGCCGTCGGTTCGCAGGCAGGGCAGGGGCCGCAGGCGATCGCCCGCGGCATCTCCACCATGCCGGGCGGCCTGGGCATCTACCGCGGCAAGACGAACGATCTGATCGGCGGCATCGGCGTGTTCTTCCCCGGCCGGCCGGGCACGCCCGAGTTCGGCACGGCCACCTTCGAGCAGGCGTTCATCGCCAGCCCGAACCAGACGCGCACGAACCGTCTCAACGCGCCCAAGGCGCTCGAAGCCGAGGTGATCGCATTCTCGACGTTGCTCAACTCGGGCCAAGTCTCCCTGGCACCCCAGTTGATCATCAACCGGGCCCACATCACGACGAGCATGACGATGCAGGCGCAGGTCAACGCCATCAATGCCGCCGCCGCGATCTACCTCGGTGGCATCGCCCTGCAGAGCTTCGGACCGCAGGCCGGACCGCTCGGCGTGCAGACGCTGTTCAATATCATGAACACACTCGGCCCCGGCACGGTGAACGGAGCTGATCGGCCGGTCGCCCCCGGCGGCGTGGAACTGCTCGCGGGCCAGCCCCAGCCCGACGGCTGGCTCGTGCCCGCGACATCGAGCGGCCTGCCCGGCGGCCTGACCGCCGCCCAGGTGACGCGGCTCATCGAACAGGGCGTCGCCCAGGCGACGAAGACCCGGGCCCAGATCCGCGTGCAGCCGACCTTCGCGAAGATGGTGCTCGCCGTCGCCGACCGGGACGGCACGCTGCTGGGCGTCTTCCGGATGCGAGACGCCACGGTGTTCTCGATCGACGTGGCCATGGCCAAGTCGCGCAACACCGCCTACTACGCCTCGCCTGACCTGCAGCCGCAGGATCGCGTCGGCGCGGTGCCCCTGGGCACGGCCTTCACCAACCGCACCTTCCGCTATCTCGCGGTGCCCAAGTATCCGTCGGGCAACGCCTCGGCGGCGCCCGGCCCCTTCTCGATCCTCAACACTCCGGGCATCAATGCCCGGACCGGCCTCAACGTGGGCGGCCCGCTGCCGGCCTCGGCCTTCACGAGCACGGTGCTCGGCTACGACTCTTTCACGCCCGGCTCGAACTTCCGCGCGACGACCTCCGCCACCAACCAGAACGGCATCGTCTTCTTCCCCGGCAGCACGGCGGTGTATGTCGGCGGCAACCTGCAGGGCGGCTACGGGATCAGCGGCGACGGCGTCGATCAGGACGACGTGGTCACGTTCTACGGCGCCGCCGGGTTCTCGGCCCCGCTGCCCAAGGTGGCCTCGCAGTTCTTCGTCCGCGGCATCCGGCTGCCCTACATCAAGTTCTCGCGCAACGCGATGGCCGGCGTCTGAGGCGGGCCGACGCCGCGTGACAGGGGAGTTGCGGCGGCCGTCGCCACCGGGTAAAAGCTCATGGAGGCGGCGTGCGGCCTGCGTCCTCCAGCCAGCGCACGGCACCCGCGTCCTTCTCCGTTCCCCTCGTAATCAAGGTGACACGATGCGTCGCTCGCTCGCCCTGCTCGCTTCCGGCCTGATCCTCTGCAGCTCCGCTCTTGCCGAGGAAAGCGGCTGGGTGAACCTCTTCGACGGCAAGACGCTCGCCGGCTGGAAAAGCTATTCGGGCAAGCCGATCGGCACGCAGTGGGTGGTGGAGGACGGGGCCTTGCACCTCACCGGCGGTGGCGGCGGCGACATCGTCACCGACAGGGAGTTCAAGAACTTCGAGTTCCAGTTTCAGTGGAAGGTGGCCCCGGGTGCGAACAGCGGCGTGATGTACCGGGTGCAACCCGGCGATCGCGCACCCTACATGAGCGGGCCCGAGTACCAGGTCCTCGACGACGCCAAGCACCGCGACGGCGCCAATCCGAAGACGTCGGCCGCCGCCCTCTACGCGCTCATCGCCGGCAACGACAGGGAACTCAAGCCGGTCGGCGACTGGAACACGGGCAAGATCGTGCTGCGGGGCAACCACCTCGAGCATTGGCTCAACGGCAAGAAGGTCGTGGAGACGGACCTGGGCACGGAGGCCTGGAAGAGCATGCTCGCGGAGAGCAAGTTCAAGGAGTGGAAACAGTTCGGCGCCGCGCCGCAGGGGATGATCTGCCTGCAGGATCACGGGGACAAGGTCTGGTTTCGCGACCTGAAGATCCGCGAACTGCCCGCCAACTGACGCGGCGGCGCGCAGGTTGGGCGTGCCCATGTCCTCTCGCCGGACGTTCGCTGCGGGACGACCAATCCGCCTGTGGCGGATCGGTGCCCGGCCCTCCGCTCTCTCGATGCTGACTGCGCTCCGCCACGGGCACCGAGTCGCCGCAGGCGGCTTGGTCGGCTGCGCTGGTCAGCAACGCCGGCTCCCAGGGCATGCGTACCCCTCCCGTCACCCAGGCGCGAGTAGAACATTCGCCCGGAGGATCACTCCCGTCGGTAGACCGGGCCCGCGTGGGCGGCGAGCGACCGGGCGACGGCGGCGGATGGGGTGGAGAGGCCGGTCAACGAAAGGTCACCGCGGTGGGTTGCCAGGGCGGCGGCCGCCGCCTCGGAGAGCTGCGTGAGGCCGTTGAGCGAGAGGTCGCCCGCGTGCCGCGCCAGGGCCGCGGCGGTCTCGTCGTCGAGCGACTCGAGCCCGTCGAGGTAGAGCGTGCCGTCGATCCCGGCGAGCACGGCGGCGGCGGCCGACGAGACCTCGCGCAGGCGGCCATACTCCCGCCGTCCCTGGCGCACGAGCGCTGCTGCAAGCTTCGGCGACGCGAGCGACTCGATCCGATCGAGGCCGATGCCGCCCTCGTGGCGGGCGAGCGCCTCCTCGACCGCGGGCGACGGGCGACGCAGTCCGTCGAGATCGAGCGGGCCGACATGCGCGGCGAGAGCCGCGGCCACCGGCTCCGAAATGTCGACGAGCCCGTCGAGGCCGAGATATCCCTCGTGGCCGGCCAGAGCCTTTGCAGCCGCCTCGGAGAGCGCCTCGATCCGGTGCAACGGCAGCGGCCCCGGGTGCCTGGAGACCGCGCCGGCCAGTTCGGCGGTGATGGTCGGCGACAGGCTCGCGACGCCGACGAGGCCGCCGAGGTCGAGCCTGCCGGGATGGGCGGCGAGCACGGCGGCGGCGGCGGGCGACACTTCGGTGACGGCGGCGAAGTCGGTGCGGCCGTCGGCGAGGAGCTTGGTCACGAGCGACGGACTGTCGAGAGCCGACAGGCCGCGGAGGTCGAGGGGCCGCGGGCTGGCCGCCAGTTCCTCGGCCACGTCCGCGGACACCGTCCGAAGCCGTGAAAAATCGGTGCGGCCGTCGGCCAGCAGCCGCGCCACCAGCGGTCGGTTCGTGAGGGCAACCACGTTCGGCAGCGGGAGTGGGCCGGCATGCCTGACGAGCACGGCGGCCAGAGCATCGGAGATCGTCGAGCAGGCCGCCGCCTCCCGTGCCAGCCCGGCCACACGCAGAGGTCCGGGATGGGAGGCCAGCGCCGCGATCACCGCATCATCCGCAGCCGCAAGGCCGTCGAGGGCGACCGGGCCGCGATGGGCTGCGAGCCGCTCGGCGGCTGCCGGCGACAGCCGCGTCACCCGGTCGAAGTCGGTACGGCCATCCCGGAGGAGCTTGTCGACGAGCGCAGGCGAGTCGAGCACGGCGAGGCCGTCGAGTTCGAGAGGGCCGCGATGGGCCGCCAGCGCGGTCGCCACGGGCTCGGCCAATCCGCGGATGCCGCCGAGTTTGAGCGGAGCGGCGTGCGCCGCCAAGGCCGTGGCCGCCGCCGGCGTGAGCGCGGCGAGACCATCGAGAACGAGCGGCCCGGCATGGGAGGCGAGCCCGGCGGCCACGTCCGCGTCGAGGTCGCGGAGTTCCGGCAGCGCGAGGCTGCCCGCCTGTCGGGCGAGGAGCTTCGCGGTCGTGGCGGTCAGGCTGCCGCCATCGCTCGCCCGGGTCACGAAGGCGGAAAGATCGAGCGGCCGCGGGGAAGCCGCGAGCAGGGGCACGACGCCGGCGCCGATCTCGGTCAGCTTCGAAAAGTCGGTCGTGCCGTCGGCCAGCAACCTCGCCGCGAGCGCGGGGGAATGCAGCGACTCGATCGCGGGCAACGCGATCGGGCCCACGTGCCGCTCGAGCCCCTCGGCCGCCGCCGGCGTGAGCCGCTTCACGGCCGGGAGCAGGAGCACCGCCCGGTGCGGCGCGAGTGCCTGCGCGACGTCGGCCGGCACTTCCTCCAGGGCCGGAAGGTCGAGCGGCCCGGGGTGCCGTGCCAGGAGGGCCGCCAGCGGCGGGGTGAGCGTCACCGCCGCGCGACTGCGCACCGCCAGCCCGGCGACGGAGACCGGCCCGGGGTGGCGGGCGAGATCGGCGGCCGCGGCGTCGGAGATCGCGGCGAGGCCGTCGAGGTGCAGGGCACCGCGATGCCGGGCGAGTTCACGGGCGGCCTCGCCTTCGAGCGAGGCGAGCCCGCCGAGTTCGATCGTGCCGGGAAAGCGGGCGATCTCCGCGGCCTCCCGCGGCGACAGGGTGCGGAGGGCGGAGCGATCGAGCCGCCGCGGCACGGCGGGGCGACGCATGGCAAACAGGCCCATGACCAGCCCGGCAAGCATGACCAGGCAGACCAGCCCGATCACCCCGAGACCGACGATGACCGCGTTCCGGCGAAGCGGCTGCGGCCTCGCGAGACTGTCGATGATTGTGCCGGTCACGTTTCGCCACTCCTTGCGTCGTCCGAAGCGGCGAGTATAGCCTACGCCCGCTGCAGGCCGGCGCGGCCTTTTTTCGCGTGTCTTCAGAACGCGATTTCCAGATCGACGAAGGCCGCGAACAGGTTCGGCGACGAGCCGTTGATGTTGCCATAGAGGGCGTCGAACCCGTCGCCCGGCAGCAGGCCCGAGACGCCGCCGCGGAAGATGCAGTTGTTGTTGAGTAGCGGCCGGTGCTCGACACCCAGGCTCAGGTCGGTGCCGATGCTCTTCGAGATGTTGTCCTGGAACACCAGCGCTTCGAGCGTCTGGGTGGTGTCGAAGAACAGCAGGTTGCAGTTGGTGATCAGCCGCGTCCGCTGCGTGAGTTCGAAATCGACGCCCGCGTTGTAGAGTTGCAGGCCGGGATTCACGAAATTGGCCTGCGACTGGAACTTGTTGCTCGCCCGCAGGTCGGGGTAGATCGAAAGCAGGTTCTTCAGGTTCGTGCCGAGCAGCTTGATCTGCTGCCGGACCCAGAAGCTGAACTCGCCGCCGGCGAACTGCGTGTTGTCGATGATGGCGTCGAAGCCGCCCCCCTTGTTGTCGTGCACGTTGTTGTCGCCCGAGGCGTAGAAGACGGAGGTGCGGAAGCGGATCCAGTCGGGGGAGTAGGAGAGTTCGAGCGCCGCCATGGTCGCGCCGATGTCCACCGGCTGCAGGGCGAGTTGGTTGAGCGAGTCACGGCCGAAGGCGTAGTAGAAGGCGCTCGTGACGTTGAGTTCGTTGATGTGGCCGTCGGTGGCCACGCCGAGATAGGCGGCGTTCACCTGATGCGGCGTGGCGATGCCGACGGGATCGGGCCGCACGAGGAAGCCGTTCCTGTCGTACTCGGTCGTGGGAGCATCCAGGTCGTAGTGGAAGCTCGCCTGAGCGGTGTGGCCGGGCCAGATGAAATCCTGCCGGTAGTAGTTGGCGATGAGGATCTGCTGCTGCCGCGAGTCGAACGTGTTCAGAAAACTGTTCGTGTCCTTCTCGCGCTGGTCGAACACGATCAGGTTGAACTGGTCGCGGTTCGCCAGCCGCGTGCCGAACAGCCGGATCGAGCGGTTCAGGTCGCTGAAGATGAAGCCGCGGAAGTCGCTCGTGAACGGCTGCGACCCGCCGCGGATCGACACGAAGTCGTAGTCGGGGCTCAGGTCGGCCAGCTTCGCCTCGATGAACCATTCCTCGATCGTGGCAAACCCGCGTGACCGGCGGCGGCCCTCGGCCACGTCGGGGCTCACGACGCCGAGTTCGTAGACCTCCAGGTAGTTGGTGTTGAACACCGGGGCGATCTTGATCCGCCAGTCGTTGGGCTTGAACGCCCGGTCGCCGTGGATGAGGTCGAACGACAGCGTGTAGTACTGCAGGAAGAAGAAGCCGTTGGGATTGCCGTAGAAATCCTCCTGCCCGGGCGTCGGCGTCGACTCGAACGGCGTGTTGGGCGTGGGCACCTGCCGGAAGTTGCCGATGGTGCGGCTGATCACGGCCATGTTGAAGAAGGTCTCCTGCCCGATGAGCGGATAGTCCTCCTTGAGCAGGTTCTGCGTGTAGGGATTGAAGCCGTTGCCGAGCGCGTAGGGATAATCCTCCAGCCGCGGGTGACCGCGGCCGTACCGGTCCCACGGCTGCAGGCCGATCCGCCAGCGGTCCTCGATCGGCACGAAGTGCGACGTCTCCTGCTCCTCGCTGGGAATCACGCTGGAACTGCCGGTGAATCCCGCGGGCGGATACATGGGATACCGGAAGAGCGGATCGGCCACGGTCCGCTCCTCGGCGAGATCGAAGGGATTGCCGGCCGGTTCGGCGAGGATCGGCGGGCCGCGAACGAGGTCCGCCGACTCGTCGGGGCCCAATTCGGCCATGCCCGCCGCGAGCGTCACGCGATTCGCCCGGTCGACGCCGGGATCGAGGCAAGGCTCCCCGGCCGCGTGGGAGGCCGGTGCCGGAAGAAGTCCGCCGACCGCGGGCAGCGACGCAGGCCACAACTCGTCGGGGGCGGCCGTCCAGAATTCGGCGGCCACCGAGGGCAAAAGGATCCCGATCGCGTCTTCACCGGCCCAGATCCACGCCAGATCCTCGTGCGCAAAACCCGCCGCCGCCCCGGCGGCCCAGACGCAGAACAGGATCAACCGCAGCAGGCGGTGCATCAGGCGGGGGCCATCGAGGCTGTTCCGCTGGCTACCAGGGCGCGACATGGAGGGCATTGCTGGCACCGGCGGAAATCTCCCGCTCCGGGAACGGTCGCCTCTGGAAGGCCAGCCCGCGGGCCGTGGCATCCCTCTGCACGGACGAACCTGCCGGTGGTATCGGTTGAAGCAGTGGGGACAACTTGGACGTTTTCTCCGACAAGTCCGTGCGATCGCGGAAAAATCGGCTAACTGGCGTCGATGGGGCGATGCACACAAGAAGGAGGAGCGCTGCCGATCGCCGACCGGGCAGCCTCCGCAGCAGGGGCAAGACGAGAAGGCGGCGTGTCCGAGGAGAAGTGGGCGGCTGGCCAAGGCTGGCGCAACGCCACATGAACATCTGCATGAAAACCCTGGATCGAAGCACGCCCGCCGCCGCACCGCGGCCGAGGCTGCGACCGCCCGCACGGCCGTCTGGCTGCCACGGCGGCTGGCTTGTGGCCGCGGCCGTGATCGCGAGTTGGAGCACGGCGGCCAGCGGCCACGATCTGACGCCCTACATGGGCCGTCCCGCGACGGAACGCAGGCATTTCCAGGGCAATCCTTTCGACCGCGCCGGCAATCCGCAGTGCGTCTCCCCGCTGGCCAAGCCGGCGGAATCGCCCCATGAAGAGGGCTACTTCGTGGGCGGCGGCGCCCGCATGCGCGGCCGCGGCGGCGAGGAGCGGCACGATCACGAGGGAACGTGGGGAGTCGACTACACTGGCATCATCGTGCACAAGCGGACGAACCTCGGCTGGTGGCACGGCAGCCGCTACCAGGGAGGCGTCGGGGCCTACGGCACCGACGGTCCCCGGCTGGTGCACCGTCCGTAACCCCTTCGTGTCGCCATTGCCTCGGCGGTTCACGCCCATCCGGTCCTGCGTATGCCCCCTGACGACGACGGCATCCAAACGGCGGCGCCCTCGGCCGCGGTCGGGCGGCCGAGCGACTACGAGCTGACGCTGCTGAAGCCCCTGTCGAGTCAGTTTCCCAGCATCGATGCGGCGGTGGCGGAGATCGCGCGGCTGTCGGCGATCCTCACGCTGCCGATGGGAACGGTGCACGTCATCAGCGACGTGCACGGCGAGGACAAGAAGCTTCGTCACGTCATCAACAACGCCTCGGGCACCCTGCGACCGGTGGCCGAAAGGCTCTTCCGCGACCGCATGGGCCCGACGGAATTCCAGGAATTCCTCACGCTCATCTTTTATCCCGCCGAGGTGACCGGCCGGCTCTCGGCGGCCCTCGCCGAACGCGAACACATCCGCGGCTTCGCCCTCCGCATGCTGCCGCCGCTCTTCGAACTCGTGCGGACGCTCGCGGGCCGCTACAGCCTCCGGAGGGTGCAGCGCGTGCTCCCGCAGGAATACGCCTCCCTGTATGCCGAACTGCTGCAGGAGCCGACGGCGGAACGAGGAGACGATTTTCTGACGGCGATCGTGAAACGCCTGCTGCACGATGATCGCGTGCTGCACCTCGTCCACATCACCTGCCGGCTGGTCCGCAATCTCGCCGTCTACGAGCTGATCATCGCCGGCGATTGCTGGGACCGCGGACCGCGCGGCGATCGTGTCGTCGACTACCTGCGGAGCCAGCCCAACGTGTCGTTCGTCTGGGGCAATCACGACGTCGCCTGGCTGGGGGCGTGCCTCGGCCACGAGCCGCTCATCTGCCACGTGCTGCGAATTTCGCTCCGCTACCGCCGCATCGCGCAGCTCGACGAGGGCTACAGCATCCCCACGACGCCCCTGGAACACCTGGCCCAGACCGCCTATGCCGACGATCCCTGCGCCGACTTCCTCCCCCACTCGACCGGCCTGCGGCCGAACGACCTGGTGGCGAAGATGCACAAGGCCGCGGCGATCATGCAGTTCAAGCTGGAGGGCCGGCTGATCGCCGCGCATCCCGAATGGGAGATGGACGACCGCCGCCTCCTGCACCGGATCGACTTCGCGCGGGGCACGGTGTCGTGCGGTGCCGCCACCTACGGTCTCCGCGACCGCCGGTTTCCGACGGTCGATCCGGCCGACCCCTACCGGCTGACGCCGGCGGAGGCCGACTGCCTCGCCCGCCTGCGGCACTCGTTCCTGTCGAGCCAGAAGCTCTGGGGACACATGCACTACCTCGTCCGGCATGGGGCGATGTACCTGCGGCGCAACGAGCACCTGATCTTCCACGGCTGCGTGCCCTGCGACGCCGGGGGGGAATTCCTGCCGATGCCGGTCGACGGCCGCTGGTACCGCGGGCGGCCGCTCTACGACGAGCTGCAGCGACTGCTGTCGCGGGCCCTGGAGCGCCGGCAGCCCGCGGACCTCGACGTGCTCTGGTATCTGTGGAGCGGCCCGCGATCACCGCTCTTCGGCAAGGATCGCATCACGACGTTCGAGCGCTGTTTCATCGCCGACGAGGCCGCGCACCACGAGACGAAGAATCCCTACTTCGCGCTGCTGCACGAGAGCTGGTTCTGCGACAAGGTGCTGGCGGAGTTCGGCATCGACCCGGCCGCCGGCCTGATCGTCAACGGCCACGTGCCGGTCAAGATCGAGGCGGGGGAGTCGCCCCTGAAACGCAGCGGCAAGGCGATCACGATCGACGGCGCCTTTTCGGAGGCCTACGGCGACCACGGCTACACGCTCGTGGAAGAGGCCGATCGCACGCTGCTGGCGTTGCACCATCATTTCGAGTCGATCGAGGCGGCGGTCCGCGAGGGCGTGGACATCATCCCCACCGTGACCGTGATCCGCGAACATGGCCGCAGCCGCCGGCTGGCCGACACCGACCGCGGCACCGCCTGCCGCCACGAGATCGAGATGCTCGAACGCCTCGTCGAACTCTATCGGGCCAACGACCTGCCGCAATCGGAATAGCCGAAGCATGCGTGCCGCCCCGGCGGTTCGAGGCGATCGGCAGCCGTCGCATGCGTTTCCACGGGCCCTGCGGTATACTCCGGCAGCTTCCGCCGGCGGGAGTGCCCTCTCGTCATGCTCTCCATGCACCATGGATCCGCGCGACCTCTATTCCACCGTCGCTCCGCAGGGGGCCCCTGCCCCTTCCTCTGACGACTCGAACGTCTGGAAGACGGTCGCGGGGCCGGCGGCCCCCGCCGTCGTGCCGTCGGTCGAAGGCGGGCGGACGATCGGCAACTACGTCATGGGGCGGGAGTTGGGCCGTGGAGGCATGGGCGTCGTC
>JBIIYN010000057.1:0-15877 GCA_044346795.1 Pirellulales bacterium
CGCTTGGCCGGCTCGGATTGCGGATCGATCGCTTCAAGACCGGGACCCCATGCCGTCTCTCGGCCAGGTCGATCGATTTCTCGCAGCTCGACGTGCAGCCGGGCGACGACCAGCCCCAGCCCTTCTCGTTCTTGACCGACCGCATCGAGCAGGACCAGATGGTCTGCTGGATCACGCGGACGACCGCTGCGATCCACGACCTGATCCGGGCCAACCTGCACCGCGCGCCGATGTATTCGGGGCAGATCCGGTCGCGTGGCCCCCGCTATTGCCCGAGCATCGAAGACAAGGTGGTGCGGTTCGCCGACAAGGAGAGCCACCAGCTGTTTCTCGAGCCCGAGGGCCGGCGGACGCAGGAGGTCTACGTCAACGGCATCTCCACGAGCCTGCCCCGCGACGTGCAGGACGCGATGATCCGTCTCGTGCCGGGGCTCGAGCGGGCCCGGATCATCCGCTACGGCTACGCCGTCGAATACGACTACTGTCCGCCGGATCAGCTCACCGCGTCGCTCGAGAGCAAGCTCGTCGGCGGGCTCTTCTTCGCCGGGCAGGTCAACGGCACGACAGGCTACGAGGAGGCGGCGGCGCAGGGGCTGGTGGCCGGTGCGAACGCGGCGCTTCTGCCCGCGGGCCGTCGGCCGCTGCTGCTTGACCGCGAGGATTCCTACATCGGCGTGCTCGTCGACGATCTCGTCACCCGCGGCGTGGACGAGCCCTACCGCATGTTCACCAGCCGGGCGGAGCACAGGCTCGCCCTGCGGCACGACAACGCCGATCGCCGGCTCACTCCGCTGGCCGCCGAACTGGGGCTCGCCGAGCCGGAGCGGGTCGCACGGCTGGCGGAGAAGACGGCCGGGATCGAGGCGGCCGTCGCGCTCCTGGCCGGCGCCCGTGTGGAGGGCGTCACGCTCTTCGACCGCCTCAAGCGGCCCGAGGTCGGCTGGGCGGAGTGCGTGGCGTGGCTGCCGGCCCTCGCGGCCGTCTCGCCCCACGTGGTCGAGCAGGTGGAAAACGACATTCGCTACGCGGGCTACGTGAAGGTGGAGCGGGAGCGGATCGAGCGGCAGCGGAGCGTGGCGTCGCGGCCGATCCCACCGGGCTTCGAGTATGCGAACGTGCGGCATCTCCGCGCCGAGGCCCGTGAGCAGCTCGAACGCATCCGGCCGCAGACGCTCGGCCAGGCGGGTCGCGTCCGCGGCATCACCCCCGCCGACCTGACGCTCGTGCTCGTGCATCTCGAGGGGCGTTCCGGCCGGGCGTGAGATCCCGCCAGGGTGAGAGCGTGTCATGAAAATCGTCCACATCACCGCGGGCGCGGGGGGCCGGCTGTGCGGCTCGTGCCTCCACGACAACGCGCTCGTCCGCAGCCTGCGGGCGCGGGGCCGCGACGCGATCCTCGTCCCGGCCTACGTTCCCACGACCACCGACGAGGAGAACGTGGCCGGCGAGCGGATCGTGATGGGGGGCGTCAACGTCTGGCTGCAGGAGCACGTGCCGCCGTTCCGCCACACGCCACGCTTCCTCGACGCCCTGCTCGACCGGCTGTTCGATTCCCGGCAGCTGCTCGCGTGGCTCTCCAGCCGCACCGGTTCCACGCGTGCGGCCGATCTCGGCCCGCTCACGGCGTCGACCCTCGCCGGCGAACGCGGCCACCAGCGGAAGGAGGTGGAGAAGCTCGCCCGCTGGCTGGCCGCCGACGTTCGTCCCGACGTGGTCCACCTCTCCAACGTCCTGCTCGCGGGGCTCGCGCGGCGGGTGAAGCAGACCACCGGCGCGAGCGTCGTCGCGAGCTTCTCGGGCGAGGACATCTTCATCGAGCAGATCCCCCAGCCGCACTACTCCCGCGTCCGGGCGCTCCTGCGCGAGCGGGCGGCCGACGTGGATCACTTCGTGGCGCTCAACCGGAGTTTCGCCCGGTTCATGGCCGGCTACCTCGACGTGCCTCCTGATCGCATCACCGTCATCCCGCATGGGCTCGATCGCGCCGGATTTCCGGCCACGCCTCCCGACCTCTCGGCGCGGCGGCGGGCCCGCGCGGGCCGGCTGCGGGTGGGCTTTCTCGCGCGGGCCTGTCCGGAGAAGGGGCTCGAACAGCTCGTGCGGGCGCTGCCGCTGGTCGCGGAACGGCACGACGTGGAGGTGCTCGCCGCCGGTGCCGAGATCGAGTCCGAGAGCGGCTACGTGGCGATGTGCCGCCGGTTGGCGGCGAAACTCGGCGTGGCGGGGCGGTTTTCCTGGCTCGGACAGGTGGACCGGCCGGCCAAGCTGCGGCTGCTCGAATCGATCGACGTCTTCGCGATGCCGACGGTGTTTCCTGAGGCGAAGGGCATTCCGGTCGTCGAGGCGCTGGCCGCGGGCGTGCCCGTCGTCGCCCCGGCGCACGGCACGTTTCCAGAGTTGCTCGACGACGAGCGGGCCGGGCTCCTGCACGCGGCCGGCGATCCGGCCGACCTGGCCCGCGCGATCGGCCGGCTGCTCGACGACGAGCCGCTCGCCGTCCGGTGCGGCCGGCATGGCCATGAACTCTCCCTCGCCCGGCACACGGCGGACCGCATGGCGGCCGCGCACGAGGAGCTCTACGCCCGGCTCTCGGGCGGTGGTTCGGCGTGATCGTCGCCCGCCACCTCCACGCCGTCCTTTCGCTCCGGGAAGGCAAGCGAGGCGGCGACGCTCGCGCCGATCAGCGTCACGATCACGAGGAGCGACACCGCGGGATGCACGAGGTGGCCCTGCGCGTGGGCGTCCCACCCGCCCCGCGCGGCGAGCCATTCGGTGTGTCGCGCGGCCTCGGCGAGCATCTTCGCCCCCACGAAGACGAGCACGGCCGAGAGGCCGTAGTTCAGGAACCGGAACAGGTCCATCACGCCGGCGAGCAGGAAGTAGAGGGCGCGGAGGCCGAGGATCGCGAACACGTTGGACGTGAAGGCGATGAACCGCATGTAGGGCGTGCCCTTTTCCACGACGCCCAGGATGGCCGGCACGCTGTCGACGGCGAAGAGCACGTCGGTGCTCTCGACGACGAGCAGCACCAGGAACAGCGGAGTGGCCATGAGCCGGCCGTTGTCGCGGACGAAAAACCGGTCACCGGCGGGCTGGCTGGAGAGCGGGATCAGCCGCTTGAAGAAGCGAATCAGCGCGTTGTCGCCCGGCTCGTGATCCTCCTCGCCGAAGGCGAGCTTGATGCCCGTGTAGACGAGGAAGCCGCCGAAGAACCACATGATCCACTTGTACCGCTCGACGAGTTCGGCCCCGAGGAGCACGAACGTGAGCCGCATGAGCACGGCCCCGAGAATGCCCCAGAAGAGCACGCGGTATTGATACTTGAGCGGCACGCGGAAGTAGCCGAAGATCACCGCGAACACGAAGACGTTGTCCATCGACAACGACCATTCGACGAGATAGCCCGTGAGGAACTCGATGGCGGCCTTGCCGCCGAGCCAGCGCCACACCAGGGCGTTGAAGGCCAGCGCCAGGGCCGACCAGAAGAGCGTCCAGAAGGCGCTTTCCCGGAGCGACGGCTCGTGGGACTGCTTGTGGAACACCGTCAGGTCGAGCGTGAGCAGGACGGCCACCATGACGGCGAAGGCCATCCAGTGCCACATCTGGATCATCGAGCCGGCGTCGGAAGCCGCCGCGAGCTGGGCGAGCAGGTGCAAAGGTCTGGTTCCTGGGGATGTGGTGGCGGCGCGGGACGGGGAATCTTAGCCGACAGCCGTCGAAGAGCGGCAGGGCGGAGCGAAGCTCACTCCCGGAGGCCGCAGAACGCGCCTTGGAACGGTCCGGTGACCGGACTCAATCGTCGTCTTCCTGGGGGGGTGGAAGCGCCGCGACGAAACTGGCCGTGATCGCCGCGAAGACCGGCGCCATCCGCGCCCATTCCCGGTCCTCCGCCTGGCAGATGAGCAGGTAGATGGCGCCGGGGGTTTCCAGCGTCCGCACCTGCGCGGTGTTCGTGAGGTCGAGGCAGTAGAAGTTCATGTCCACGCCGGTGAGCGACCGGCCCGCCACCTGCTCCGCCGCAGGTTCGCTGTCGAGATCCTGGTATTCCTGGCGCATCTGCCCGAGCACCGCCCGGGTGAGTGCGGCAGGGTCGCCGCCGGGGGCGTGGCCGCTCACCGACCAGAAACCGCCCTCCGGTGTGGAAACCGTCACGGTGGCGTAGCGGCCCTGGGAGTCCTCGGTGTCGACCGACCAGTTTTCAGGGTAGTCGAAGGCCAGCCCGAAACGGTTGAATCGCATGGCGGCGGCGGATCCTGGAGAGGAAGGGAGGCGGGGAAATTCCGGGTGGTTGGCAGCCCGTGGTTCGACGCATTGTAGGCGGCCGCGGAGCGGTCTGGACCGCCCTCCCGGCCGCCGCTATCGTCCGCCGCCTGCCCGGCAACGGGTGGCGGCAACGGAGCCCCGCCGGTGGCGCCCGTCCGCACGCGTTTCCTCCGCTCTTTGTTTCATGTCGCAGTCCCAGGGCACATTCGCCGCCATGCCGCGGGCCGCCTCGGCCCACGTGCTCGACTACGCGATCCCGGCGGTGATGCTGCTGTCGGTGCTCGTGGTGCTGGCCCCCGTGCCGGCCGCGGTCGTCGACCTGCTGCTGGCGGCCAATCTCACGGTGTCGGTGCTCGCGCTGTTGGGGGCGCTCGCCGCCCGCACGCCGCTCGAAATGAGCATCTTTCCCACCTTTCTCCTCGGTGCCACGCTCGTGCGGCTGGTGCTCAACATCGCCACCACGAGGCTCATCCTCTCCCGGGCGGCCATCGACGGCGACGGCGCCGCAGGCCGCGTGGTGCAGGCCTTCGGGGAATTCGTGTCCGCCAACAACATCGTCGTGGGGGCGGTGATCTTCGCGATCATCGCGGTGATCCAGTTCGTCGTGATCACAGCCGGTTCGACCCGCACCAGCGAGGTCGCCGCCCGCTTCGCCCTCGACGGACTGCCGGGACGGCAGATGGCGATCGACACGGAGGTGCAGGCCGGCACGATCACCCCCGACCAGGCGCGGCAGATGCGGCTCGACCTGCAGCGGCAGGCCGATTTCTTCGCCAGCATGGACGGCGCCAGCCGCTTCGTGAGCGGAGAGGCCAAGGCCAGCGTGATCATCACGATCGTGAACCTGGTCGGGGGACTGGCCATCGGCGTGATCCAGCACGGCATGCCCGTGCAGCGGGCGATGGAGATCTATTCTCGCCTCACGATCGGCGACGGCCTCACCAGCGCCGTGCCCTCGCTCTTCGTGTCCGTGGCCACGGGGCTGCTCATCTCGCGGTCGAGCCAGGCGGTCGATCTCTCCCAGGAACTCGGCCGGCAGTTCGTCTCGCGGCCGCACGTGCTCGTGATCACGGCGGTGTTCCTCGGCATCCTGTCGCTGACCGACCTCCCCTTCGTGCCGCTGGCGGGGATGGCCCTGGCCATGGCGGCGGCGGCCTGGTTCATCGGCCGTCGGGCCAGGCAGTCGCGGTCCGGCCCACGGGGAGGCTCGCTGTCCGGCGTGCAGCCTGTCGCCGCGCCGCAGCCGGGGACGGGCGACGAGCTTTTGGCCGACGAGCGGATCGTCGTGGAACTGGGACGCGGGCTGCTGGGGTTGCTCGCCCCCGCGGCAGCCGGCGGCGAGCCGGGGCTCCTGGCCCAGCGGGCGGCGGCGGTGCGGGCGGGCGTGGCCGCCGATCTGGGGCTGCTCGTGCCGTCGATCGCGATGCGCGACGACCTGTCGCTGCCTGATCGCGGCTACCGCGTGACCATCGCCGGTGATGCCGTCACCACGGCCGAAATTCCGGCGGGGCGAATGCTCGTCGTGCCGGCCGTCGGCGAGATGGTCGACGAACAGGATGCCTCGGGGGCTGCCGACGCGCAGGCCGGCGTCGCGGCCGTCGATCCCCTCACCGGTCGTCGCGGAGCCTGGTTGGGGCATGCCCAGGCCGAGACGGCCCGGCGCCGCGGGGCGGCCGTCCACGGCGAAGCCGACTGCATCGCTCGGGCCATCGAGGCGGCGGTGCGTCGCCATGGCGACCGGCTGCTGTCGCGGGATGCGGTCGCCCGGCTGGTCGAGTCGCTCCGTGTCGCCCAGCCCGCGGTCGTCGAACAGGCGGTGCCGGGCGTGCTCACGATCGCCCGCATGCATCGCACCCTGCAGTGCCTGCTACGGGACGGCGTGCCGATCCGGCCGCTCGCCGAACTCCTGGAGATCATGGCCGATCACGCCGCCGAGGCCGTCGAGCCCGCGCAGCTGGCGGAGATCGTGCGGCGGTCGTTCGCCCGCTCGATCTTTCGCCGGGCCAGGGACCCCCGGGGCCGGCTGGCGGTGGTGCGGCTGGAGGGGCCGGCGATCGACGCCATCGTCGCCGTCTCCGGGCGACCGCCCGCGCACATCCTCGCGGAACTCCGGCGGGCCGTGCGGCCGGTCGTGGAGCGGGGTGGGCGGCCGGTGCTCGCCGTGCCCGGGGCCGTGCGGCCGCGGGTGCGCGACAGCCTCGCGCGACACCTGCCCGACGTGCAGGTGGTGGCGGCCGAGGAACTGGCCGACGAGGATCGCGTCGAGGTCTTTGCGAGCGTGGGCTGTGGTGAGGTGTTGCGGGCCGCGTGAGCCGGCGGGCGGCACGCACCGTCGGACAGCCTGGGACGTCTGGGCCGACTGGCCGGCCGCCGAGAAAAACTTTCAATGGAAAAACATTCAGGAATTCGCCGTCCGCGGATCGATGACGATCGGTTTGGACGGCGAGGGTCGATGGAGGGATCGGTCGAGAGGCGGTGATGGATCGCCGGATGGCACCCGGAGGGTGCGGGTCCGGCGTGGTGAGAGAGGTCTCGCGGCACGGCGGCAGAGCCGCCCCGCGGCTTCTCCAGACAGGCCCATTCAAGGAGGATGACGTGGCACATTACGCGACCCAGCCGTCTGCCGAGGAGATGCTCGAACTCTGGACGGCTTTCAAGGCCGACCAGTCGAACGAGCAGCTCCGCAACCGGCTCATCGAGATCTTTCTGCCGCTGGTGAAATACAACGGCGAACGCATCTGGTCCCGGCTGCCGGACGGCGTGGAACTCGACGATCTCGTGTCGGCCGGCACCTTCGGCCTGATGGATGCGATCGACGCGTACGACATGTCCCGGGGCGTGAAGTTCGAAACGTACTGCGTGCCGCGGATCCGCGGGGCGATGCTCGACGAACTGCGGACGATGGACTGGGTGCCACGCCTGGTTCGTTCGAAGGCCAGCAAGCTCAACGAGGCGGTCAAGACCCTCGAAGCCAAGCTGGGCCGCGCGCCGGCCGATGCCGAGGTCGCCGAGCACATGGGGCTTTCGCACGAGGAGTTCGAGAAGCTCCTCGTCGATGCCAATGCCGTCAGCCTCGTGAGCCTCAATAAGAAGTGGTGCGAGACAGACAGCTCGAAGGATGTCCGCGAGATCGACATCCTGGAGGATAAGAAGGGGGAGGATCCGACCCGCCGGATCCAGAAATCGGACCTCATGCGGCTGGTCACCAAGGGGCTCAACCGCAACGAGCGGCTGATCATCATCCTCTACTACTACGAGGAGCTGACCATGAAGGAGATCGGCGCGACGCTCGACCTCTCGGAGAGCCGGGTCAGCCAGATGCACTCGGCCATCGTGGAGCGGCTCCAGAACCAGCTCGACCGGCGGAAGGTGGAGTTCGCGATGGGTTGACGGTCTGGCTGGCGGTTTGGGCAGGATGCGGGGCCTCGGGGCCGGCAGAATGCGAAAAACAGGCAGGAAAAATTTTCGGTGAAGTTTCGGGCGATGGTTGGTCGATGAGAGAAAGCTGGACGCGTCGCTCGGAGGAACGGGTTCCTCCGGAGGGTGTCCGGCGACTGGTGTCGCCGGAACGCCGAAGCGCGGCAACAATAGCGAAGAGATCGGTCAGCACGGAGCAGGCGGACGCGAATTCCAAAACCCGTCATGAACCTTCGGCATGGGAGACGCGTAGAAGCGTCCGTGTCGGGGGCGCGAAGGGATTCGAAGCACGATCTGCCGGTTCCACCACGAGGAGAGCCATCATGAACATCTGGGGTGTCACGTCGACTCAAGGATCGCAGGGGTTGAACGCCTTGAAGGGCGTCGAGGCCACGCAGTCCACGCAGGCCGCCATGCAGCAGGGCGTGGCCGAGGTGCACGATTCGGTCACGCTGTCGGTCGACGCGGTGCGGGCCGCCGAATCGACGGGCGACATCCGCTTCGACCGCGTCAACGCGATCCGGGCGGCGATCGCCGACGGCTCCTACGAGACGCCGGAAAAGCTCGATCTGGCGATCGATCGCCTGCTCGAGCGGCTGGGCTGATCGGCGGCGAAACGCGGTCATCACACATGCGACAGCCGGGCCGGCACGGCTCGGCTGTTTGCATTGGCTGACAGCCGACTAAACTCGTGGTGGCGGACGTGACCGGTGTCCAGCAGCCCGAACCGCCGGGGTCGGTGAAAACCTCCGACTCGAGGCGAGGATAGGCCGACTCGCTTCGGCTTCCCCCGACCCCCGGCTCCTCGACCGACCGGATACGCTGTAGCAGGCCCTCGAGCAACGCCCCAGACGAGTTTTCCCATGGCCATCGCTTCCGATTTCTCCCTGGGCAAGGTCGACGTCGCGCTGACGCCGCGCGAACGGTTCGCCGAGTTTCTCCAGACCCGTGGCAAGCGGGTCACGCGGCAGCGGCAGGTGATCGTCGATCACGTCAGCAGCCACCACGAGCATTTCGACGCGGAGCAGCTGCTGGCCGACCTCCGCCGCACGCCGGAGGGGGCGAGGGCCAGCCGGCCCACCGTCTATCGCACGCTCACCGAGATGGTGGACGCGGGCCTGCTCCGCAAGATGGTGCTCGGCGGGAGGGCCGTCTACGAGCACGACTACGGCTACCCGCAGCACGACCACCTCCACTGCACGTCGTGCCAGAAGCTGATCGAATTTTCGAGTGACGAACTCGCCCGGATCTGCGACGCGGTGGCCGGGCAGCACCAGTTTCGCGTCCGCAGCCACCGGCTGATCATCTCGGGGCTGTGCGCCGATTGCCGCAGCACCCGCAGCAAGTCGCGGCACCAGGACAGGGTGTGAGCGTCGGCACGGTAGGCCGTCTCGTTCGTGCGAGGAGCCGGGGGTCGGGGGAAGCCGAAGCGAGTCGGCCTATCCTGGCCTCGAGTCGGAGGCTTTCGCCGCCCCCGGCGGTTTGGGCCGGTCGACCCATTCGCCTCGTCCACTGGTTTGACGAGCTGTCGGAATCGCCCTACACCCGCAGCGCCGATTCGGCGGCCCGCGCGGGGCACGCGGCCAGCGCCTCTCGGACAGGCCCCGCCACGAACTCCTCCACCTGCGCCGCCGCCCGCCCGGCGAGCCCCGGCACGTCCATCGCCGCGATCAGGTCGATGCCCGCGAAGAGTGGGTCGGCTGCCAGCCGCTCGACGAGATCGTTGTCGTGGCCCTCGCGCATCCGCGCCGTCGTGGCATGGCTGTGCCGACGGAGCGCCTCGTGGAGTTCCTGGCGGTCGCCGCCCGCCGTCGTGGCGGCCATCAGCAGCCGCTCGCTGGCGAGGAAGGGGAGATGGTGCTCGAGGTTGCGGCGGATCGCGCCGGGCAGCACGACCAGACCGCCCGCGATGTTGGCGTAGATCACGAGCTGGGCATCGGTGGCGAGGAAGGCCTGCGGAAGCACCAGCCGGCGGGGGGCCGAGTCGTCGAGCGTCCGCTCATACCACTGCGTGGCCGCCGTCTGGCCGGTGGTCGCCGTCAGCCCCATCACGAACCGCGCCAGGCCGCACATCCGTTCGGCCCGCATGGGGTTCCGCTTGTAGGGCATCGCCGACGAGCCGACCTGATCCTGCTCGAACGGCTCCTCCATCTCCGCCCAGGCGGCGGCGAGCCGCAGGTCGTTGCCCGCCTTGTGCGTCGATTCCGAGATGCCGGCCAGCACCGACACCACCTGCGAATCGACCTTCCGGGTGTAGGTCTGCCCGGTCACGTCGTAGGCGCGGTCGAACCCGAGCTTCTGCGACACGATCTCGTCGAGCCGCCGCACCTTGGCGTGGTCGCCGACGAAGAGTTCGAGGAAGCTGGCCTGCGTGCCCGTGGTGCCCTTCACGCCCCGGGCGCGGAGCAGCCGCCGACGCGTGAGCACCTCCTCCAGGTCGAGCAGGAGATCGTGGATCCACAGGCAGATTCTCTTGCCGATGGTGGTGGGCTGTGCGGGTTGCAGGTGCGTGCGTCCCAGGCAGACCAGGTCGCGTGTCTCGAGCGCCCGTTCCGCCAGCCGCTCGATCACCACGGCCAGGCGGGCGGCGATCAGGTCGAGCGATTCTCGCATCATGATCAGGTCGGTGTTGTCGGTGACATACGCGCTCGTCGCGCCGAGGTGCAGGATGGGCCGGGCCAGCGGGCAGGCGTCGCCGAACGTGTGCAGGTGGGCGAAGACGTCGTGTCGCATCTTCCGCTCGTAGTCGGCGGCCTTCGCGAAGTCGATCGGCTCGAGGTTGGCCCGCATCTGCTCGAGCTGCGCGGTCGTGATCGGCAGCCCGAGTTCCGCCTCCGCCTCCGCCAGCGCCAGCCAGGTCTGCCGCCAGAGCCTGTAGCGGTGGTTGTCGCTCCAGAGCCGAGTCATTTCGGCCGAGGCATATCGGCACGCGAGAGGGTTGTCCCAACGGTCGTGGGGATCGGGGTTGGAACCGGAATTCACGGACGGTCTCCTGGCTTTCGTGTCGGGGCGGCCGTGGCCGCCTGCCGACTCATCTTGCAGAACAGGCGCTCCAGGGCCAGCCGGGCGCGCAGACCCCGCGAGGCATCGCCCTTGAGGGCCAGATCCAGGTCCAGGAGCGTCGTGGGGAGCATCCTCGCCCGCCGCGGCCCCAGCTGGCCGAGCGACTCGCGGGCCAGCGCCAGCGCCTTCGGCCACGCGGCCACGCCGGCGTCCCGGAGGGCCTGCTCGACTCCCACCGGCCTGCCGGTGGCCGCCGGCAGGGCCAGCAGCCGGGCCGCCGTGGAGAGTCGCCTCAGCACGGAAGCGATCTGGGCGCTGACCGCGATGGGGTTTTCGCCGGCCGCGAGCAGCGCGGCCAGTTGGGCGATGGCCTCGCGGGCGTCACCCGTCGCGGCGGCGTCGATCATGCCCCACGCGGTCCGCTCCAGCGGGCTGGCGGCGAAGTCGTCGATCGCATCCGGCTGGATGACGGTCTTCTTCGCGGCCGGGGCCGTGGCGGCGGCGAGTCGGGCCAGGGCCTGATCGACCTGGCCGAGATTGTTGCCGAGGCGTTCGAGCAGCCGCTGCGCCGTGGCGGCCGCGAGCTGGATGCCGTGCCGTGCCTGCGACCACTGCCGCACCCAGGCTGTCAGGTTTGCCCGCGGCGGAACGGCGGTGTCGACGACGAGGCCATGCTTCGCGACCGCCTTGGCAAGCCGGGTGTTGGCCGGCAGGCTCTTCAGTTCCAGGATCACGAGCCCTCTGCCGCCGGACGCGGTCCTCGGAGCAGCGGCTATTTTTTCGAGCGTTTCGCGGGCCGCGGTCACGAAGCCGTCGGCGGCCCGCACGACGGCCGCCCGGGTCGCGCCGGCGAAGAGCGGCACCGTGGCCGCCTCGTCGAACACGTCCCGCGGATCGATCTCGCCGTCGCCCGAGAACTCCCGCCAGGCCCAGGAGCGATCGGCCTCGTCCGGGCAGAGGCGATCGCGCAGGAGGACGAGCATGTGGCCCGCCAGGAACGGCTCGTCGCCGACCAGCGCGACGAGCGACGGCGTGCCGAGCGACCAGTCGGCCGGCTGCTTGAGGATCTCGAGGGCGCTGGCGGCGTCGGGCACGACACGGGATCTCGGCGGGAAAGCCGCCAGTGTAGCGGAGCCCGACCTCGTCCGCGCCAGGGCTGGCTGTCCGAGCCCGGCGTGGACCCGTCCCGTCGCTTCCGCTCCGGGCTTTTATTCGATGGTGACGCGACCATGGATGATCGCGTGCCCGTTGATGAGAAGCCCCGGGTGGCAACCCGGGGGACGGGGCCAAAACCGGTTCACCACTTCTTTCGCCAGCATCGCCACCGAGCGCCAGGGCTGGCGGTCCGGGCGAGCGTGTTTACGGACCCGTCGGCAGCGTGCGGACGCCGCCGAGGCGGCCGACGATGCGGGAGGTCGCCACGGTGACCGGCTCGGGCGTCGTGGCCGCTCCCACGTTGCCAGCCGCGTCGGTGACCTCGACCCGCAGGTAGACGCGTGCCGGGGTCGTGCGATCCGGCTGCCAGCGGTGTTCCCCCTGGTTGTCGACCGCGGCGGCGATCGTGGCCCACGGCCCGTCGGCGTTGGGCGAGAAAAGCAGCCGGGCCGTTTTCGGAGCGGGCAATTGATCGCGCGACGTGTAGCGGATCACGATGCCGCCGGTCTCGCCCTCGGAAACCCGTGCCGCCCCCAGCAGTTCGACGTGGGGGGCGTCCTCATCGACGCCGATCCAACTCTCGGCCGCGTCGCCGGCCCGTGGGCCCGTGCTGGCGTCCGGAACGTCCGGCACGATCTCGAGGCGGAAGCCGTAGAGTCCGGCCGACGGCAGCACGACGTTGATCGGGCTGGAGGCATCGTCGTCCACGGCGGTTTTCTGCCACGAGAGGCCGCCGTCGCGGGTGCTCCAGAGTTCGACCCGCAGGCGGGGGGCGTTCGGCCGTTCCGTCGGCATCTCGTAGTCCCACGCAAACCGCCGCGAACGGGAGAGCTGAAGCGGCTTGCCGCGGTATTCGAGTGGCCGCTGTCCGTCGGACGCTGCCGGCAGCATCTGGGTCGGGAGTCCGGATGTCGATGTCAAAAGACTGCGGCCTCCAGTGGCGTCGGCGACGCCCGCACCGCTGCCGCCGCCGGCAGTCTGGCGGACCAGGACGCTCTGCGGTTGATCGCCGCGCGCGGCGACGGACTGGCCTCGCGGCTGCTCCGCCGACCAAGCGGCGGCGGGTTCGGCGGACCATCCAGTGGCGGTTCGGCCGCCGTCGGTCGCCGAAAAGGCCTGGCTCACCGGCCTGGGAAGAGCCGCCTCCTCGCGGAGTTCCTGTGCGGGAAGGCTCGGTGCGCCGAGTTCCTGCGCCAGGGCGGTCTGGTCGACCTGAGGGTCGGTGGGCTCCATCGTGAACTGCCGCACCGTCTGGTTGCCGGCCGAGTCGGCCACGGTGATTCGCACCGTCAGGTCGTCTATCTTTTCACCCGCCCACCAGATCTCCTCGCCGACGAGGTGGGCCGGCGATTCGCGGGAGAGGATTCCCTCGGCGGCCACGGTCTTCCAGCCTTGGACGCCGCCGGTGCGGTATTCGACCTTCAGCGACTCCATGCGGATCGAGTCGTCGATGGCGGCATAGCGGCAAAGGATCTCGCCGTCGGCGCCCTTCCACACCCGGGCCGCGAGCCGCGGACCGGCCGCGTCCACGAGCACCCGCATGTCCGGCCCCTCGCCGCCGCGGGCGCGGCCCTTGCCATCGATCGCCCGCAGCCGAAACCAGTATTCGCCATCGGCTCCGGCCTGATAGGTGAACGTGCCTGCCGACGGTGCCACTTCGCCAGCCGGCTCCCAGGTGCCGCCCAAGTCCTTGGAGACGCTCATCACCACCCGCTGCGGTGCAGCGTCGGCGTCTTTCGCCGTGGGCAGGCGAAACGGGATCGAAAACGTGCGGTGCTTCGTCCGCACCAATTCGGGGAGCCGGACCTGTTCGACCGGTCCCTCCGCCGCGGCCCGGGCCTCCCCCTGGCGCAGTCGGGGCAGCCAGTGCGGCACTTCGCCGGCGGCCCAGGCTTGAGCGACGCTGATGATGGTCGCCATGGCGATCGCGCCTCGCCAGCCACGCGGCCGCCCGGGCGGCCGCGCAGCCGCGGGCCGTGGCGACCGGGTGCAGAACGAGGGCTCGAGTTCGACGAAGCGAAGCATGTCGGAGGAAATCGGCCGTTGCGCGCGGAAAGTCGCGTTTTTTCGGCACAAACATGAAAACCGGCCCGTCGCACGGTTGCCGGCTTTGCCATTGCCACAGCCTGCGGAGCCTGCGAAAAGCAGGGGGATCTTTCTGGACCCGTTCGGGACCGCCCGGCCATACTGTACGGGGCCGGGCATGGCGGCCCGCAGGCTCCACAAGACACCACCCATTTCAGGGCGACCGTCCTCACGAACGGGATTGTCTGCAGTGCAAGCGTTTTTGATCAGCGCCGTCGTGCTGGGGTTGCTCGTCGGCGTCGGAATCGCCGCGATCATCGCGGTCAGGGCCTGGTGGCTCGAGCCGAGGACCGATCATGGCGATTGGGAAAGCTCGCTTGTCGGCTACAAAAATCTCCGGGACAAGGGTGTGCTGAGCGAGGAGGAATACCGAAAAATATCTACGCTCGTCGAGCCGCACGTGCGGCCCGACACGAAGGCGTCCGGGGGGGCAGGGGCCGACCGCAGCCAGCGGAGCGGCGCTTCCTAGCACGCCGATCACAGCACGCCAGGCATGTGTCTGTCGTGACCGGGCGGGGAACGATTCTCGAGGAACCGAAGCATGCCATCAGGGAAAGACGTCGGCGGGCTGGGACGCCGTGGAGCCGGCGGGACGACCAAGAAGAATGCCTTCTGTTCGTTCTGTCGCAAGAGCTACCGCGACGTGGGGCCGCTGGTCGAAGGGCCGGGAGACGTCTACATCTGCGGCGAGTGCATCGACCTCTGCCAATCGATACTCGATCAGGAGAAGCGGCGACGCGGGACGAGCAAGCAGCTCTTCACGTCGATTCCATCTCCGCGGGAAATCGTCGGCCATCTCGACCAGTACGTGATCGGCCAGCAGCATGCCAAGCGGGTGCTGGCGGTCGCCGTCCACAGCCACTACAAGCGGCTGAACCTCGGGAGCGAGGGGGGCGACGTGGAGGTCGACAAGTCCAACATCCTGATGCTCGGGCCCACCGGCTCGGGCAAGACGCTGCTGGCCCGTACGCTGGCGCGGATCCTGGACGTGCCCTTCGCCATCGGCGACGCCACGACGCTGACCGAGGCCGGCTACGTGGGTGAGGACGTCGAAAACCTCCTCCTGAAGCTGCTCAACGCCGCCGATTTCGACATCGAGGCGGCCCAACGCGGCGTGCTCTACATCGACGAGATCGACAAGATCGGCAAGACCAGCCAGAACGTCTCGATCACCCGCGACGTCTCCGGCGAGGGTGTCCAGCAGGCGTTGCTCAAGATGCTCGAGGGCACCGTGGCCAACGTGCCGCCCCAGGGCGGACGCAAGCATCCGGAGCAGCAATACATCCAGATCGACACCTCGAACATCCTCTTCATCTGCGGGGGCACGTTCGTCGGCATCGACAAGATCATCGCCCGCCGCCTCGGCAAGCGGACGATCGGCTTCGGCCAGCCGAGCGGCTACCGTGGCGACGCGGACCTCGCGGAACTCCTGCCGCAGGTCGATTCCGACGACATCCTGGAATTCGGCCTCATTCCCGAACTCGTCGGGCGTCTGCCGGTGATCTCCTCGCTGCAACCGCTCGACGAGGCGGCGTTGGTGAAGGTGCTCCGCGAGCCGAAGAACGCGCTCGTGAAGCAGTATCAGAAGCTGTTCGGCGTCGAGAACTGCAAGCTCGAGTTCACCGACGAGGCGCTCGCGGCGATTTCCCGCAAGGCGATGCGGAAGGAGACCGGGGCCCGCGGGCTGCGGTCGATCATGGAGGACGTGATGCTGGACATCATGTTCGACCTGCCGGAGAACAACGGCAGCACCTACGTCATCAACGAGCGGAACGTCGAGGGGACGGAGCCCGTGGTGCCGATCCGCGAAGCCGCCCGGCACAAGAGCGCATAGGGTCGCGAAGCCGCTGCGCCGACCGGGGGCACGTGCTCGCCGCCGGCGCCACCTTTGACAAGAAGCCCCGGGCGGAAGCCCGGGGACGGGGCCACAATCGATCTGCCACTTCTCCCGGCA
>JBIIYN010000293.1:0-4915 GCA_044346795.1 Pirellulales bacterium
ACGGGGATGGCGGCCCCGCGGGCCGCCTCCAGCACCATCCGGTCGCGTGCGAGCAGCCCGGCCTTCGTGAGTTTGAGCCGACCGAGCCGATCGCCCGCGTAAGGGTCGGCGCCGGCGATGTAGAGCACGAGGTCGGCGCGGGCCCGGGCAAACGACTCTGCCAGGGCCCGCTCGAGCGCCCGCAGGTATTCCTCGTCGCCGGTGCCGTCGTCGAGCGGCACATCGAGCGAACTGGGATGCTTTCGCAGCGGAAAATTCCGGGCCCCGTGAATCGACATGGTAAACACCGTCGGATCGCCGGCAAAGATCTCCGCCGTGCCGTTCCCCTGGTGCACGTCGCAGTCGAGGATCAGCACCCGCTCCACCACTCCGCGGGCCTGCATCTCCCGGGCCGCCACGGCCGTGTCGTTGAACACGCAATAGCCCTCGCCCCAGTCGGTGCCCGCATGGTGGGTGCCGCCGGCAAGACTGGCGGCGACGCCATCCTCGATCGCCGCGGCGGCGGCATCCACGGCCGCCCCCGTGCTGCGCAGCGATCGCTCGACGAGGGCCGGGCTCCACGGAAACCCGATCCGCCTCACCTCGTCCCGCGCGAGCGTGCCTGCCATGACGCGGCCGATATACCCCCGTTCGTGAACCCTGAGCAGCTCGTCGTCGGTGGCCGCATGCGGCTCGATGAACCCAAGCGGCGCCCCCGCCGCCGCATGCTCCTCCAGCCGGCGCCGCAGCAGGCGGTACTTGTCGATCGGAAACCGATGGCCCTCCGGCAGGGGCAGCGGATAGCGGTCGCAGGGAAACACTCGCATCCCGGGGATTGTAGGCCCCTTGGCGATCCGGCACCGCCCGCCCGCACTGCGCCTTGGGATGGCACGCCCTGCCCTGTTTTTATGCAGGCCATGATCCCGTCCACGAAGCCGACGGCGACTGGGAAAAATCGGAGCTCGGATTTCTCCCGACGAAAACCGGGGTTTTTCATCCGCATGCCAAGGAACTCTCGAACTGGCACGCGACGTGCATCTACCTCTTCGTCGTCAGGCAGATGACGTTGGATAGAGGCCGGCTCACGCAGCCAGTGCGTCGATACGGAGTACCCCGCCGATGCAGCGCGTTCCCAATCCTCCCAAGGTGCCGTTGCCGTTCGCGACGGAAACGAAGTCTCGTCGCGGCCTGCTGGCCGGGACGACCTCGAAAAGTCGAACGGCCTTCGGCATCGCCATGCTGCCATCCGCAGCGTTCTTGATCTTGTCGGTCTCCACCGCCGGGCCGCTCTGGGCCGCGGAACCGAACGGCTCGGCCGCGGGCGGGCATCAAGCCGGGCCTGGAGCCGCATCAAACTTCCTCGTTCGCGGCACGAGCCCGGCCCGTGGCCGGATGATCCGTGAGCACGCGGAGTCGCTGCGACGCGACCTGTTCGCGAAACTGTTCGGTGAAGCCACTCCGTCCCCGTGGCTGCCGAGGTGCGAGATTCGTGTGCATGCCTCAGCCGAATCGTTTGCCGCCGCCGTGGGCGGGCCGCCCGCCGACGCCCGCGGCGCGACGTCACTCGAGTTCGCGGGTGAACGGGTTGCTCTTCGGCGGATCGACGTCATGGGAGACGGCCCAGAGATCGTTCCCGACGCGGTCAGCCACGAATTGACGCACGTCGTCCTCGCCGATCACTTCGTCCACGCCGCGCCGCCCCGCTGGGCCGACGAGGGCCTGGCGCTCCTCTTCGACTCGGGTGAAAAACAGCGGCGACACGAGGCGGATTTCCAAGAGGCGCGCCGCCGGGGCCTGTCCTGGTCGGCCGCCGAACTCGTGGGCATGGAGGACTATCCCGCCGATGGGTCACGGACGCGGGTCTTCTACGGCCAGAGCGCCTCGCTCGTCCGCTGGATGATCGGCCGCCGCGACGCGGCCACGTTCATCCGCTTTCTCGACGATCTTCCGGCGGTCGGCATGGATGCCGCTCTCGACCGGCATTACGCAGTCGGTTCCCTGGATTCCGTCTCGTCCGCTTGGACATCCGATTGGAAGGAGGTGGCTCCCATCAACACCGTTGGTCTGGCAGACCATCGGCGGTGAGCCGGGGCGAAAGCCCCACCGCTCATCGTCCGTTGTCGTGTACCGTGCAGAAACACCGAGGGCCCGGTGCGATTCGTCGCACCGGGCCCCTCAACTTTCCAGGTGTTTCCTGCTTGCCGGCGATCGATCTGCCGATCGATGTGCAGATCAACGGCCGTTGGAATAGTGCCCGGCCGGCTTCGCCCCCGCGTGCCGCCAGGTCGCTTCGCCGCTGTGCGGTCCGTCGCGGCGGACGTCGCCGCGGGCCGGATTCACGGAGTAGCTCCTGTAGGACCGGGTCGGCTGCACCGTGCGAACCTGCGCCGGCGCCGGCCGCACCATCCGCGGTGACGCCGTCTGCTGGGCCAGCGCTTGGTGCGCGGCCAGACCGCCGGCCAAAACCACCACCGCCGCGAACCATTTCATTGCGTGTGTCATGATCGAGTCTCCTGCTTGAAGTGTTTGTCGGACGCGCCTTCACATGTCACCCAATTCTACGAATCTCGTCGGTCGCCGGGCCACCGGCCCAGCGGCGAAACCAGCGGCTGGCGGCTTTGCAAGCGACAGGCCGGGGATACAGCTAGGATGACACACCCACGTCGATACAGCTGGTCAGACGCGGCGGACGACGGCAAACCACGCCTGGGCGCCGCCCGGCCCGAATTCCGCGCCGAGAATGCCTGGCACGACCTCGAACCTCGCCGGTTCGAGCGTCTCGACCTGCCAGCCCGCGGCGAACGCCTCGCGAAGCTCGCGTTCACTGACGCGCCGCGGACCGTGCGTGCCCGGTTCGGCGTCCGAAAAACAGAGCAGGAAGAGGCGTGCCCCCGGCTCGAGCAGCTTCGCGATTGCCGCCACGTAGGCCTTCCGGCCGGCGTCGTCGAACGTATGAAAGAGCCCGCAGTCGGTCGCCGCGTCGAAGCGTTCGGGAATCTCCCCGATGTCGACGGCGTCCATCTGCAGGAAGTTGGCCGCAATCCCGCGGTCGGCGGCCTTTCGCCGCGCCGCCTCGATCGGCCGCTCGAGAAAATCGACCCCCGTGACGGCGCGGCCCCGCTCGGCCAGCCAGAGGGCCAGGTCGCCGGTGCCACAGCCGACGTCGATCACCCTGCCCCCGATGCGATCCGCCGCCTCGATGAAGGACCGCTGCGGCCGTCCGATGTCCCAGGGTGCCCGGGGGGCCGAGTAATAGCCCTCGAACCGATCGCGCGGCGGAAGTTTTGCGTCGTGGGTCAATCTCGTTCTCCTTGCTCGTTCTCCTTCCGCGATCGGCTCCGTTCGGCGGCCACCCGATCGGCCACGACCTTCGCGCCCGAGGCGATGCAGAGCCAGTCGGCGATGTAGTTCTCGTGCCCGCCGTCCTCGATCGCGGCGATGCTCTGGTAGTAATCCGCGTTCGGCCGATACTCCGTCTCGACGAAGCTCTGGTTGCCTGCGACCAGTTGCTCGATCATGAAATGACGGCTCCTGGGGGACGATCGTTCCGTGGCCGAGGCTACCACGGCCGGCGCCCGGTCGGCTATGGCGTCCCCCGGCACGACTTTTGGCCTTGCACGCGGCTCCCCGCCGCACGACATTTTCAGGGCTTGCACCGACGCCACAGGCCCCGCCGCTCCGCCGCATGAGCCCCGAAACACTGCTCCAGCACTGGCAGGCGATCCTGACGGCCGGCGTCGTCTTTATGACGCTCGCCGCGTTGCTCTTCGGCCAGCGCGGCCCCGACATGGCGATGATCGGCGGCGTGGTCGTGCTCCTGGCCGCCGGCGTGGTGACGCCAGAAGAGGCCCTCAAGGGGATGAGCAACGAGGGAATGATCACGGTGGCGGCGCTCTTCGTCGTGGCCGCGGCCGTGGAGCGCACGGGCGCCCTGGCGGCACTGGTGGATCGCGTGCTCGGCCGGCCCGAATCGCTGGCCGCCGCCCAGACGCGAACCATGCTCGGACCGGCCGTCCTTTCGGCCTTCATGAACAACACGCCGGTCGTGGCGCTGATGGTGCCGGCGATCCGCGATTGGGCGAAGAAGCACCGGCTGAGCGTGTCGAAATTGCTCATGCCGATGAATGCCGCCGTCGTGCTCGGCGGCCTCTGCACGCTGATCGGCACGAGCACCAACGTGGTCGTGAGCGGACTGGTCACCGCGAAGACCGGCCGCCCGCTCGGAATGTTCGAAATCTCCTGGCTGGGTGTGCCTCTGCTGCTCGCGGGCCTCGTCTACCTCGTCGTCGCCAGCCGGCACCTGCTCAAGGATCGGCGGCCCGCCGTCAGCCCGAGCGACGATCCGCGGCAATATTCGCTCGAGATGCTGGTCGAGCCGGGCAGCCCGCTCGTGGGCCGCTCGATCGAGGAGGCGGGCCTCCGCGGCCTCGACGGGCTGTTTCTCATGGAGATCGACCGCGGCGGGCATGTCATGGCCGCGGTGGCCCCCACCGAGAGGCTCGAGGAGGGCGATCGGCTCGTGTTCGTGGGCGTGGTCGATTCCGTCGTCGAATTGCAGAAAATCCGCGGTCTGCGACCGGCCACCGACCAGGTCTTCATGCTCGACGATCCCCGTTCCGAGCGGACGCTCATCGAGGCGGTGGTCTCGAACACCTGCCCGCTGATCGGCCGCACGATCCGCGACGGCCGCTTCCGTTCGACCTACGACGCGGTGGTGATCGCGGTGGCCCGCAACGGCGAACGGCTCCAGATGAAGATCGGCGACATCACCCTCGAACCGGGCGACACGCTGCTTTTGGAAGCGAGCCCCGACTTCGCCGATCACCAGCGGAGCAACCGTGATTTCTATCTCGTGAGCGCGGTGAGCAATTTCACGCCGCCGCGACACGACCAGGCCTGGATCGCCTGCACGGTGCTCGCGGCCATGGTGCTGGCG
>JBIIYN010000294.1:0-4887 GCA_044346795.1 Pirellulales bacterium
CTTGTCGCGCATCATCGTGATGAGCTTTTCGGCCAGGGTCTTTGCCTCCGCCGACACGTGCGTGCCGCGGATGGCAAGCAGCACCGCCGCCCCCAGCACGAAGAGCCCGGCCCCCACGAGCACCGCCCCCAGGACGCTGGCCGCCGTCCGCCAGGATGCACCGCCCGCCACGCTCCCCGGCCACCGCAGGCCGAAGGTGTGGCGGAGATCGACCCGCTGCCAGGCCAGGAGCAGGGCCAACGGCAACCCCACCGCCGCGGCCTGCTGCACGGGGATCGCCAGCGCGAAGTCGGCCGGCGCGAGCCCCTGCGAATACCACAGCCCCGCCAGTCCGATCACCAGCGCCGCGAATCCCTGCGCGGGCGAGGGACGGCGGCGGCGGGCGGGCCGCGACCACACGCTGCCCGCCACGTCGGGCCCGCGGAAGAGAATCTCCTCGTCGGTGAGCAGCGTCGCCGTCATCTGTAAGAGCATCCAGACGACCACCGCCGACGAGACGAGCGACAACGCCAGCGGCACGATCAGCCGCTCGACGCCGCCCACCGCAGCCGGCCGAGCGGGCAGCCCATCGGCACCATGCGCTCCGCCGCCCGCCGCGGCGGCCTCGCGGGGCACCGGCCGCTCGTCCGATTCGAGCGTCGCCCGGGCCAGCGACACCTGGCCCGCGAACGGCACGGCCGGGAGGAACAGGCTCCGGGCCGGATCGACCACGAGTCCCGCGCCGGCCAGCGTGCTGGCGATGAGCAGCACGGGCGTGAGCGTGTTTTGGGCCTCCTTGCCGCTCTTCGACGCGGTCGTCACGGCGAGGCACATCGCCGCCGCGACGGCCGACAGGCCGATGAACGCGAGCAGCGACACGCCCACGACGATCGGCAGGTGACCCTCCGGCAGGAGCGGCCCGCCGCCGGGCAGAAAGCGGAGCGAGACCGCCGTCGTCAGGATGATCGAGACGATGTTGGCCACGAGCGTCGCCAGCGCCACCGCCCAGACCGCGAGAAACTTCCCGGCCACGATGTCGATCGCGGTGCACGGCGCGATGAGCAGGGTCTCGATGGTGCCGCGTTCCTTCTCGCCCGCGATCGCGTCGATCGCGGGATAGAACGCCCCGGTCATGGTGAGCACGGCCAGAAGCACGAACACGCCTCCGCCCACCGTCGGCAGGATGCTCCGGGCCGAAACCGTCCCCGGGGCGTCGGCCTTGCCGGTGAAGCGGAGATCGACCGGCTCGAGCAGGCTTTCGGGCAGCCCGGCGCCGTCGATCCGCCGCTCGCGGGCATCGTCGGCCAGGGCCCTCATCACCGCGGTAAACTGCTCGCGCACCCGCGATGGCAGCACCTTCGCCTCGGGCCCCCGCGCCTCGACCGTGATCGTGCCATCCCCGTCGAGTTGGTCGATCACGCGGTCGGGCACCTCGATCCACAGGTCGGCCTGCCCGGTTTCCACCGCCCGCCTCGCATCGGCCGGAGAGGCATAGGCGAAGGCGATCGAGGCCGGCCAGTCGCGACGAGCCCGGGCATCCTCGGGCGCGGGGAGTTCTTCGACGCGGACCGCGAACGCCTGCGCGTCCCAGGGCGCGCCCGAGAGCACGACGGCCAGCTGGATGGGGGCGGCCCGGGAATCGATGTCGGAGAGCGCGGTCCGCACGCCCAGGGTGCTCGAGAGCGCGAGGATCGGATACATCGCCATCGGCAACAGCAGCGTGACGAAGAGGGTGCGACGGTCCCGGATGAACTCGAGCAGGTCGCGACGGGCCAAGGCCATCCGCGCCCGGGCCCGCAGGCCCACGCTCTCCGCAGCGGTCGCTTCCCGGCGGTCGGCCGACGCATTCATGCCGGCGCCCCCGCGGCCACGGCCGCAAAAAAAGCCTCCTCGAGGCTCGCACGGCCGTCGAGAATCTCACTCCGCGTGCCCTGCGACACGATGCGGCCGCCGTCGATGATCACGAACCGGTCGCAGCGGTGCTCGATCTCGTGGAGCCGGTGGGTGGAAAGCAGGATCGCGTGGCCGTCGTCGCGGAGGCGGTCGAGCAGGTGCAGCAGATCGCGGGCGCCCACCACGTCGAGGGCATTGGTGGGCTCGTCGAGCACCAGCGCCGGCGGATCGTGGACCAGCGCGCGGGCCAGCGACACCCGCTGCCGCTGCCCGGACGAGAGCCTCCCGGCAGGGCGGTCGGCGAATTCGTGCAGGCCGAGGGCCCGCGACAGGTGATCGATCCGCATCTCGAGCGGCCCATCCTCGAGGCCGTGCAGCCGGCCGTACGACCGCAGGATCTCGCGGGCAGAGAGCCGGTCGGGCACGCCCGTCGTCGCCGACACGTAGCCCAGCTTCCGTCGTGCCCCCAGCGGATCGGCCAGCACGTCGCACCCGCCCACGCGGGCCGTGCCGGCCGTGGGCTTGAGCAGGGTCGCGAGCACCCGCAGCGTGGTGGTCTTGCCGGCGCCATTGGCGCCGAGCAGCCCGACGATCTCGCGCGGCGCCACCGACAGTGAAATGCCGTCCACGGCCCGCACGACGCTGCCGTCGCTGGCCCGATAGTGCTTCACGAGATCGATCACGTCTATCATGGAACGCAACTTTTCACGACTCAAAATACAGCATCCCCGGATGGGATGCTCGTCGACCGTGGAAACCCTTGGCGTTTCCACCGGTCGACTTCGCGGTCACAAGGCCATGGATGGCTTGTGCCACAGATATTCAGATCTCGACGCTGGGGGGAAACTGCCGGAAGTCGAGGATCTTCACCGCGGCGACGAGCAGCACGGCGGCGAGCACGCCGATCGCCGCGAACTGCACCCAGGCGGGCTGCGGATCGACGAGCAGCTGCATCTCCGCCGGCAGCTTCTGCCGCCAGCCCATCCACCCCACCAGCAGGCTCCGCAGCCGCAGGCTCACCGTCGCCTGGTTCACGACGGCCGGGATGAAGCCGGCAAGATACTCGACCACCAGCGCCACGGCCACGCTCGCCACGAGCGCCCGCTTCGGCAGGATCACGGCCGGCAGGGCGAAGAGCGCTCCCCGGCCGAGCGTGGACAGCACCACGAGCGCCGCGAGCATGCCGACGAGGGGCGCGGGATGCTCGACCCCCGACACGCTCACCGCCAGGACGGCCGCGAGGATGGCCACGGCGCTCGTCCACGCCACGGCCGCCAGATAGGTGCCGATGAGCAGGGATCGGCGGCCGCTCGGCCGGACGGCGACGTGGATCCACGTGCCGCGTTCGAGTTCGTCGGCCACCGCGGGGCACATCGTGACGAGCAGGCCGAGCATGCAGACCGCCTCGGGCACGAGCGCATAGATCATGGTGACGGCGAGGTCGCGGTCGAGACCGTCGGGCACGGTCCGCCGCACCGCCAGCATGACGGCCGCGGGAAAGATCGCGCCGAGGCCCGCCAGCAGCAGCCGCTGCCGGGAGAAGAGCCGCTGCAGCTGGAAGGCGGCGACGGCGAGCGTGGGGCCGACCACGGCCTGCCGAAACGGCACGGCTTTCGTCTCGTGCGGAGCGGTCATGATCCCACCCCGCGATGGAGCCGCACGAGGCGGCCGAAAATTCCCTCGAGCGATCGGTCGCCGGCCGACACCTCGTCGATGGCGAGCCGATCCTCGACCGCGACCCGCCCGATCCGCTCGGCCAGCTCCCGCGGCTGCCGGGTGGCGACGACGAGGAGATCGCGTCCCTCGAACCGCAGGCTCTCCGCGCCGGCCGTGCCGCAGACGGCTTCCGCCAGCCGCCTGGGCGACTCGCAGCGGATGCGGACTTCCGACGGCATCGCGTCGACCATCTCGCGGATCTCGGCGGCCGTGCCGCTGGCCACGAGCCGGCCCCCGAGGATGACCGCCAGCCCCGCATGCAGGGCTTCGACCTCGTGCAGGAGGTGGCTGGCCACGATGAGCGTCCGCGGCCTCTCGGCGGCGGCTGCGGACGACACCGCCCAATGCCGCACGAGGTTCACGAGATCGTGCCGCGCCACCGGATCGAGGCCGTCGAAGGGTTCGTCGAGCACGAGCAGGTCCGGGTCGTGCGCCATGGCGCCGGCGAGCTTGGCCCGCTGCCGCATCCCCTTGGAGAGCGTGGAGAGCGGCCGGTCGGTGGCCTCGCCGAGACCCACGCGATCGAGCGCCGCATCGGCCCGAGCGGCGGCGTCGGGCGGACGAAACCCGGACAGCCGCATGAGATACCGCACCCACTCGCGGGGCGTCGCCCGCCGCTCGGTCAGGTCGGACGCGGGGCAGAAGCCGATCCGCCGCAGCACCCGCGGATTGGCGAAGGGCCGCTCGCCGAACACCCGCACCTGACCCATGGTGGGCCGCAGCTGGCCGGTGACGAGCCCCAGCAGCGTCGTCTTGCCGGCGCCGTTGGGCCCCAGGAGCCCGTGCGCGCCGGGCCCCAGTTCGACCGTCACGTCGTTGACGCCCATCACCGAGCCGAAGACCTTCGTCACGTGCGTGAGGCTGAGCATGGCGGCGACGGCGGGGCGGGCGGGTGAGGGAGACGAACGCGGGAGGTCGGTCGGGCGGCGTCAGACGCGGGTCGGGGCGTCGATGCGATTGAACAGCACGACCACGGCGATGATCGACACGACGGCGAGTGACACCAGCGACGGCACGACGGCCTGCGGCCGCGTTTCGGTGCCGAAGATCCAGGCCTGCACGACGCCCAGCGCATGATACGGGGAAAGCCAGGCCCAGCGGTCGATCGCGTCGTCCATGCCGGCGGCCTTGGCGAGCCAACGAAACCGGCTCCGCGGCGCGGGGCCGGAAGCCGCCGCCCGCCGCGGCCGCGAGGGTTGCTGCTGAAGGTCGTCGAACGGGTCTTCACCCCATGCGCCGGGCCGCCCCTGCCCCGCCCCGACCGCGGCCGTGTCGCCCGCCTCGGCCCGTCGCAGGGCC
>JBIIYN010000295.1:0-4879 GCA_044346795.1 Pirellulales bacterium
GCGGGCCGTTGATCGCGTAGAGATGATCCCGTCGAGGCCGTATGCCGGCCTCGAGCAATCCCCCCGGCGGAGTCTTCCATGCGGTTCACGAGGCTGTTTTTTTCGTTTGTCGTCCTGGCCATCGCCACGTGCGGCCTGTCGGCCCGGTCCGTGGCGGCCGGTCCCCGCAACCCCTACTCGAGCTTCAACCTCTCGGGGATCAACTACGGCGCCCAGCAATGGGACCGAGCCCAGCAGCAGGGCCGCCGCGTCTGGCCCTATTACAACACTCCCTCGCGTGGCTCGTCCCGCGGCTCCACCATGACCGTCGGCGGCTTCGCGAACGCCGGTGGCGCCGTCATCCAGGCCGGCTCCGTCCGGTCGAACCCCCGCGTCATCCGCCGCTGGCGGCGGTGACCGGCAGTCGCGGGCGCAACCACGCAGGGGACTGGCTCGTGTTCCGCAGGAACAGGTGCCTGTCCCCGTCGCCGGTGAATTTCAGGCCTTGGGCGGGTCGTCCTGCACGCGAAGGCGTTACGACCCGACTGCCTTGGGCGGGTCGTCTTGGTAGATCCGGTACTTCTTGGTGACCAGCGCGCCGCCGCGCTCGAGCGTGCGCTTCGAGAGGTGGTTGCTCTCGAGCACCCAGGAAAACTCCACCTCCCGCATGCCCCAGTCCTGCAGCGGCTTCACGAGCGCCGCCATGAGCACCAGCCCCACGCCCCAGGCCTGGTACTCGGGCACCACGTTCGTGCTGATGGCCCGCATCCGCTTGATGCCCTTCTTGTTCCAGAGCAGGCGGAGGAAGCCGAAGGCAAACAGCCGGCCGTTGATCGCCTTGATCCGGGGGTTGTAGTCGAGCAGGCAGAAGGCGGTGCCGATCGGCTTGCCGTTCACCTCGGCCACGAGCGCCAGTTCCGGCACGATGAGAAACCGCAGGCTCTCCGCCATGTGCTTCACCTCGCCCGGCGTGAGCGGCACGAAGCCCCACGTGCCGCCCAGGCTCGAGTTGTAGATGTCGAGGAACATCCGCACCTCGTCGTCGAACCGTCGCTTGTCGAGCGGACGCACCGTGACGCCGAATCGCTCCTTCACCCCCTCCACCATCGTCGCCAGCTTCGAGTCGAGGTTGCCGAGCATCGACAGTTCGCCCCAGAAGGCGTAGAGGTCCTCGACCTTGCCGAACCCGTTGGCCTCGACCAGCTTCGCGTACCAGGGCCGGTTGTGCGTCATCATGAAGAAGGGGGGCGTGTCGAAGCCCTCGACGAGCAGGCCGCACTCGTAGTTGAGCGACGGATTGACCGGCCCGCGGATCGCCCGCATGCCCTGCGCGTGGAGCCAGCCCTTCGCCGCATCGAACAGGCCGCGGGCGGCCTCGGCGTCGTCGTCGCACTCGAAGAAGCCGAAGAAGCCGCGCTGCTCCTTGTAGCGGTCGATGTGGCCGGCGTTGACGATCGCCGTGATCCGGCCGACGTCGCGGCCATCGCGGACCGCCAGGAACGAACGGCTCTTCGACCGCTCGTAGAACGGATGGCGGCGGAACCCGAGCAGTTCCTCCTGCGACATCACGAGCGGCGGCATCCAGCAGGGGTCGTCCCGATAGATCCGCCACGGCAGCCGGATGAACCGCTTCCGCTCCGCGGGGGTGTCAACCGGTCGAACGACGACTTCCGCCAAGGCAGGCTCCACGATCGGGGGATTGCGGATGCAGATCGGCGCAAACCCGGTCCGCACGGGAATTTCGGGCTCGCGGCGGCATCTTCCGCCCGGCCTGCGGAATCGTCAACGCCGGCAGAAAAGCCCCGCCCGAAAGATCTGGACCGGCCGCTGCCGATGGTACTATCGTGCCAGGTTTGTGCGTTCGACACGGACGGAACGATCGACCCGGCAGGATCCGGAGTGTTCGGGAGTTGTCCGCCGATGATCGCCTCTGCACGTCACACGGCCCCCTCCGACGAAGGTCCATCCCCCGCCTCGCGCGTCGATTGTCTGGTCACGGGGGCGACGGGGCTGGTGGGCAACAACGTGGTCCGCCTCCTGCTCGACCGCAACCGCAGCGTGCGGGTGCTGGTGAGGCCCGGCCAGGCGCCGGGACCGGCCCGCGACACGCGGCAGGTCGCAGGCGGGGTATTCGCGGCCCTGCCGATCGACACGGCCGCGGCCGCGCTGCATGACGAGGCCGCGATGCAGCGGGCCGTCGACGGGGCGGCATGCGTGGTCCACTCGGCGGCGCTGGTGCACTGCGGCTGGCGGCACCGCGAGGAAATGCGGCACGTGAACGTCGAGGGGACACGGGTGGTGGCCCGGGCGGCCCGCCGGGCCGGTGCCCGGCTGATCCACGTCTCCAGCGTCGATGCCATCGGCCTGCGGAGTGACGACGAACCGGCAGACGAGGAGACGCCTCCCGGCGGCATGCCCGAATGCCCCTACGTCGTGACGAAGCGCGAGGCCGAGGAGGCCGTGCTCGAGGAGGTCGAGAAGGGACTCGATGCCGTGATCGTCAATCCCGTCTACATGATCGGTCCGTGGGACTGGAAGCCGTCGAGCGGCCGGATGCTGCTCGAGGTTGGGGCGGGCCGCGGCCTGTTCGCGCCGCCGGGCTCCAACGACTTCGTCGACGTCCGCGACGTCGCGAATGGGATCTTCGCGGCCATCTCCCGCGGCCGGACTGGCCGTCGCTACATCCTCGGCGGCCAGTCGCTCTCCTACCTCGAAGCCTGGCGGATCTTCGCCCGCGTCTCCGGCCGCATGCAGCCGCTCGGCATCGCGCCGCGGCCCTTCGTGCACCTGGCCGGCTGGTGCGGCGACCTGGCGAGCCTGCTGACCCGCCGCGAACTGCCGGTGAACTCGGCGGCGACCGTGATGTCGATGCTGCCGCACAATTTCTCCTGCGCCCGCGCGGAAGCGGAGCTCGGCTACACCCGCCGGCCCTTCGAGGCGGCGGCGCAGGACGCCTGGGACTGGTTCGTGGGCCACGGCTACGTCCGCGCCCCCCGCCCCGGCACGGCGCTCGCCCGGTAGGGCCAATCCGAGCTGGCTGCAGCGATGCTCTTGTAAATCACGAAAGATGGGCGAAGGGGTCGGCGAAAGCTCGAGGAGCATTGCCTTCCGCCGTCGGAGCGGCGGACAAAGCCTGGGCCGCCGCGGCCCACGCGACGAGACTTTTGCCGCCCCCGAAGCCGGTGCTGCAGCAAAGTCGGATGCGCTCTAGCCGCCCCCGAAGCCGGCGTTCGCCCCAACCGTTCGTTAGCCGCGTCGTCACGGTAGAATGGCGTCTGATTTTGTCAGGCGCCTCCGGCCGCGCGTCCGCCGCGGTTCCACCCATGCCGCACATTCTCGTCGTCGAAGACGAAGAGCATCTGGCCATCGGCATCAAGTACAACCTCGAGGCCGAGGGCTTCACCGTCACGACCGTGGGCAACGGCCAGGCGGCCCTGGAGGCGGTCGCCGCCACGGAGCGGCCGGTGGATCTCGTCGTGCTCGACCTGATGCTGCCGGGCATGAGCGGCTACGCGGTCTGCGAGGCGATCCGTGATCAGAACGGCGACATCCCGGTCGTGATGCTGACCGCCCGCACGCTCGTCGAGGACCGGATCCGCGGCTTCGATGCCGGCACCGACGTCTATCTCCAGAAGCCCTTCGACCTCGACGAACTGCTCTCGATCGTCCGCAACCTGCTTTCCCGCCGCAGCCGCGGTGGCCGCACCAAATCCGCGGCGGCGGACAGGCCCGCGGCGGCGGACGAGCAGGCGGCGGTGGCCGCGGGCGTCTACCGCTTCGGCAACGCCGAGGTGAACTTCGACACCTGGGAGGCCCGCAGCGGCGACAAGCCGGTGCGGCTGACCAACCTGGAGATGAAGCTGCTCAAGTACCTCGTCGAGCACGAGGGGACGGTGTCGTCGCGGAGCGACCTGCTCAAGCGGGTCTGGGGGATGGCCCGCGCGCCGGCCACGCGGACGGTCGACACCTTCATGCTCAACCTCCGCAAGTATTTCGAGGCGGATCCGGCCCGGCCGGTGCATTTCCTCTCGGTCCGCGGCATGGGCTACCGGTTCGTGAAGGACAAGCCGGCGGCGTCCCAAAAGCCACCGGCCGAGTCAGCGGCCGAGCCACCGGCCGAGTCAGCGGCCGAGGAGGGCCGCGGCGGCGGCGCCGGGGTCGGGGCTCCGCAGGAGTGATTCGCCGACGAGCATCGCCCCGATGCCGGCCTGCTCCAGCCGCTCGACGTCGGCCCTGTTGCGGATGCCGCTCTCGGCCACGAGCACGCACTCGGCCGGCACGCGGTCGCGGAGCCGCAGCACGTGGTCGAGGTCGGTGGTCATCGAGTGCAGGTCGCGGTTGTTGATGCCGACGAGCGTGGTGCCCAGGTCGAGCACGCGGTCGAGGTGCTCCGCCGAGTGCAGTTCCACCAGCGGCGTCATGCCGAGGTCGAGGATCTGGCGGTAGAGGCTGCGGAGGTGGCAGTCGTCGAGGCACTCGGCGATGAGGAGCACCGCGTCGGCGCCGTGGGCCCGCGCCTCGAGCACCTGGTAGCGGTCGACGACGAATTCCTTCCGCAACACGGGCAACGGCACGGCCACCCGGGCCGACTCGAGATCGACCAGATTGCCGCCGAACCCGACGGCGTCGGTGAGCACGGAGAGCGCCGCGGCCCCGGCGTCCGCGTAGCCGCGGACGACGTCCTCGATGGTGGCACCGGGACGGAGCTCGCCGGCCGAGGGGCTCTTCCGCTTGAACTCGGCGATCAGCCTGATCGCGCCGGGAGCGGACACGGCCGCGAAGAAATCCCGCACGGGCGGGGCCACGGCGAGCCGGCCCTCGAGGGCGGCGGTCGGCACCCGCTCCCGCGCGACGGCGACCTCCTCACGCTTGCGGGCGACGATTTTCTCGAGCACGGTTG
>JBIIYN010000297.1:0-4873 GCA_044346795.1 Pirellulales bacterium
GCCCTGGGAACGCATTGGCCGCCGCTTGCAGACGACTGCAATCCAGACTTGACTATTTTTCAGCTGCCGGCAAAATAGCCGAGATGCTTTCCAGGCCTCCCTACGCCGCCATCTGGAGGGAATTATCCGACGAGAAGAGCATGGTCTTTCTCGCGGGCCCGCGCCAGTGCGGCAAGACCACTCTGGCGAAGCAACTGGCCACCTCGTTCCGCAACAGCCTGTACTTCAGCTGGGACATCGCCACCGACAAGCGGCGACTCGTCGCCAACCCCTATTTTTTCCAGGGACTCGTGCGGGCGGATGAGTCGCGGCCGCTGGTCATTTTCGACGAAATCCACAAGTACCGCGACTGGAGAAACTACCTCAAAGGCGCGTACGACCGCTTTCACGACGAGTTTTTGTTTCTCGTATCCGGGAGCGGCCGGTTGGATCTCCAGCGCAAGCGAGGAGACTCGTTGGCGGGCCGCTATTTTCTCATGCACCTTTGGCCGCTGACGCTGGCCGAACTCCACGGAGGCTCGGTGACCCTCGCCGAATTCAGGCGCTCGGCAGCCAAGCCGCAGACTCAGCCCGCGGCCGCCGCCCAGGCGACCTGGGACAGGCTGGCTCGCTCCAGCGGCTTCCCCGAGCCCTACCTCGCCGACAAGCCCTCCTTCTACCGCCGCTGGTCGGCCACCTATCACCGGCAGGTCATCCGCGAGGACGTCCGCGACCTCACGGACGTCCGGAATGTCGACGACATCGAAATCCTGTTCAGTCTCCTGCCATCCAAGGTCGGCGCGCCACTCTCGCTTCCCGGGCTCGCGGCGGACCTGAAGGTCGCATACAACACCGTCAAGAACTGGCTCTCCGTCCTGGAGCGGTTCTATCTCACCTTCACGCTGTCGCCGTGGACGCCGCGCATCTCCCGCACGCTGCGCAAGGATCGGAAGCTCTACCTGTTCGATTATGCCGGGATCGAAGATCCCGCGGCACGTTTCGAGAACATGGTCGCGGTTGAATTGTTCCGGGCCGTCTCCAACTGGAACGACATGGGCTGGGGCGATTTCGGGCTGCACTATGTCCGGACCAAGGAAGGCCGAGAGGTGGATTTTCTCGTCTCCGAAGACCGCAAGCCACTGTTTCTCGTCGAGGCGAAGCGCGGCGACATGACGCCGGCCCCGAATCTGCTTCGATTCCAGAAGGCGCTCGGAATACCAGGCATTCAGCTGCTGGATCGAGGCGAGGGGTTCGTGCAGGCCGGGTCTCCCGGCCAGCCCGTGCTGATCGCCCCGGCCGCCCTCTGGCTGCCGAGGCTGCCATGAGCCGGAGTCCGTACTCCGGGCGCCAACCACACTCGGCCCAGCCGGGCTCGATGCCGACTTGGTGCGGGTGACGGCCACGCTCACCGTCGCCGGCGGTCGCCCGTTCACGGTCGGCAGTGGCTTCGTGTCTTGCATCTGCACGACATTCGTCTTACAATTTCGTCCATGACGGGTTCATTAACCATCCGGCTCGATGCCGACCAACGCCGCCTCCTGCATCGGCTGGCCTCCTCGCTTGGCCAGTCGGACTCGGAGTTCGTCCGCCGCCTCATCGAACGGGGGCTCGCCGCCGAGTCGGCCGGCGCCCGGCTCCTGCACCTCGCCGGATCGCTCGAATCCGCGGCGGGGCGCCGTCGTGCGACATCCCGTCGCGACGATTGGGCACGGGCCATCCGCGAACGAAACTGGCGGGACTGAAAGCCCATGGATGCGTGGCTGCTCGACACGGGCCCGATCCTCGCCTACCTCGACGCAAGCGACGCCGCCCACGCCGCCGTCGTGCGGGCCTTCGATCGATTCACGGGTCGCTTTGTCACGACCGATGCCGTGGTCGTCGAGGCGATGCACATGGTGTCGCACAGCCCGACGGGGCCCGGGCTGCTGGTCGACTTCCTGCTCTCCGCGCAGGCCACCATTCATTCCTCCGGGTCTTCAGACGGGCTGGTGCAGGCGGCCGCGCTGATGGCCAAGTATCGCGACGTGCCCATGGACTTCGCCGACGCCACGCTCGTCCTCCTGGCGACACGGCTCCAAAGAGCGGCGATCTGCACGCTGGATCGCCGCGGCTTCCGCACATATCGCAGCGGCAACCGGAAGGCCTTCGATCTCGTGCTCGACCGCGCCGCGGACTGACTCGTCGGCATCACCGATACTCGGCCCGGCCCCAGGTGGCGGCGCGTTCCCACACGTGGATCCGCAGCGGCTCGTGCGGACTGCGGACATCGACCATGCTCCGACGCGAGAGCCGCCCGGTGGCGTCGCTCCAGCTCACCTGCCAGACCGCGGCCAGATCGTCGCCGGGCCGCGGTGGGTCGTCGGCACAGCCGAGCAGGCTCCAGGAGATCGCATATTCGAGCGTGTAGCCGAGGCCGTCGTCATCGAGCCGGAAAGCACCCTCGTAGCCTTCAGGATTGATCCTGGGCTGCCGGAAGGTCATGCCCTGAAAGAGCCGCAGGCAGGCCTTCCCGCTCGGCGCATGATGCCAGAGGAAGAGGTGCGACAGCCGCGTGTTCTCGGACGCAGCCCGCTCGTCGGCGGTGGGCTCGTGCCGGCGGCTGCTGAAATAGACCGGTCCGTTGCCGATGGCCGGCCAGCCCATGCTGCGGTCGGTCGACAGCCGCACCGACACGCCATACATCTTCCGGCTTGCTTCCGGATCGAACTGCGGATCGAAGGCGTTCCGCATCGGGTAGGGATCGCGCACGTGCGCCGCGAGGTAGAGCGCGGCGTCGTCGTAGAGCATGAGGCCTTCGACGGCACCGATTTCATGTTCGCCCTCGAGCCGGTTCACGAAGCGATCGGCATGGGCCCAGTCATCGAGCCGGCCGTCGAGGCGGATCGGCTCCCGAGGCCGCCTGACTTCGATCGCTTCACGCGTCGGTCGGCCGTACTGGTCCGCCAGGATGGCCGTGTCGGTCCGCTGCCGCTCCGTCGGCAGCACGATGCCCGGGTCGGGCGGGATCCGGCGGACGAACCGCGACTCGCTGTAGGGGATCGCCTCAGGCTGCCCGAGCGGATCGGCCCGAAACCGGAACGCCTGCCCTGCCACGAGCCGTTGCGGGAAACGGACGTTGCCACCGGCGCGGTCCGCCGCGATCACGGCGCCGTCGTAGACCTGCACGTCGGTCGCAAGCGTCGCCCCCACGTGCACGGCGAATTCGGTGCCCAGGTCGATCACGTCGGTCGCCGGCGTGCCGAGCCGGAAGCCATCCATCCCCTTGGGCATGCGGATCACGGCCGTGCCGCTGTGGAGAAAAGCCGACAGTTCATCGCGGAGTTCGATGTCGGCGGGCCCTTCGAGCACGATCGCCACGCCGTTGCGAAGCGTCAGTTCCAGCACGCCGCCCGCGATCTCGAGCCGGCCCACGGCGATCGCGGTTCCCACGGCCGGCAGCGGCTGCTCCTCGGCGGCCACCGCGCGGCAGCTGGTGACGGTCGCGAGCGGCCGGCTCACCGTCGGGGGAAACGCCCGCGGGCCGCCGGGCTCCCGCCGCCATGCCTGAAAACCCAGCAGCGAGGCCATCGCCAAGAGCCCGCCCGCCACGGCCATGCCGAACATCTGCCACGGCCGCCTGGCGGACTTCCGCGTGTCAGCGCCCGCGGCATCGACGGCCGCCCCGTGCGGCCGCGGCAGTGCAGCGGCGACATACCGCCAGTGCAGCTCGGCATGGAGCGCCATGAACTTCTGAAACTCCGCGGCCACGGCTTCATCAGCGGCCAGGAGCGTGAAGAGCGTCTCCTCGTCCTGCTCGGTCTGGATGCCGTCGGCGACGCGACTGAAGAGGTCGCGCTGGTCATCGGCGAGAACGTCTTCCGGGGGCCGGCTCTTCATGTCGCGGCTCCGGAGAGTTTTCGCTCGATGCACGCCAGAAGCGCGATGCGGATCCGCCGCAGGGCCTGCGACAGGGCCGCGGGATTCATGCCCTGCTCTCGCGCCATCTCGGCGACGGAGACGTCGGGCGAGTAACGCCTGGCCAGCAGTTGCCGCTGGGCGTCGGGCAGCCGCTGCAGGCAGTCTTCCAGGGCCGAACGACGGGCATCGCCTCGCCGGGCCGCATCGATCGAGCGGTGCATCAGCCGGTCGATCGCCGCGTCGTTGAAGGCGGGCGGCACCCGCTGCCGCCGCTTCAGCCAGGCCTTCACCTGGAAACGGGCGAACTGCATCGCCCAGGGCAGGAAGTCCCGCATGGTGTCAAACTCCTCGGCCTTCCTCCAGAGGGCGAGGTTCGTCTCCTGAAGCAGGTCGTCGGCCTCCTCGAAATCCCAGACCATCGTGAGGATGAAGGCGTGGAGCTGCCGCTGATGCCGCGTCAACTCGGTCACGAATTCGGCGGAGGCGGCCATGGCGGAGGGGGGCCTCAGGGCGGAGCGGGGCATCTGGCGGCTCCCGGACAATAAGAGTTAGCCGTTCGCGGCCGTTTTCAACACGGGGGGCGACCGGCCCGGGCGAGAGCGGAAAAAAGGCCAGAAAACGGCCCCCAAAAAAGCGGGTGTCAAATCGCGACGGGAACGGCTAATTCCGTGAGGATTCGCATGCCGGGGGTCGGGCCGCCCCGCCGCCCGGCTCGGTTTCCGCGAGTGTTCGTCTTTTCCGCAAACCGGACAAATCAGAGTCGGTCTCATCGATTCATCCTTCCCGGGGGGGCATAGCCATGAGGTCGGGCATCCTGCGGTCGTTCCGCCATCGTCGTCGCGGTTTCAGCGGTGGGTTCACCCTTGTCGAGCTTTTGGTCGTGATCTTGATCATCGGCGTGCTCGTCGGTCTGCTCCTGCCGTCGGTGCAGAGGGCCCGCGAGTCAGCCCGCCAGGCAACGTGCAAAAACAATCTCAAGCAGATGGGCACGGCGGTG
>JBIIYN010000296.1:0-4873 GCA_044346795.1 Pirellulales bacterium
TCCCGAGCGAGACGGGACGCACCGGCTGGGTCGACACCGTGCCGAGCGGCCAGCCGATCCAGGACATCTGCTGGCTCGTTCTCGAGGCGATCAGCCGGGCGGCCGGCCGGCCCGGTATCGTCGAGCGGCCGCTCGGGCCGCATCGGGTCGACGTCGATGGGCGGGGGAGCGTCGTGTCCGTGGCCACGACGACCGACGTGGCGATCGCGACGCTGTGCCGGCTGCGTGCCGGCGATTCCCTCGTGCCCCTCGTCGAGCCGCTCGAACGCGATGCGATCACGGCCGCGATCGGGCGGGCCGAGGCCGGTGCGACGCAGTTCGTGACCACGCGGTTGCTCGACGACAGCGGCGGCCGCCACATCGTGGCGCTGGGATTGCGGCGTGTCGGCGACGGCCGGGTCGCGGTCTTGATCCAGCCGATCGTCTGCGGCGGCGCGATCGTCGGCCGGCATGTCAACAACCGGGACCCGATCACGGGCCTGCTCACCCGCTGGGAGGTCTCGCGGGTGCTCGAAGCCGACGGACAAGCGGGACGGACGGACGCGGAATCGGCCGTCATCCTGCTCACCCTCGACGACTTCGAGGCGGTCAGCCACTTCATCGGACACAAGGCGATCGACTCGGTCCTGCTGGGCGTGGCGGCGGCGCTGAACCACGTCTTTCCTTATCCGGCCCTGACGAGCCGGCTCATGGGAGACACGTTCCTCGCCTGGATGGAGTCGGCCGACGCGGACGAGCCCCGGCACCGGGCCGAGCAGCTGCTCGAGGCCTTGGCCGCCATCGAAGTGCCCGGGTTCACGCCGCGGTTCGGCCTCCGCGGCTCGATCGGCGTGGCCCGGGTGACCGACGGCGACCACGATCTCGCCCTGCGGCTCGCCGAGGCCGCCGCGGCCGAGGCACACGCGGCCGGCGGCCAGCGGATCGTCGTCGCCGGCGACCCGCAGTTCAGTCCCGCGCAGACTCGGACCCTGACGACGAGCATGGACCGTGGCCACTGGGAGATGTGGCTGCAGCCGGTGGTGCGTCACGGCCACGAGCAGGCGGAATACCACGAGGCGCTCGCGCGGTTCGACGGTCAGCGGGTCTGGGCATCGCGGGCCGATTTCTTCGTTGCCGGCCAGGCGCAGGGCCTGCTCGAGCGATTCGACCGGATGATGCTGCAGCGGGCTCTCGAGCTGCTCGAGTCGCATGCGGACGCACGGCTCTCGGTCAACGTGAGCTTCGAGACGTTCATCTCGAAGGCATTTCCGGGTTCGTTTCTCGAACTCATCCGGCGGGTGTCGGACGCATGCGGACGGATCATCCTCGAGATCGCGCCGCGGTGCGTGGCAATGCCGGTGGAGCTGGTGCAACGCCGGCTCGAGAGCCTCGCGGAGGCCGGCGTCGCCGTCGCGCTCGACGACTTCGGCAGCGGGCTCTGCCGGCTCGGCTACCTCACGCAGTGGCCGCTCTCGATCGTGAAGCTCGACCGGCTCGTGACAGGGTACGTCGACGACGATCCGCTGCAGCGGGACTTCGTCCGCACCGTGGTGAGCCTCTGCCGCGCCCGCGGGATCACGATCTGCGCCGAATATGCGCGGAGCGAGGAACAGCTGGCCCGGCTGGTCGAAGACGGCGTCGAGCTGTTTCAGGGCGAGCTCTTTGGGATGCCGCGGCCCGCAGCGGAGGTCTTCGCCCCCGCCGTCACGCGGTGATCCGGTGGCCGTGGAACGCCAGCCGATCGCAGGCCGCCACCACCCGATCGACCTCGATCCCGGCCATCGCGAGCGTGTCGGTCTTGCGGTCCTCCCACTTCGGCCGCAGCTCGGCCGGTGGCTCGACCGTGGCGTGGATGCGGCCGTAGGGGCCGTTGCGGTCGGCGGGCACGGGGCCGAAGAGGCCGACGCAGGGCGTGCCCACCGCGGCGGCGAGATGCAGGGGGCCGGTATCGCCCGAGACGAAGAGCCGCGCGAGCCGGGCGAGCGCGGCCAGATCCTGGAGCGACGTCTGCGGCGCGACGACCGTCGCCCGCGGCGCGGCCGCGGCGATCCGCTCGGCGCCGCCGCGTTCACGGTCGCCTCCCCAGACGACGACCGACGTGAGCCCATAGCGGTCGTGGAGCGCGCGGGCCACCGCCGCGAATCGATCCTCCGGCCAGATCTTCGACGGCCAGCCGGCGCCCGGATTGATCAGGGCCGGTGCCGACGCGAGCCGCAGCGTGGCCAGCCACTCCTCCATGCGGCGGCGGCTCACCGGCCAGTCGGGCATGGCAAAGGAGGGGGTGGGCTCCCGCACGCCCAGCGGCGCGAGCAGGTCGCAGTTGCGGTCCACGACGTGCGCGGCGGTGGCCGGCACGGCGTGCGTATAGGCCAGCCAGGCGGCCTCGCGCGACTCCGGCCGCGCGTGGCCGATCCTCGTTCCGGCGCCTGAGAGCCAGGTGGGGACGGCGCTCTTGAGCAGCCCCTGCATGTCGATGGCGACGTCGGCGCGGAAGTCGAGCAGCTGGCGGCGGAGCGCCCGGACCGCCTGCCAGGATTTCATCCAGCCGCGGGGCAGGCGGAAGAGGTGGTCGATGGCGGGATGGCCCGCGAGCACGTCGGCGGCGCGGCCCTCGACCACCCAGCCGATTCGCGCGGCAGGAAAGGCTTTTTTGATAGCAACGGCGGCGGGCACGCCATGGAGCACGTCTCCGATGGCGGAAAGCTTGACGCAAACGACCGCACGTGGGGCATCCATGCCGCGCACTCCGGGTAGGGGAAACACCGTCGAGACCCGAAAGTTCATCCCGGCGGGGCCTTCGGGGCAAGGCCAGTTTGTCGCCAGGTTGTCGCGGTCGGCCGCCTCCCAGGCCGGGGGCTGGCCGGACGGTGGGCCGGAACCTAACCTTACGGCTCAGTGCACAACCCGGGCGATAATCCACGATTTCTTCTTGCCAGGTGAAAAAGCCGTTCATCCAAGCCCGAAGCGCAAGCGAGGGAAGATGCGTTCTTCGCCCCGGACTCCCTCGCTTGCGCTTCGGGCTTGCACGGAAACCGGTTTGACCGCGCTCTTCAAACGGCATGCCCATGCCCCACGGCCATGAAGCGGCGGTGCCTCGAAACGTCGGCGACATCGACGTCACCGGCTTCTGTGCCGCCATCGACCGGCTCAAGGCCGAGGCCCACGCGGCCATCGGACCGGCCGACTACGCCCACCTGCGACGGATCGAGGCGTATGGCCGCGCCGCCACGGTCGCCGGCTACGCCACGGCCTGGATCGTCCCCAATCCGCTGAGCGCCTTCCTCTTGAGCCTCGGCCAATTCACCCGCTGGCTCCTCGCGCATCACATCCTGCACCGCGGCTACGACCGCGTGCCGGGCATTCCCCGCCGCTATACGAGCCAGGTCTTCGCCCGCGGGTGGCGGCGGTATGTCGACTGGTTCGACTGGCTGCTGCCCGACGCCTGGGACTACGAGCACAACACCCTCCACCACTACCACACGGGCGAGGACGGCGATCCCGACGTCGCGGAACGCCACCTCGAGTTCCTGCGGCGGATGCGGATTCCGGTGGCGGTCAAATACGCGGTCGTCGCGATCGTGGCCTGCACCTGGAAGATCATCTACTACGCCCCCAACTCGCTCGGCGTGATGCACCCCGCCGGCGGTCGGCGCCGTGGGCGGGAGTCGATTGCCGTGCTCACGGTGGGCAGCGTCCTCGACTTCCGGCGGCCGGCCGTGCGGCGGCTGTGGCTGCAGTGCTATGCCCCGTATGCCGGCTGGCACTTCGTGGTCGTGCCGCTGCTCTTTCTGCCGCTCGGCCCGGCCGCGGCGCTGGCGGTGCTGCTCAACAAGCTGCTCGCCGAGGCGATCACCAACGCGCACGCCTTCCTCGTGATCGCCCCCAACCACACCGCCGACGACCTCTACCGCTTCCGCTTCCACTACCGGCGGAAGGAGGAGTTCTACGTGACGTCGGTGCTCGGCTCCGCCAACTACCGGTGCGGCCCGGAGTTCGTCGATTACCTGAGCATCTGGCTCAACTACCAGATCGAGCACCACCTCTTTCCCGACCTGCCGATGCGGCAGTATTGCCTGATCCAGCCGCGGGTGAAGGCGGCGTGTCTCGCGCACGGCCTTCCCTACCGGCAGGAGAGCGTGTTCCGGCGGTTCGGCAGGATGCTCGACATCTGCGTGGGGAAGACGAGCATGCGGCAGCTCGAGGCGTTTCCCGCGGTCGCCGCGGCGCATGTCGGCGAGCCGGTTACTTGATCATCTCGAAGTCGGACAGCACCCAGGAGCGGTCGAAGTAGGGCTGGGTCGGGCCATAGAGGCGGAAGTAGCTGAACCAGCCTCTGCCCGGCAGGGTCTTGATCCAGTTGCGCTCGGGCGTGCCTGCGGGGGCCGCGGGGCCGAACGTGAGGTCCACCGAGCCGTCGGCGTTGGTGACGATGGCGTCACGCGAGGAACGATCGGGCGAAACGCCCGTCTTCACGAAGCAGCGGGTCTCGTTGTCATACACCGTGACCGACCAGAACTGCGCCACGGGAACGTCCTTCGGGACCGTCAGCCGATAGGTCTTCCCGCCGTCGAGCCAGCGGCCCTCGCTGTCCTTCGCGGCCTCGAGGTAGACCTGCCCGAAGCCGACGGTGCGGCCCATCATGCCCAACGACACGCCGACGGCCTCGTAGAACCAGCTCGTGCGCTCGTCGAACTGCGTATGGTGCAGGCCTTCCTGATTGGTTTCCTTGAGGAACAGCGAGATCTCCCAGTTCCTGCCCGGCCACACCTTCGCACCTTCAAACCGCTTCCGGTAGGCGATCGCCCGGGCCATCACCTCGCCGGTCTGCGCGGCGTCGACGAGGATTTGCTTCTGCCGCCCGGCGGGGTTGAACGGCCTGCCCTTCTCGATCCCC
>JBIIYN010000058.1:0-15683 GCA_044346795.1 Pirellulales bacterium
GTCGTGCGAGCGAACGTCGCCGATCCGCAGGGAGGCCTTGCCCGAGAGCAGGTCGTCCACGAGCGAACCGACCACCTCCGCCCGCCATCCCGAGGCGAGCAGCGGAACCCGCTCCTCCTCGCCGTCCCAGTAGCCGAGCTTCCAGGCCAAGAGATCGCGCATGTCGGAAGAGGTGCCCACGAGGGCCGGCGCCAGGTGCATCTGCCGGCAGACGCCCGCGACCGCCGTCGCCAGGAATTGGCCCAGCACCGCCAGTTGGGGCGGCGGCGCCCGATGCCGTTCGCCGCCCGGGCATTCCTCGTCCGGCAGCGCGAGGCCCCGTTCGATCGCCTGCGACAGGCCGCGCAGGATGTGCCGCAGGTCGGACCGCTGCATGCCGCGAATCGCCGAAATCTGCCGCTCGTCGGCGCTCTTCCGCTTGCAGAGTTCGACGAGCAGGTCGTCGCGGAGCACCCGCTTGGGCGGCATGTCGCGGGATTCGGCCACGCCGTCCCGCCAGTGCCAGAGTTCGCGGGCGATCGCCAGTTCGCGGCGCGACAGGCCGGAGAGCCCCGACACCCTCCGCCACCGCTTCCGCACGAACGACTCCTCCACGTCGTTCTGCCAGGCCTGCATCTCGTCCTCCATCCAGGCCGTGCGTCCCGCCGTGGCGAGCTTCCCGTCGAGCTTCCGCCAGAGCGTCTCCAGGTGGCGAACGTCGTCGAGGGCATACTCCAGCTGCGCCGCCGTCAGCGGCCGCTGCCGCCAGTCGGTCCGCGTCTCCCCCTTGTTGGTCGGTAGGTTCAGGAACCGCCGCACGATCGAGGCGTAGCCCGCCGGATAGTCGTGGTCGACGAGTCCCGACGCCACCTGCACGTCGAAGAGCGCCGACGGCCGGGCCTTGATGGCGTGCAGGATGAATCCCATCTCTTCGCGGCCCGCATGCACGACCGTGGTGCGGCCCGGCGCGGCGAGCAGCCGCCAGAACGGTTCCAGCTCCCGCACCTTCAGCGTGTCGATCACCGCCAGCACGCCCGGTGCCGCCACCTGGATCAGGCAGAGCTGGCTTCGGTAGGTGTGCTCGGAGACGAACTCCGTGTCGAAGGCGACGTGCGCGTGCCCGGCCAGCCGTTCGACGAGGATTCCGAGTTGCGACTCGGTCGTGACCAGATCGTAGCCGGTCTCGGAGGAGTGGGCTTGTGTCACGCGAATGATGCCGGAGAGGCCTCGCTTGGGAGTACCGTACAGAAATGCAGAATCAGCTTACCTTCCAGCAGTCTATCACCCGTCCCGCCGCGCTACAGAAAGAACACGGAGACGAGCACGAAGACCGGCAGGAGGACGGCGAAGCTGTAGCCGCAGTAGCCGAAGAAGCTCGGCATCTTCACGCCCGACTGCTCGGCAATCGCCTTGACCATGAAGTTCGGCCCGTTGCCGATGTAGGTCATCGCCCCGAGGAACACGGCCCCCAGGCTGACGGCTGCCAGCCGCCCCACGTCGACGCCGGCCATCGTGGCGCCGTCGGTCGGCAACGCCTGGGCCGCCTTGAAGAAGACCAGGTAGGTCGGCGCGTTGTCGAGCACGCTCGAGAGCCCGCCGGTGGCCCAGAAGAAGGCCCGGGGAGAATCGATGCCCAGGCCGGCGCCGTGTTCGTGCAGGAGGGCCAGCGCCGGCTGCATGCAGACGAAGATGCCCAGGAAGAGCGCCGCCACCTCCAGGATCGCGCCGTAGGTGAACGCGTTGCGGGCCCGGATGGCGGGCGAGCCGAGGGTGAGCGACAGGGCCACGAGTGCCAGCAGCACCGCCTCGCGGAGAAACATCCACGGATGCCAGTCCGTGCCGGGCACGGCCTTGGCCGGGTCGAGCAGGGCCACGGCCGCGATGACGCCGGCCATGAGCGGGGCGTTGGGCCAGATGCCGCTCACCCGCAGCGCGCCGGCCATGCGGATGTCCCGCTGGATGTCGGCCGCGCGTTCACGAGGGTGGGCGTAGAACGTGTCCCAGAGCCAGTAGATCGCCAGCAGGATTCCGTTGGTGAACAGCCACGGCTTCCAGAGGGAGAAGGTCCAGAGGAAATCGACGCCCTCGAGATAGCCGAGGAACAGCGGTGGATCGCCGATCGGCAGGAGGCAGCCGCCGCAGTTGCAGACCAGGAAGATGAAGAATACGACCGTGTGGGCCACGATGCGGCGTTCCCGGTTGGTCTCGAGGAGCGGCCGCACGAGCAGCATGGCGGCGCCGGTCGTGCCGATGAAGCTGGCGGCCAGGGCGCCGACACCCAGGAACGTCGCGTTGACGGTGGGCGTGGCCTCGAGGTCGCCCTCGATCCGCACGCCGCCGGTGATGCAGTAGAGCGCGAAGAGCAGCACGATGAAGGGAACGTATTCCGACAGCATGGCGTTGGCGACGACCGCCCCGGCCACGCCCCACGACGGGCCGGCCGCGGCGGGGGGCACGAGCGCGTGCGTCGGAAAGTGGAGGTCGACCGGGTGGCGGTGCATGAAGGCGTAATACGCCAGCGTGAGCAGCGCGAGTCCGGCGGCCACGAGCAGCTTGCTCGAGTTGTGTTCCCACCAGTGCGACAGGCGGGGGGTGAGCGGCAGGATCGCGATGGCCGCCAGAAGCACGGCGAACGGCAACACGGTGATCGGAGGCGGCGCCGTGCCGGGGCCCGCGTGACCGGCGTCCTCGTCGTGACCGGCCTCATGAGTGGCGTCGTGGCCGGCGTCGTGATCCGCCGCTTCGTGTCCTCCGGCCGCATGGGCGGCTTGTGCCCGCACCAGCAAATCACGACCATGTTGCGGCCAGCCAAAGACCGCCGCGGCGGCGTAGGCCGCCAGCAGGATCGCGATGCCCGCCACGGCCCGCGACGAGGCCGACGAAGAGGCCGATGACACGGTTCCGGTGGCCTGCGAAGATGTCGAATCGTGCACGGGTGTCGGCTCCATCGTGAATCCGCCGGACAGATCGTATGAAACTCGCCGCGATCCTGAAAGCACCATGACCGACGGACTCTCCCGATCCAGCGACATCTGGCTGCGGGGCAACCTGCGGCCCGTCGCATGGCTGGCCGCGCTGTCCGCCGTGACGGCTTTCGGGCTGTTCGCGGCGCTGGCCCTCGCCGGGCCTGCTTCGGCTGCCGCGTGGCTCGCGGTGGCGGCCCTCGGCCTCGTCATGGCGGCGGTCGTCGGCATGTTGACCTTCGCCGCCGCGCGGCCGCGGCTCGTGCGTCTGGGCGATCGTCTCCGGGTCAGGCTGTCGCCCACGGCGGTGCACGACGTGCCGCTCGACATGGTGGAGTGTTTCTTCCAGGGGTCGAATCCCATCGCCCGCACCGGCGAGCCCACCTGCGGCGATCATGCGGCCTTTCGCGTGAACACGCTGGTGATGCGGCTGGCGGAGCGGGCCGCCGATTTTTCGCGGCGGCCCACGTTCACGCCGTGGGGCACGTGGGACGACGGCTACGTGGTGTTCGACGGCCGCTGGTGCGAGCCGTTGTCGGCGGAACTCGCCCGCCGTCTCAGCCGGGAACTCCTCGACGCCAAGCGGACGGCGGCTGCGTCGGCGCCGTCGGGAGCCGGGCCATGAATTGGCGCGGGCTGCTCGTGAGCGTGCGGGATGCCACCGAGGCGGCCGCGGCGGTCGAGGGTGGGGCCGCGATCATCGACGTCAAGGAACCACGCCGCGGGTCGCTCGGGCCGGCGGAGCCGGAGGCGATCGCCGCCGTGGCCGAGGTGGTGGGCGCCAGTCGGCCGTGGACGATGGCCTGTGGCGAGTTGGGCGGGATGTCGGCGGCCGGGCCGGGCCGGGCCGGCGCCGCGGGGATCGATTCCGTGGCCGTGGCGATCGGCGACCGCGTCGCCCGTGTCTTCTCGCTCTTGTCCGACAACGCCGTGGCCCCGGCGGCCGTGAAGATCGGGCTGGCAGGCGCGGCGGCGACCGATTGGCGGCAGCGGCTCGGGGCGGTGTACGAGTCGCTGCCGACCGGCAGCGAACGGGTGGCGGTGGCCTACGCCGACTGGCGGCAGGCGGGGGCGCCCGCTCCCCCGCAGGTGATCGCCGCCGCCGCCGATCTCGGCTGTTCCACGCTGCTCATCGACACCTTCGACAAATCCGCTGGTGGATTGTTTGCGTGCTGCCAGCCCGAACTGCCCGCGGCCTGGGTGGCGCTGGCCCGGGCGGCGGGTCTGGGCGTCGTCCTGGCGGGCCGGGTCATGCCGGCGGAGATCGCCGTGGCTTGGGCCCTCGGGCCCGACGTGGTCGCTTTGCGGTCGGCGGTATGCTCCAATGGCCGGCTCGGTTCGGTGCAGGCCGGGCTGGTCCGCGAGGCCGTCCGCCTCTGTGCCGCGGCTGAAGCCGCCGCGTGGAGCCGTCACCCTCCCCCTCGAACAGGAGAGCAGCGTTGAAGTCGATCGAAGTCCGCGTGCCGCATGGGCTCGAGCGTGAGGAGATTCGCCGTCGCCTGGATCGGGCGCTCGTGACCGCGAAGCAGGAATATGCCGCCGCCGTCGGCGACATCGACGCCACGTGGGAGGCGGATGACCGGCTCCGGGTCAACCTGACCGTCAGCGGCATGACGTTCGACGGCACGCTCGAAATACTCGTCGAGGAGATCCTCGTCAGCCTGCAGGTTCCGGGCATGGCGGCGCTGTTTTCCCGTCGCATTCGCGAGGGGATCGAGGAACGGTTGGGAGGGTTGATCGGGTCGCAGCAGGCGTAGGACTCACGCAGTCTCTCCGGCTGCCGCTCGCCGCGGCCGGCTGCGGCAGCCGATGAAGTTTGGTTGGTATGCCTCCATCAGTGCGGTTCCCCGGGGCCGCGAACGCGGATCGAGCGGTCCGCCACGATTCCACCATGCGAGCGACGATCACAGCCCGTCCCTTTCCGGCCCGCAGCCGGTCGCCCGGTGCGTGGTCGATCGTCTTCGTCGTGGTCGCCGTATTGAGCGGGCTCCTTTCTCCGCGGGCCATGGCTGCCCGCCTGCAGGCCGACGATCCGTTCGCCGACGAGTTGAATCCGTTCGGCACGGGCAAGTCGGCGCCCGTCAGGCCGGTGCAGCCGCCCACCCCGCCGGCCGAGGAGCCGCCGGCGCGGGAACTGCCGCGGCCCGCCGAACGGCCCCGGCCCGCGCTGCCGGTGCCGTTCCCGGATGCCGCTCCCGGTGGACGCGAGCCGGCCGGACGGCGGGATCGGCTGCCCCCGCGCGATCAAGGCGGCTTGCGCGACGATGCGGCCGACGGTCCGCGGCAGGGCCGTGGCTTCGGATTCGAAGAGCCAGGCGAGACGCCGGAGCGGGCTCCCTCGGAAGCCGAGCAGAAGCTCGCCGAGGGCGATCGGCTCGCGCGGCAGGGCAAGTTGGCGGAGGCCCGCGACCTGCTCCGCGAGGTCGTCACGCTCGATCCCGCGTTGCCGATGGGCCACCTGGCGCTGGGCGTGGTGCTCAGGCAGTTGGGTGATTTCAGGGGCTCCATCGACGCCTGCACGAAGGGGATCGAGATCGACCCGGAGGACCCCGAGCTCTACCTGCGACGCGGCATCGCCTGGTTTCACCTCGGGCTCCACGGCATCGCCCTCGAAGACTTCGAGGAGGCGGCGGGCATGGCCTATGACGATCCCCGGCCGGAGCTCTGGCGGGGGCTCACGATGATGGAACTCGGCCGCCCGCTCGAGGCGATCAACGCCTACGCGGCGGCCATCCGCCGGGACCGCACCTTCATGCTCGCCTACCTCAACCGTGGCCTCGCCTACCTGGCGACCAACGAGCCCCGCAAGGCGGAGTTCGACTTCAACCAGGCGATTCGCCAGCAGCCGAAGGACGCCCGGGGCTGGTTCAATCGCGGCGTGGCCCAGGCGCGGCAGGGCCGCTACCGGGAGGCGATCGAGTCGTACGAGACGGGGCTCGGGATCAGCCCGGACGACGCGCCTGCCCGGCAGAATCTCGAAGCCGCCCGCCGTTTGGTGGGCCGCGAACCGCAGAGCCGCAGGTAACCGCCGGTGCGCAGGTCGGGGTTGCCCACCCAATCCTTGGTGGCTTTGGCTACTCGACAGAGTGCTCTCTGCGCTTGCGTCAGCGGGCGGGGGCTTGCACGCGCAGCGTGTCGTCGGTGATCGACCACGTGAGGCCGAGCGGCGCGAGGATGGCGTCGAGGAGTTCGTCCCGCGACGCATCCTTGACGGTGGCCCGCACGATCTCCGCCGGGGCGATGCCGGACCGTGTGAGCGACTCGCGATCGAGTTGGAGCGTGAGGCCGAGTCGCGGGGCGATCGTCGTGAGGAGTTCCTCGAGCGGGGCCGCGACCTGCATCGAGAAGGTGGGCTGGTTCACCGCCGGCTTCTGCGTGGCGGGAGGGCGGCGGCGCCGGGGGGCCGCGTCGGAAGGTTTCGTGGCCACCGTGGCAGCGGGCAGTCCGGCATCGATCGCGATGATCGTGCCGCGCGGTGCGGCGGCCACCCGGCCGCCCGTGGACGCCTGCCAGTCCACCCGCAGATCGAAGGGCGCGAGGAGCAGGTCGAGCCGCTCGGCCAGGGGCATCTCGGGCAGCGAGAGCGCCGCCAGGTGATCGTGCGGCACCGCGTCGAGCCCCTCGACCACGACGCCCGCCTCCGTGGCGGCGGCCGACAGCAGGTCGCGGGGCGTGGCCGCGGCCGGCCATGCCAGCCGCCGCTTCTCGGCGAGCACAGACCGCTGCCGCGGTGGCAGCCGGGCCAGCCGTGTTTCGCGGGCCGCTTCGGCGCGAACGAGCGTCGTGGCCCTGCCGGCCGGCACGATCCACAGCGACGAGCGCAGGGCCGCCACCTCGCCGCCGGCGACAGCGGCGCCGCTTTCGACCACGTCGCGCAGCGGCTCGTCCCGGCAGGCGAGCCGAATGGAGGTGTCGGGGTCGATGCGGCGATCGACGAGCACAGGGACGCCGGCGGCCTGGCTCACGCGTGCGGCCCATTCGCGGATGCCGATGCCGTTCCAGGACGCCGTGATCGGGGCGTCGAACTCGGCCGCGGCGCGAGACGGCCACGCCCCATGCAGCAAGGCGGCCAGCGCGATCAGGCCCCGCAGGCCGACGCCGGTCGCGGACCGGGCAGACGGGAACACCGGCCGTACGGTAGGCTCACGGCCGCAGCGGCACGAATCGGGCAGTGGCACGGGAACGCTCCGGGAGTGTCGTCCGGGACGCCGCGAAGCATACCGTCGGCGGCGGTGGCGACGACAGACGACCATGGCAGCCGAACCAACGATCGTCGTGCTCGGCGCGGGAATCAACGGGGCGGCCATCGCCCGTGAACTCACGCTCTCGGGCGCGGGCGTGATCGTCGTCGATGGCGATGACGTCGCGTCCGGCAGCACTGCCTGGTCGACCCGCCTGATCCACGGTGGGCTGCGCTACCTCGAGCATGGCGAGATCGGCCTGGTGCGGGAGAGCCTCGTCGAACGCAACCGGCTCGTGCGGCTGGCCCCCCACCTCGTTCGTCCGTTGCCGTTCTATCTCCCGATGGAACGGCGGTTCGGCGGCCTGGCCGCCGCCGCGGCACGGGTGGTGGGCGCGGAAACGCTCGCCCGACGCTGGCAGGGCCGGGGCGGGCGGGGGAGTTGGACGGTGGGGCTGGGCCTCACGCTCTACGACCTGTTGGCGGCCGGCGCGGGCTGGCGGCGGCACCGCGGCGTGCGAGCGGGGTCGGCGGGCCTGCCGGCGGTGGACCCCCGTCGCTTCCCTCGCGGGGCGGTCTATGCCGATGCGCAGCTGCTCTATCCCGAACGCTTCACGGTCGAACTGCTCGTCGACGCCCGCAGCAGCGCGGCGGCGCTGGGCACGCGGTTCGAGGTCTGCACGCACCGGCGGGTGCGGGTGGGCGGCGACGGCCGGGTGGAGATCGGCGCCGTGGCATGCGGGGGCGGGGCCGCCGGAGGCGGGGCCTTCGCCGTGCGGGCCGATGCGATCGTCAACGCCACCGGCGCCTGGGTGGACCGCACGCTCGAAGCCGTGTTGCCGGAGGCCGCCGGCCGCCGGCTGATCGGTGGCACCAAGGGAAGCCATCTGCTGCTGCGTTCTCCGCCGCTACGGTCGGCGCTTGCCGACCACGGCGTCTATTGCGAGGCGTCCGATGGCCGGCCCGCGTTCGTGCTCCCCTTCGGCCCCGAGCTCGTGCTCGTGGGCACCACCGACATCCCCTTCAGCGGCGATCCGGCCGCGGCCCGCGCCGAGGAAGCCGAGGTCGACTATCTGCTCGCGGCGACGGCGCGGATCTTCCCCGACGTCGGCGTCGGCCGCGCCGATGTCCAGCAGCACTACTGCGGCGTGCGGCCGCTGCCGTTCGTCGGCGCGGGGGCGGGGACGCCTGCCGGCATCACCCGCCGCCACCAGCTCGTGCGGCACCGCGGGGCGGGCCTGCCGGTCTGGTCCGTCGTCGGCGGCAAGCTCACCACCTGCCGCAGCCTCGCCGAAACGACGGCGAACACGGTGCTCGGCGCGCTGGGAGTGCCGGTGCGGGGCACGTCGCGGGAGCGGCCACTGCCGGGGGCGTGCGCGGGACAGTCGCGGGTCGCGGCCGTGCACGCCTGTCGCGATCTGGCCGCGGGAGCGGGCACGTCACGGGCCGAGGCCGAACGGGCCGCCGAACATGCCGTCGGTCTCTTCGGAGCGCGGGCCCCCGACGTGTGGCGTGCAGGAGGAGCACCGCGGCGCGGGCTCATTCGTGGCATCGGTCTGCCGGCCGCCGCGGTGGAATTCTGTGTCCGCGCGGAGTGGGCCGCCACGCTCGACGACCTGATCGAGCGGCGGCTGATGCTGTCGTTGCACGCACGGCTCAGCCGCGAGGCGATCACGGACGTGGCGGAGGCCTTTTCCGCCGTCGGTGGTCTGCCGTCGGCGGAGGTGCCGGCCGCCGTCGAGGCGTGCGTGACGCGGCTTTTCGATCGCTACGGAAGACGCGTGCCGCAGGCGGCCACCGAGGGAGTCGCTGCCGCCGGCAGCATGGAGAGGAGCCAACGATGACGACAGCCACCGGATCGATTTCCCGGGCCGCCCCCACCTGTATCCTCGCGCTCGACCAGGGCACGACATCGAGCCGCGCCATCCTCTTCGATCGCCGGGGCGTGCCCGTGGCGACGGAGCAGGAGGAGTTTCCCCAGATCGTCCGTCAGGCGGTGCGGAGCGGGGCCGGGGAGGAGGCCGGCGACGGCGGCGGCTGCGCCGACGCCGCGATCGTCGAGCACGACCCCGAGGCCATCTGGCAGTCGCAACTCGCCTGTGGCCGGCGTGTGCTCGCGTCGAGCGGCACGTCGCCGGAACAGGTGGCCGCCATCGGCATCACGAACCAGCGGGAGACGACGATCCTCTGGGACCGCGTGACCGGCCGGCCGGTGGCGCCGGCGATCGTGTGGCAGAGCCGCGTGTCGGCTGCCATCTGCGGCCGACTGCGGGCGCAGGGGGTCGAGGAGGAGGTCCGCCGCCGCACCGGGCTCCTGCTCGATCCCTACTTCTCGGCCACGAAGATCATGCACCTCTTCGAGACGGTGCCCGGCCTGCGGACGCGGTGCGCGGCCGGCGAGGTGCTCTTCGGCACGGTCGACACCTTCCTGATCTGGCGGCTCACGGGCGGTCGCGTGCACGCCACCGACGTCACCAATGCCAGCCGCACACTCCTCTTCGACATCCACCGGCTCGAGTGGAGCGACGACCTCTGTCGGATCTTCGGCGTGCCGCGGGCGATGCTGCCCGAGGTGCGGCCGTCGAGCGGCTCCTTCGGCGAGGCCGACGCCGCCTGGCTGGGCGCGCCGATCCCGATCGCGGGCTGTGCCGGCGACCAGCAGGCGGCCGCCTTCGGCCAGGGGTGCCTGCGGGCCGGCGACGCGAAGACGACGTATGGCACCGGCGCGTTCCTGATGTTTTCCACCGGCCGCGATCCGGTGGCCAGCCGTCACGGCCTGCTCACCACGCCGGCCTGCACGCTGCCCGGCGCGGGGGCGTCGGTGGCGTCGCCCGCCGACTATTTCCTGGAGGGGTCGGTGTTCGTGGCCGGCAGCCTCGTCGGCTGGCTGCGGGACGGGCTGGGGATGATCGGGCAGGCACGGGAGATCGAACCGCTCGCGGGGAGCGTCGCCGACAGCGGCGGCGTGGTGCTCGTGCCGGCGCTCACGGGCCTGGGTGCGCCGCATTGGGATCCCTTCGCGCGGGGGCTCGTGATCGGCTTGTCGCGGGCCACGACCCGGGCGCACATCGCCCGCGCCGCGCTGGAAGCGATCGCCCTGTCGGTGGCCGACGTGGTCGCCTGCATGCAGCAGGATGCGGGCGTGGGCCTGAGCCGCCTGCGGGTCGACGGCGGCGCCTCCGGCAACGATCTGCTCATGCAGATGCAGGCCGACGTGCTGGACATGCCGGTCGAACGTCCGGCCGTGATCGAAACCACGAGCCTCGGCACGGCATTGCTGGCGGGACTGGCCACGGGTTTCTTTCCCGATCAGGCCGCCGTCGCGGAGGCGCGGCGCGTGGAGCGGGTCTTCGAGCCGCGCTTGCCCGCGGCCGCCCGCGACCGCCTGCTCGCGCGGTGGCGGAATGCCGTCGACCGCTGCCGCGATTGGGCGCGTCTGGGCTGATGGTCAGCGGACGACGTTGCCGGTGGCCTGCATGCGGTTCTCGGCGACCAGCGCGCCGGAGGTGTAACGCTGGGGATTCGCCGCGAAGGCGTCGCGGGTTTCCGACGACGAGAAGAGGTAGGTGCGCGACTGGTAGGTGACGCCGTAGCGACGCTGGCCCGGCGCGGACTTGCCGGCGTCCAGGGCGAGCACGGGATCGTCGCCCGAGAGCACCGGGGCGTAGCGGTCGGGGTCGGCGAGGAACGCCTGCTGCTGTTCTGCGGAGGCGAACAGGTAGGTCCGCCCCCGATGCCGGACTCCCCACTGGGCGCGGCCTTCGACCCACGCGCCGCGTTCCGCCAGCGTGACGGGGCAGTAGCCCTCCAGGCCCACCGGCATCGAGCCATACGAGTCGGGCACGGCCGCGGCCGTGGCCGTGCTGGCGGGAGCCGGCTTCGCGGCTTCCATCTTCGGTGCCGTCGGCTTCGTGTCCGTCGGTTTCCCGAACATCGTGAACGGCTTCTGGATGGCCGCCAAGAGCGAGGAACTCGTCGAGGTGGCGGGCTTCTGCGGCTTGGCTTCCGCCAGGGCGGAGGACCGGTCGCCGGGGGTGGGCTGGGCCGATTGTGCCTGCCGTCCTTGCGGGGCCGCCTGCGCCTGGCTGGCCGGCGGCGCGGGCTGCGGGGCCGCGGCCACCTGCTCGCGCTGCGGCAGCCCCAGCCAGGGCGCGGACCTGCCGTTGGCCGGCGCCGGTGCCGACGGCGACGTTTCGATGCTCAAGGGTTTCTGGGCCACGGTGCCGGCGAGCGGCGAGGCGGCGGCCGGAGCGGGCGGGGCCGCGGCTGTGGCGAGGTTGCTCGTCGCAGGAGTCGTCGTCGGTGCGGGGGCCGCGGCCGGCTCGGCTGGCGGCGTGGGATCGACAGCGTTGGCGGGGCGTGCGGGCACGACCGTGGTCGTCGAGGCGACCGACTCCCACGCCCTGCCCGTGTCCGCCGGCGGCACGCCCGTGGCGTTGGTGGGCGGCGCGAAGGTGGCATCACGGTACGGCGGCTCTCGGAACGAGGCCGCGATGGCATCGTGACCGCCGCCGGCCGGTGCGGCATCGGAGGCGAAGTCGGACAGCATGCGGACCTTCGCGGCCACGGCGCTGATCGCCTGGCCTCCCGGGGGCACCGTGCCTCGGATTTCTCCGGTGGCGGCCGTGCGCAGGGGGTTGCGGCCGTCGCCGAACGCCTGTTGTCCGAGGCCGGCGGCTTCGGGCACGTCGGCGAATGGACGGCGGGCTGCGGACACGTCCGCCACATCCTGGTGATGGCGGGCCGCCGCAGCGACCGCCGCTTCCTGGATGGCGCGGGCCGCCGCCGCCACGAACCCGGCAGGGGTCTCGGGCAGTTCGAACTTCGACAGCACCTGTTCCTGGGAGCTCATGATGCAGGCGGTCGGCACCTTGGTGATGCCGAGCCGTCGCGTGGCGTCGGGGTTCGCGTCGACGTCGATGCAGACGGGCTCGAAGCAGGCCTGGATGAGGGCGACGGCCTCGTCGCTGGCGAGCGTGGTCCGGTCGAGCGTCGCGCTGGACGAACTCCAGCTCGCCGTGAAGATCGCGAGGACGGGCCGCTTGCTGCCCTCGGATGCCCGCCGCGCGGCGGGCAGATCGGGGTGCCAGGGCACGGCGGCGGAGGCGGTCGTCGACCATACGATCGACGCCGTCGCCAACGTCACCCCGGCCAGCAGCCGGCATGTCCGGATCCAGGAACCAATCTGAAAGGGCAGGGGAATCGCCGAGCAGGTGGATAACATCGCGCCAGCCTCTGTGCCTCGAAGGGCCTCTGGGAACAACGGGCATCAACCACGTGGACATCCGAAGGGCGGAATGCCGGCCGGCTCGTCGCCGGGCGGCCGTTTCGAACCCGCCAGCTTCAGACCCGGAGGATGTATCGGTCGAAACGGTCGCAGGAATCAGACCGAAAGTGCCGCGAAGACAGGATTTTGGTTCCAAAAGCGGCCCGGCGATTGCCCATCCCCCCTGGTTTGTCACTGCGGCTGGGAGGACGGCATTTCGGCCATGTTCCGCCGCTTGACATTGCGGAGGAAGCTGAAGATACTTCGGGAGTTCGCAAGGAAAGGTTTTTTGAGCCCGCGGCGATGCTGCGGTGTCGATCCCTAGGGATTCTCGAGATTGTTCGAGGGAGAGGGCCTTGAGCGGCCCCCCAGGGATCTGCTTCTGGGTTCCCAGTTGTTCATGTGTCTGCCAGTGGTCCTCGGGTCTTCCCAGGGGACCGACTGGTCTCTGAAATCTGGGCCTCCGAGCCAAATCCTCCGGCGCCGAATTCAATCGTAGCGTGGCGCCTTCGGATGCTGGTTTTGTGGGCCCATTGTGTGCGGTCCTTTTTGACCGTCTCAGCCTCGATAGGCCGCAGCACGCGGCCGGATGAGCAGGGTTTGAGCGGGTGTGTCCGATCCTTTTTTCCTAGGGTGTGTTGTATCCATGTCGAAGCGGAGGCGATCGAGGGGCCGCGGTGGGTTTGGCGGGCAGGGAGGCCAGGCGGCCGGTGGTTACGGTGGCGGCGGTCAGGGACAGTCGCATGGCGGCGGGGGCTACGGCGGCCGTCGTCGTCGGTTTCGTCGCGGTGGTGGTGGCGGTGGCGGCGGCCCGGTGCCTGCGGGTGCGGGCGCCGTCGACATGGAAGGGGAGGGAATGCGGCCACCGGAACTGGAGCCGGAGGTCACCGAAAACGGCGAGCCGATTCCCCTCGAACCGTGCCAGGGCATCCTCGAGATGCATCCCAACGGCTATGGATTCCTCCGCAGCCCCGAGACCAACTACCAGCGTGAGCGGACCGACCCGTTCGTTCCGGCGACGATGATCGAGCGGTATCGGCTGCGCGAAGGCGTGGCGATCAAGGCGCTCGTGCAGCCCGGCAGAAGGCAGCAGGGTCCGCGGGTCCGCGAGATCCAGGAGGTCGAGGGCATGGCGCCCGACCTCTACCCGAACGTCAAGTCCTTCGACCAACTCACGCCGATCAACCCGGAGACCTGGCTGCGGCTCGAGACCGGCCAGCAGCCGATCACGACCCGGGTGATGGACCTGCTCACGCCGCTCGGGAAGGGGCAGCGGGCGCTGATCGTGGCGCCGCCCCGCACCGGCAAGACGGTGCTCCTGCAGCAGGTGTCGCAGGCGATTTCGGCCAATCATCCGGAGCTTCAGCTCGTGATGCTGCTCATCGACGAGCGGCCCGAGGAGGTCACCGACATGCGGCGGACCGTGAAGGGCGAGGTGATGGCCAGCAGCCTCGACTGCGACGTGGAGAGCCACGTGCGGCTGTCGCAGCTGGTGATCGAACGCTGCAGGCGGATGGCCGAGGCGGGCAAGGACGTCTTCCTCCTGATGGACTCCATCACCCGCATGGCGCGGGCCTTCAACAAGTGGGTCGGCAACACCGGCCGCACGATGTCGGGCGGCGTCGACATCAAGGCGCTCGACATCCCGAAGAAGCTGTTTGCCACGGCCCGCGTGTTCGAGGAGGGGGGCTCGCTGACGATCGTGGCCACGGCCCTGATCGACACCGGCAGCCGCATGGACGAGCTGATCTTCCAGGAGTTCAAGGGCACGGGCAACATGGAGCTCGTGCTCGACCGCAAGCTCGCCGACCGGCGGGTCTGGCCGTCGATCGACATCTCCCAGTCCGGGACGAGGCGGGAGGAAAAGCTGCTCGATGCCAACACGCTGCACGCGGTCGGCATGCTTCGGCGCACGCTCTCCACCATGCATCACGTCGACGCCATGGAGCAGCTCACGAAGCAACTCGCCAAGTTCAAGAGCAACCGCGAGTTCATCTCGCTCATCGCCAGTTCGCGTTCCGACGGATGACGCCCGTCGGCTTGCGTCAGCGGGCGTCGCGGGCCGCGTCCTTCAGACGCCCCAGCCAGTACGCATACTGCGGATCGCCGTTTTTGAAGGAAAACACCGCGTCGGGGAGCCGTGATTCCTCCGGCCCGTCCGACCGCACCCTGACGACGATCGCGCCGTCGGTGCGCTTTTCGATCGACAGGCGATCGTCGGGAATCGCGGTCGATTCCGGCAGGGATGGCATGATGACCAGCTTTCGACGGGCAGGGGCTCCAGTTGTCTGGGCACCCGTGGTGCGTGTCGAAAAGTATGACGTCCATCGCGGCGGGAATCCAGCCATGGGGGCCGCGTCGCGGCCTCGAGCGGGCGGCGTTTTGACACGCTTCGAACACGCTCCCTATACTTTGCAGTTCGTCCGCTTTCCACCTGGGAGCCTCCACGCATGACGCAGTATGCGTCGCTCGCCGACGATTTCTACGTCAACATGAACTTGGCCACGGAGATGGAACTTCCCGGCCAGCGGGAGACGATTCTGCAGTTCTTCGAACGCGTGCAGAAGCGGTTTCCCACGATGCGGAAGTTCTACTGCCGCGACAAGCGGGATTTCGTCCTCGAAGAGGACAAGGACCAGGGCCGGTATCGCTGGGCGGCCGTCGAAACCAAGCGGCTCTGCTCGGGCCAGGTGAACCCGCCGTCGCTCGACGCGGTGCTCGACCAGCATCGTCTCGTGCTCGACTTGGCGCCGGCGTTCCTTTCGATCAGTCCCCTGGACTGCGAGGCGCTCGATCTGCTCTTCGGCTTCGACTTCGCCTTTCGCGGCAACCACAACGCCCTTCTGGCCGAGACGCTCGGTGTCGGCCTCGCGTTCGACCGCACGGCCGAACTGCCCGGCGGCCGGGTCATCAACTACGAGCCGTCGCTGACGATCTCGCTGGACGAAGATTGCCGGGTGCAGGTCAGGGTCAGCACCGAGACGCGGACCAACGCCTTCCAGGTCCGCACCGGTGACTTCGCCGAGGAGCAGCTCAGCGTCTACGTCACGGCCCGGCAGTACGGGAGCCTCGATCCGGGCACGACCTACGTCGAGGCGATGGACAGGCTGGCCACGCTGGCCCGCGAGGTGGTGGATACGTGCGTGGTCGATCAGATCCTGCGGCCGCTCGCACGCACGATCTCGCTCAAATAGTATCGCGGAAAAGCCATCCCTGGCCTTTTCCGCTCGGGGTGGCGAACGTCGTGTTCGCTGTATCGCGGAAAAGCCATCCCTGGCCTTTTCCGCTCGGGGTG
>JBIIYN010000298.1:0-4852 GCA_044346795.1 Pirellulales bacterium
GCTTCGGCGGGGCCTTTCGGAATGACGGCGACGACGGCTCGGAGGCGCCTGAGGCTCGCTTCGCGTGCCCGCCCCGGCTGCTATACTCGGGCCCTATCCGATCGCCCGCTTCGTCTTCGAGGATTTGATGCCGCACGTCGACCCCGCTCATCCCCTGGCCGAGTTGCTGCACCGGGATCGCCGCTACAAGCTCGATGCCTACCTGTTCGTCCTGGAGGCACTGGCGTTCGGCCAGGAACACCTCGGCATGGGAACCGAGCCACCGGCCGAGCAGCTGGAGCCTTCGACCGGTCAGCACGGTGACGCGGGATCCCGCGGGCAGGGCAGGCGCCGGCCGAGTCGACGGCAGGCTGAACGGCACGTCAGCGGCCAGGAACTCTGCGAGGCTGCGCGGCAGTATGCCCTGCAGCAGTACGGCTACATGGCCCCCACCGTGCTCGGCAGCTGGGGCGTGCACCGCACGGGCGATTTTGGCGAGATCGTGTTCGGCATGATCGAGATCGGCCAGATGCGGAAGACACGCCACGACAAGCGGGAGGACTTCGATGACGTCTACGAGTTCAGCGCCGCGTTTTCCCGCGACCTCGCCTTCGTCGTGCCGGATGCGGTCTGAGTGGTCGCGCGGGTTTTTGGCCGCGGCCGCCGTCGAGGCGCTGTGGCTGGTGGCACTGGCGTGGATGGGGCTGGCCTGTTCGCCGCTGGGAAGGCCTTGAGGTCATGACCACGTCGCTCCATTCGCCCGCGGCCTGGATCGCGCTAATGCCGCTGGGCTTCTATCTCCTTTGTCTGTCGTGGGCCCACCTGCGGCGGCGGCCCCTGGCCGTGTCGGGCGTGTTCGACGTGGCGATGCTGGCCGCGGGCGTGTCGGGGTTGGCTGTGGTGGGGCCGCTGGCACTGCTCGTGCCGGTCACCGGCGGCTCCCCGTGGAGTTGGCCCGTGCTCGCCTTTCTCTTCGTGCTCTGCGTCGCGACCTGCGTGCTCGTCTCCCGGCCGCGGATGGTGGTCTACAACATCACCGTGGAGCAGTTTCGCCCGCTCGTGGCCGAGGTCGTCTCGGCCCTCGATCCCCAGGCCCGCTGGGCGGGCGAGAGCGCGGCGCTGCCCGACCGGGGCTTCCAGGTGCACATCGAGGGCAACGGGCCCCTGCGGACCGTGAGCATCATCAACGTCGGCGAGCGGTCGTCCGCCGAGGGCTGGGGCGAATTCACGCGGCGGCTGCGCCGGGCCGTCCGTGGCCTGCGGGTTCGCCGCAGCCCCTGGGGAGCCCTGTTTGCCGCGGCCGGCGGCGGGCTGGTGGTGCTGGCGACGGCGCTGGCGATCGGGCCGACGGTCTGGACGGCGTTCCGACCGTGGCTGTTTTGACTTGCCGCGGCAACCGCGGCTACTTTAATGCGCCTACTTCGACGCAGACGAATCGCAGAAGCCGCACTCTTTCAAGGAGACCCTCCCATGCTGACGAAGACCCTCGTGATGCCGATCCTGACGCTCGCCGTGGCGGCCCTGATCTCGACCGCAGCCCGGGCCGACTCACCCCTGACCGGCACCGTGAAGAAGATCGACGGGTCGGAGGTCGATCTCTCCAAGTACAAGGGCAAGGTGGTGCTGATCGTCAACGTGGCCAGCCGCTGCGGCTACACCGGCCAGTACGCGGGCCTGCAGAAGCTCTACGACGGCTACAAGGACAAGGGGCTCGTCGTGCTCGGCTTTCCCGCCAACGAGTTCGGCGCGCAGGAGCCGGGCACCGATGGGGAGATCGCGAAGTTCTGCTCGTCGAAGTACGGCGTGACGTTCGACATGTTCTCCAAGATCGTCGTGAAGGGCCCGGGCATCGCGCCGCTCTACAAGACGCTCACCGAGTCGGCCGATCCCAAGGGGGACGTCGGCTGGAACTTCGAGAAGTTCCTGATCGGCCGGGACGGCAGGATCGTGGGCCGCTACAAGTCGGGCGTCTCTCCCGACGACGCCAAGCTGAAGGCGACGATCGAGGCCGAACTCGGCAAGGCGGGGTAGGGCTTCCGCCCGCGGCGGCACGGCTGTTCCGACCGAGGAATCCGCGCCTTACCGAGAACTAACGCGACGCTCATTCCTTCTGAACGAAGCTCGTTACAGTTGCCGCCAAGAGTGGTGGCACACTCGCGGGTCGATCGGCTCCGAAGGAACGGCCGGGAACATGATCACGCGGATCGGCAATCGGCAGCTGGGCCTGCTCTGTGAACGGATCGGGCTTGCTTTTGACGTCGGTCATGATCCGTTTCGCATCTTCGATCGGGAGGCGGGCGATGGCCGGTCGCGGCATGGCCGCCACATGAAGGCCATCGCCGACCGGATCCGGCAGGGGTCGTCACTGACCGAGGCGATTCACGAGCAGGGCAACTACTTTCCGCCGAGCTTCCACCGTCTCATCGAGGTGGGTGAAGAGTCGGGTCGGCTCGAAAAAGTGCTCAACCGGATGTCCGACCACTACAAGCAGGTGGCGGAACTCCAGGACAGTTTTCGCGGCTCCATTCTCTGGCCGATGATCCAGCTCGGTCTCGCGCTGGTCGTCGTTTCGGTGTTGATCTACGTTCCGCCGCTCCTCGCTCCCGACCGGCCCGAGGCGGCGGATCTCCTGGGCGTCGGGCTCGTGGGCGGACGGGGGTTGGCCTTGTTTTGGGCCTTGGTGGGGGCCGTGGCCGCCGCCGTGGTGGCGTTCTGGTTTCTCCTGCGGAATGGAAAGCTGTCATTTCTCGGCCAGGGGTTGGTGCGGGTGCCCGTGCTGGGGCGGGCCCTCCTCGCGTTCGACGAGGCGACGTTCGTGCAGTCACTGGCACTGGCGATCGAGTCCGGGGTGACGGCCGCGAACGCCGTCGCCCTGAGCTTCAAAAGTGCGGCGTCGCAGGTCTTCAAGGCCAAGGCCGATGCGGCTCGGGACGCGGTCGTGCAAGGCCAGGAAATGCACGCCGTCCTGAGAGACACGGGGCTGTTCACGCCGGAGACGATCGAGGCCGTCGAGTTGGGCGAGGCGTCGGGGCGACTGGCCGAGACGCTCGACAAGCACTCCCGAGTGCTGCGCATGAGGGTGAAATTCGCCATGGCGGCGATCACGCAGATCGCCTCGTCGATCGTCTGGATCGCGGTCGCCGCGATCCTCGTGACCTTGATTTTCAGGCTGTTTGGCCGCTATGTGTCGCAGATCGACGCGGACGCGGTAGAAAGGGCATTCGAGCGTGGAACTCCTTCCGGCCAGTAGCGGGTCGATGCCGCCTGCGACGTCAGGCCCCGAGGGGGCTGCCGCTGCGGCGCCCCGCCATCCCCGTTCCACGCCCGCCGCGAGTGCGCTGGCCGACAACCTGCGTTCCTTGCAGGGCCGGCTCGGTTCGCTCGCCCCATTGACAGCGGCGTACGCGACGAACGCGGTCGACGCTCTCCTGGACTTCGCGCATGCGGTGGGCACGAGCGACCTGCACATTCAGCCCACGCCCATGGGATTGGACGTCAAGTTCCGGTCCGACGGTGTGCTGCAACCCATCGGCGTGATCCCGGCGGGTGGCACGTCGTCGATCACCGCGAGGCTCAAGGTGCTCGCCGATCTGCTCACCTACAAGTCCGACATTCCGCAGGAAGGACGGATCGAAAAACCCACGCATGGGCGGGAAATCCGCGTCAGCACGTTCCCGACGATGTTCGGCGAGCGGGCTGTGCTGCGATTCTTCGGCCACGACCGCGAGTTCACCACCCTGGAAGAACTGGGAAATCCCCCCCAGCTGACCGGCCGCATCCGCGATGCCCTGGTGGAGACCAGTGGGGCGATGCTGATTTCCGGTCCCGCAGGCAGCGGAAAATCGACGACCCTGTACGCCTGCCTGAGGCATCTGGTGACCTCGACCAAGGGGGCGAGGGCCATTGTCTCGATCGAGGATCCGATCGAGGTGCCGGTCGCCGGCGTGGCTCAGAGCCAGGTCGATCTCGCGGCAGGCTTCGACCTGAAGACCGGCCTGCGGTCGCTCATGCGTCAAGACCCGGAAGTGATCATGGTCGGTGAAATTCGCGATCGCGACACCGCCGAGTTCGCCATCCAGGCATCGCTGACCGGCCAGCTGCTCCTGGCAACGTTTCACTCGGACACCGCCGCCAGCGCGATCACGCGGCTGATCGAGATGGGGATCGAGCCGTTTCTCGTCCGCAGCGGGCTCATCACCGTCATCACGCAACGGTTGCTGCGGACGCTATGCAGTCACTGCTGCCGCGACTCGTCGGACTCGGCGGACCTTTGTGGGATCGAGGTGGACCGGGCCCGCGTCGCGGTGGGATGCGAGCGGTGTCACGGGGCCGGCTATCGCGGTCGAGCCATGATCAGCGAGTTTCTCGACGTCCGCGGCGACCAGATCGGCAAGGCGATTCTGCGTCGGGCCGACAGTCGGGAACTCTATCGGATCGCGATCGACAACGGCATGTCGCCGCTGTTTCTTCAGGCCAAGGCGTTGATCCGCGAAGGTCGCACGAGCCCCGCCGAGGTCGTGCGGGTGCTGGGGACAGCGGTGCGCGACTGACCCTCGGCCGGCGCCGGTGCGATCGACGGGCCGCTAGGCAGCATCCGACTTTTGTGTAGCACCGGCTTCGGTGCGGCAAAAGTGTTGTGTCCGCCGCTCCGACGGCGGATGGGCTCGTCGCGTGGGCAGGATAGCCCAATGCTCCTCGAGCTTTCGCCGACCCCTTCGCCTATCTCACCTGGTTCGCCGAGACATCACTACAGCTATCTCGGACTCGCTCTAGGCAGCGCGGGCGTAGCGGGTGCCGCCGGGGGCGGCCGTGCCCGCGGAGTTGATCGTGCGGCGGACGACCCAGGTCGGCCGGCCCTGCGATTCGCGGTTGG
>JBIIYN010000299.1:0-4818 GCA_044346795.1 Pirellulales bacterium
TCATAATCCTTGAGGTCGTGCAGCACGGTCGTCCGCGTGCGGCGGTTCGAGTCGGCCATCGGCACGTCGGGGTCGTAGTCGTTGATGTCGCCGAGCACGATCGGCGCGTAGCCCCGCGCCACGATCTCGCGGCGCACGATCTCGCGGGCGATCGCGGTCTCGGCCATCCGCTGGGCGTTGCTGCCCACGTCGGAGGGGTTGCTCTTGAGATGCACGCCGAGCAGGCCGATCTTCCGACCGGCGACCGTGAAATAGGCGACCGCATGCCGCTGCAGCACCGCCTCCTCCTGTCGGGTGCCGCCGCGGTCGTCGGCATGGCTGTAGGCCCGCCGCATCCAGGCGTCGTCCTTGCCGGCCACGGCGGGAGCGTCGGCGGCCGCCGCGTCGCCCTCGCCGTCCCCCCGGCCGCGCCTGGCCGACCGCTTGTTGCCGGCGGGCACGAAGATGTGGATCCGTCGGCCGTCGATCTCGTCCGGCTCGATCCGCGAGAAGATCGCCACGTCGAAACCGGAGAACCTGTCGCGGCCGTCGACGTGGTAGCCGTGATACGCGGTGAGCCCCTTGGCATGGAGCAGGGCCACCACCGCGTCCACCCCTTCCCGCGACACGACCTCGGGCATGACGAGCATGTCGGGCGCGAGCGCCTCGACGACGGCGGCGATGTGCTCGAGATGCCGGCGGCGGGCCGGCTCGAAGCGGAAGCGGGTGAGCGTGGTCCGCTCGCCGGGGGCGGCGAGATTCTCCGCGTTGAAGGCTGCGATCCGCAGGGGCACGGGCGGCCTCGGCGCGGGCTCGTCTGCCGGCGCCGAGGGGGCCCACGCCAGCATCATCGCGAGCACCGCCCCGACAGTCCTCGGCCGTTGACGGCAGCCGTTCATCGCCGCTAGAGTCTGCGAGGTCACCGCACGACGCTCCCTTTCGATACCACCCACGAGTCCCGACGACGCTTCCCGGACATGAGTCACCAACAGGATACACAGCTTCTGCCCGACAAGCCCCTCGAATCGCCCGGCCGCCCGGCAGGCAAGCCCAGTCGATCGGGCAACGACAGGCTCAGCCAGTTCGTCCGGGTCGACGAGACCCACGTCGGCCGCGGCGTGTTCGCCCGGCGGAAGCTCAAGGGCGGGATGGTGCTGGGGGAGATCCAGGGGGAGATTTTCCCGGTCGAGCCCGAAGACCCGAGCTATTGCATGGAATTGCCGAGCGGCCGCGTGCTGGAACCGGCCGCCCCGCTGCGATTCCTGAACCACAGTTGCGATCCGAACTGCGAGCTTTTCTACTGGTTTGACGAGGACGGAAGCCTCCAGGAAGACAGGCTGTGGCTGCAAACGATCCGTTCGATCAACGCGGGCGACGAGCTGCTGATCGACTACTGCTGGCCGGCGGACGCCGCGATTCCCTGCCGCTGCGGCACGCCGGACTGCCGGGGCTGGATCGTCGATCCGGAGGAACTGCACCTGCTGCCCCGGCAGGCCGACCCGCGGACCCTGCCCCGGCAGGCAAACCCGGACAGCCCGGCCGCTGGCGGCTGATCGCCTGGGCCGCCGTCGCGGTCTGCTCGCTGCTCGCCGGCATCGGCCTCTCCCGGCTCGAGATCGACGACGACCTGCGGGCCCTGCTGCGGGATGCGGATGCCGACTTCCGGCTCGTGGACGAGGTGGCCGCCCGCTTCGGCGCCCCCGACCGCGATTGCATCATCCGTGTCACCGCCCGCTCGGGCGACCTGTTCGAGCCCCGTGCACTCGCCGCCCAGCGGTCGTTGGCCGAGAGGCTGGCGGCGGTGGATGGCGTCGAGCAGGTGCGGTCGATGTTCGACATCCGCCGGCAGGGCGTCGCCGGGGCCGTGCTGCCGGTGATCCCCCGGGTCGAGGGCGAACTCACGGCCGCGGAAGGCGAGGCGGCCAGGGCCCGTGCGATCGACCATCCGCTGATCAGGGACCACCTGCTCTCGGCCGACGCCTCCGCGGTCCTGCTCGTCGCCCGGCTCGAGGCCGCGGCCGACAGGCCGCCGCGGCTGGGCGAAGTGGTGGCCGGCATCGAGCGATTGCTCACCACCGCCGAGTCGGAAAACGGCGTGCTGAAGCCGGCCCTCACCGGCCTGCCGGCCCTCCGCGAGCAGGCGGCCCAGGCCCTGCGACGCGACATGGTCTTCTTCAACTCGCTCGGCCTCGGCCTGGCCGTCGTGCTGTCGGCCTGCGTCGCGCGGAGCGCCCGCTCGACGGTCGTCGCCTGCGTGCCCCCGTTCGTGGGCGCGGTCTGGGCGATGGGCATCATCGGCCTCTTCGGGCTGCCGGTGAACCTGCTCACGAGCGTGGTGCCGTCGCTGGCGCTCGTGGTGGGCACCTGCGACTCGATCCACTTTATCGAGGACATGCGTCGCAGCGCCCGCCGGGGCCTGGCCGGGGTGGCGGCATCGAGCGGCGCCATCCGGCGGGTGGGTGCGGCCTGCGGGCTGACGAGCCTCGTGACGGCGATCGGCTTTGCGTCGCTTGCGGCCGCGCGAATCGACGCGGTGCGGATGTTCGGCATCGCCGCGGCCGCGGGGGCCGTGGCGAGCTTTCTGGCGGTCACGCTGCTCACCCCGCTGCTCGCCTCGACGCGGGCTTTCAGCGGCATGCGGCTGGGCCGGTCGTCGTGGCACGCCGGCCGGCTGGCCGCCGCCCTCACCGCTTTCTCCGTGCGGCACGCCCGCCCGATCGCGGCGGCGGGCTGCGCCGCCACGCTCCTGCTGGCGGCCGTGGCCTCGCGGCTCGACGCCGACAACCGCGTGGCCGACAGCCTGCCGCGGGGGGCGGCGGCCTCGCGGGCGCTGGTCACGGTCGACCGCGAGTTTGGTGGGGTGATGGGGGCCGACGTGGTGATCCGCTGGCCGGAAGGGCTCGGCTGGCTCGACCCGCCGGTGCTCGAATCGCTCGAACAGGTGCATGCCGTGCTCGAACGGTCGGGCGGGATCACGCGGGCGATGTCGCTGGCCACGGTGGCCGGCACGCTGCCCGAGCGGGCAAAGCGCCGGCTCGACGCGGCCGATTTTTCCGATCTGGTCGACGAGGCGTCCCGCATGGCGATCGTGCGGGCCCGCGTGGGCGACCTGGGGTCGCGGAAGCTCGAGGGCATCTACGATCGGATCGACGACGGGCTCGCCCGGCTCGCCGCCGACCGTCCAGGGTGGTCGTTCGAGCTGACCGGGATGTCGGTCGTGTCGGCCCGCAACATCCGCCAGCTCGTCCGCGACCTGGGCTCGAGCCTGCTTCTGGAGGTGGCCGTCATCGGCGGCATCCTCGCCCTGGCCTTCCGCTCGCCGCTGGCGGGGATCGTGAGCCTCGTTCCCAACGTCTTTCCGCTGGCGGTGATCGGGGCGCTGCTCGTCGCCCTCGGCCGGTCGCTCGATCCCGCCACGGTGATCGTGTTCAACGTCTGCCTGGGGCTGGCCGTGGACGACACGGTGCACGTGCTTTCGGCGCTGCAGCGGCACCGCCGGGACGGGCTTCCGATCACGAGCGCCGTCCGCAGGGCGGTGGCGGAGACGGGCAACGCGGTCGTGCTCGGCGGCGTGGTGCTGGCGATCGGGTTCGCGGCGGTCACGGTCAGCTCCGTGCCGTCGCTGGCGGGCTTCGGGACCCTGGCCTGCGCCGCAGTGGCCGCGGCCACGATCGCGGAGCTCGTGTTCCTGCCCGCGCTCTTGGTCGTCACCGACACGTTCGTCCGCCGGCGGCTGATGGTGCGCCGCGACGGCATCTTCGGCAGCGAGCCGCTCCCGTGGTCCGCCAGCCCGCGGCCGACGTAGGACGCCTCCCACTTCGGCAAAAAGGGGACATTCTGGTTTTTGCTGGACCGGGCTTCGTGAAAAGGAACGGCCACGCGGAAAAACCAGAATGTCCCCTTTTTAGCCACGCGTCGCTGCCAGCACGTCGGCGACGGCTTCCACGGCCTGCGCGATCTGCTCCTCGCTGTGCTCGGCCGTGATAAAGAACCGCACCCGGGCGGCGGTCTCGCGGACCGCCGGGTAGAGGATCGGGCGGGCGTTGATGCCCCGCTCCATGAGCAGCTGCGAGACGAGGATCGCCCGCGACGAACTGCCAACGATCACAGGAATCACGGGCGTGTCGCCGCTCGAGCCGGTGTCGAGGTCGCAGTCGGCGGCGAGCTTCAAAAACAGCTCCGACCGCTCACGCAGCCTGGTCATCCGCCACGGCTCCCGCCGGATCACCCGCAGACCCTCGAGGGCCGCCGCAGCGTTCGGCGGCGAGCAGGCGGTGGAAAACACGAAGGCGGGCGTCGTGTAGCCGAGATACCGGACCAGCCGCTCTCCGCCGGCCAGATAGCCGCCGCCGGCCCCGAGCGCCTTGCTGATCGTGCCCATCCAGAGGTCGCCTTCGGCCGGATCAACGCCGAAGAAGTCACAGATGCCGCGGCCCTCGGGCCCCATCGTGCCGAGCGAATGGGCCTCGTCCACGTAGAGCAAGGCGTCGTGACGCTTCTTCACCTCGAGAAATTTCGGCAGGTCGGGGTAATCGCCGTCCATGCTGTAGACGCCCTCGATCGCCACCACCACCCGCTTGTATTGCGGCCGCAGATCGCGGAGGAGGCCGTCGAGCTGCTCGTGGTCGTTGTGCCGGAACGACCGCTTGCCCGCCTTCGAGGCGCCGGCGCCCTGCATGATGCTGTTGTGGGCGAGTTCGTCGTAGAGGATCAGGTCGCCCGCGCCGAACAGGTGGCCGAGCACGGAGGCATTGGTGCCGTAGCCGCAGGGAAACACGACGGCCCGTTCCGTGCCGAGGAAGCGGGCCAGTTCGGCGTCGAGCTCGTCGAGGATCGTGT
>JBIIYN010000300.1:0-4809 GCA_044346795.1 Pirellulales bacterium
CCCGGCCTCGCCGACTGGGCCGGCATGGTGAGCGTGGGCGGCTATGCCTTCGGCAACGCCCGCTACAACACGGTGAATGGCACCGACCTCGTGCCCTACTTCGGCGGTGTCTACACCCGCATGGATGTCACCCTCGTCCGCAACTGGGACTTTTCGCTCCAGGCCAACAACGACAGCTTCTTCGACTGGACGGGCTTCGCCCGGCTGACCTACCGCATGGGCGGCTCCCGGCGCCGTAACGTGCCCGACCAGATGGAGCAGCCGATGATGCGGAACGAGCACGTCGTGCGGGCCCACACGGCGCCGGTGCAGGCGATCAACCCGGCGACGGGAATGCCGTTCAGGGTCTTCCACGTCGACAACACCGCGCCGACGCCGGCACCGCAAGGGAGTGCGCCAACAGCCCGCGCTGCGGCAGCCGCCGCCGCCACGACGACCGTCGCGGCCGGCGCAGGCACCTGGGAGCGGCCGTTCACCACGCTCGAGCAGGCCCAGAACGCCGCCACCGCCGACTACGACATCGTCTTCGTGCACCAGGGCCGCAGCCCCACCACGCCCTACACGACCCCGACGGACGGCTACACCTTCCAGGCCAACAACCAGTACCTCGTCGGCGAAGGCACATCGCTGCAGCTCGAGACGGCGAACGCCGGCCTGAAGCCGCTTTGGACCGTGAAAACATCCGCGCAGTATCCGGTCATTACGAACCCCGCAGGGGCGGCGGTGGTGCTGACCGGCGTTCCGATAGCCACCGGCACCGTGGGGACGACGGGAGCCACGGTCGATCATCTCCGGATCACCGGTTCGCCGATCGGCATCACCGACAGCCTGACGATCACCGGCACCAACCCTCCCACCGACGACACGTACTACAGCCCCAGCCTCGCCACGGTCAAAGACGTGCAGATCTTCGGCAACGGACCCGGCCAGCGGGGTGTCGAGATCAAAGACGCGGCTGGGCAAAAAGGCACCCTGAACTTCTCCGCCATGGACATGCGCAATCTCACCAACGACGCATTCGTGGTGAGCACGGGAGCCGGCGAGAATCCGTTCGTCAATCTCTCTAATTCGACGATCCAAAACACCATCGGCTCGGGCGTCGTCGTCCAGAATATGTCCGATCCCTCGCCGGGAGCGGGCCGGGTGCGGGTGGCGAACACCACCATCAACAATTCCACCCAGGCCGGCGTCTTCGTGGCCAACGGCAACGCGCTCGTCGACAGCAGCACGTTCAGCCGAAACTCCCTCGCGGGCGTCTACATCCAGGACGCCGACCCGACCGTGTCCGGCACGGCCGGAGCGGGCGTCTCGACCGTGCAGGTCGCAAACTCCCGGTTCTTCGACCAATCGACGGGCATCTGGGGCACCGCGGTATCCGGCACCTCGAACATCACCCTCACCAACAACACGATCTCCACGACCTCCTCCCCGTCCGGTGCCAACGGCATCATCCTCTCGGTGGGCCCGATCACCAACACGGGGACGACTGGCGTGATCAATGCCACCGTCACGGGCAACAGGATCGTGCCGATCCTCGTCACGACATCGACGGCCGCCACGACGACCTCCGGCTCGAGTACGACGCTCCCCGTTGGCAACATCCTGCTGTCGACCAACGGCCAACTCACGACCGCGGGCGACCCGCCCGTCGTCACGGGATTCCAGTCCTACGGCACGCTCAACATCAAGGCACTGAGCCTCGACCAGTTGCAGAGCCTCAATAACGGTGCCGGCGTCACGACCGCGCCCCTCCCCCTCAGCGACGGCTCCCGCATCATCATCCCCCCGCCGCCGAATTACGACGGGGCGCTCAACGTGCCGGCTCCCACCCCCTGAAAACCGGCCCGCAGACGGGGGCAGCGGCCGGACCGCCGCGACGCGCACGCTTTTTTCTTGCCGTGCTTCCCCGCGGGGGGTATCGTTGCACCGACGGCCGTGGGAGATGAAGGCCGTCCCAACGAGAGGGGCAGGCCATGACTTCCAGACGATCACACCGGGGCACCCGATCCGCCCGCGAGGCGACGAACCTGATCGAGGCGCTCGAACCGAGGATGTGCCTTTCGGTCGCCCCGGGGAGGCCTCCGCAACGGCCGAGCTTGCCACCCGTGCCCGTCAGCCGCCCTGCGGTCGTTCAATCCCTGCCACGGGTCACCGTCGCGGGACCGGACGCCACCGTTTCGCGCGGCACCGAGGCGGCTTTCGTCGTCACGCTCTCTTCGCCGGCCGGCACCGGGAAAAGCGTCGCCGTCAATTACACCACGCTGAACGGCAGCGCGCGGGCCGGCCAGCAGTACACCGCCAACAGCGGCCGCCTCGTGTTCACCGGGCCGGAGACGACCAAGACGATCTTCGTCCCCACGAACATCGACTCGGCCACGCGGCCCTTCAAGCCGGATCGGTTCTCGCTCCGGCTGACCTCCGCACAGGGTGCGAAGATTACCGGGTCCGCCGCGACGGCCACGATCGCCCCCATCCCTCCGGGGCTGGCGATTTCCGACGTCATCATCGAGGAGGGCAATGAGGGCACGAAGCAGGCCCGCTTCGTGGTCACGCTCGGCACCCGCAGCGACCAGCCCGTGACGGTCGACTACGCCACGGCGGACGGCTCCGCCTACACGACGGACGGCGATTACACCGCCGTCCCGAAGACGACGCTCACGTTCGCCCCCGGCGACAAGCCCTACCAGATCGTCACCGTCGACGTCGCCGGAGACACCGCGGCGGAGGGCAACGAGGTCTTCTTCGTCAAGCTTTCGAACGCCAGCGGTGCGGCCATCACGAAGGCCACCGGCACCGCCACGATCCGCAACGACGACACGGCCGCGAAGACCACCTCGGAATTCCAGATCACGGTCGACTACGCGACGTCCCTCTACGGGCCCGTGCCCAAGAACATCAGGGACGTCTGCGAGAGGGTCGCGAAGCGGTGGTCCGAAGTGATCGTCGGCGACCTGCCCGCGGTGAACGACGCGGCCCTCGGCTTCGTCGACGACTTCCAGATGACGGTCACGATGGGGCTGCTCGGCTCGGCGACCGGCACAGACGGGCCTGCCAAAACCCTGGCGAACGCCCTGCCTCTCAAGTTGCGGACGGACGGCACGAAGCTGCCGTGGCTGGGCATCACCGGAATCGATCCCGAAGACACGGATCCGCAGCTCCTGGAAGCCACGCTGCTCCACGAGTTCGGCCATGCCCTCGGCCTCGTCCCCGAGGTCTGGGTTAGCAAAAATCTCGTCCTCTCGCTGACCGACGGCCCGCTGTACGTGGGCCTCAACGCCGTCCGCGAGTTCAACACGATCTATGGCGAGAGCGTCAGGGGCATTCCCCTGGAAAAAGAGGGCGGAGCCGGTACGAAGGCGGCTCATTGGAGCGAACCGCTCATGAAGTCGGAAATCATGACCGGGTTCATCGAACCGCCCGGCACGCGCATGCCGCTGAGCAAGATCACGGTGGGTGCCCTCGCCGACATCGGCTACACGGTCGACTACGCCAGAGCCGATCCGTTCACCCGGCCTGCGGGTGTCACGGTGCCGTCCTATGCGTACGGCGGCTTTCCGGGTGTCGGCACGGGCGGTGGCGGATCCGCCCCCTTGCGGGGGCTACAGCCCGCGGCGCTCTTCGCCGCGGCGGGAACGCTGCCGCAGGCTGCACCGGCGACGCTCAAGCCGGCCGCCTTCGCCTCCTACCGGCATCGCCCTGCAGCCGCCGGCTGATAGCTTCGGCAGCCGCCGGTGGATTGCTTACGCCCACACGAGCGTTCGTCCGGTCGCCAGCAGCCCCGCCACGCCGGCGACGAGCCGCGTATTGCCGCCCAGCCGATAGAGCGTGCCCCACCCGCTCGCATCCACGTCGGCCCGCAGACCCCGGCTCCGGCGGGCCTCGAAGGCGTCGCGGAAGTGCTCCGTGACGGCCCCCGTGCGGCTGTCCCGCGTCGGCACCACGCACCGCCGGCAGACGTTCGTGGCCATGAAACGCGCGTCGCCGATCAAAAACTCCCGCGGCTCGGGCGGTGGCAGGTCGGCATAGGGATCCACCGGCAGCTCCTCCGGCAGGTCGAGCAGCGATGGCTCCGCCTCGGGCCGCGCGGGGCTGGCGAGCGTGTCTTCCCAGAAGGCGTCGCAGCCGCCGATCTCGAGATTCGCGCGAAACCGCCGCCGCGACTCCGCGAGATCGAAGCCAAACCAACGCGCCACTTCCGCAAGCGTCGAGCCAGCCACGAGCGTCGGCCCCGGGGCGTCGCGGTCGTCGGGAAAGCCGCCCTCCGCCCGCTCCTGCAAGAGCACGCCGCCGCCGAGGGCCTCCGAAAGCCACTCGCACGGCCCCCCCTGCCCCGGCACGAGGTGAAATGAATCACGTCTGAGCTGCCGCAGGCGGCGCAGATCCGCCGCAGGGAGCGCCGCGGCGTCAATCGCGGCGGGGTCGACCCAGAGCGTGACGAGCCGCTCGTCGATGGCGAAATCCGCGCGGATGGCGTGAAAAAGTGGCGACCGCTTGGCATTGAGCACGCGGCCGTCCATGTCCACGAGCCGCCAGCGGCGGTCATGCTCGAGCGCGCCGCACGGCAGTACGCGGGCCTCATCGACGTCGACTCCGTCGAGGCTTTTCACGGGATAGATCGTGATCCGGTCGAGCGTGGGCATCGGGTGCATGTTGGAGTTGACCGTTCCTCTCGGGCGTTCGCCCATGTTGCATGCAAGCCCGACGCGCAAGCGAGGGAATCCGGCCCGGAGGGCCGGGTCAGTGGTATGGATCGTTCCAGCCTGACCGCAGTCCCTCGCTCGCGCTTCGGGCTTGCATGGGAATGGGGTC
>JBIIYN010000301.1:0-4802 GCA_044346795.1 Pirellulales bacterium
CATCACCGCGGCCTGCCGCAGTCGCCGCGAGTCTTCGAGCGTCATCGCCCGCATGCCGGCGAGCGGATCGGCATCCATCATCGCCTCGGAGAGATCTCCCATGGCCGGGTCGTCATCCGCGTCGGCCACGGCGAGCCGGCCGCCCAAGACCGCCTCGGCGACCGCGGCCGATGCGGCGCCGCCGGCGCCGGCATCCTGCGCAGGGTCGTCGTCGGCCGGCTCGCGGCGGACGAGCACCCGTTCCTCCACGGGCTTCATGTTGGCCCCCGGCGGATGCTTCACCGCGTGCAGGTGCCCAGCCGTGATCAGGCTGTCATGGAGGGCCTCCGCGGGCAGCGGTCGTCGCGGCGCCGCCAGACAGGCGTCCTCGAGGCGACGGCGGACCGTGGGATCCTCGTCGTCGGCATGGCGGCGAGCGTAGGCGTCGCTGGCCACGATCAGCATGACGACGTGGCGGATGTCGTGCCCGCTGGCGACCAGTTCGTCGGCGAGATGATCGAGCAGTTCGGGATGACGGGGTGGGTTGTCCGTGCGGAAGTCGTCGACCGGCTCCACGAGTCCCCGGCCGACGAGCGTGGCCCAGAGCCGGTTGGCCAGGTTGCGGGCGAAGCTGCGGTTGCGGGGATCGGTGACGCGCTCGGCCAGCGTGCGGCGCAGCGCGCCTGCGCCGGCGGTGGCGGTCGGCGCGGCGACCACGGCAACCCGCGCGAGCGGGGCGTCGGCCGACGCCTCCGCGATGGCGTCGACCAGCAACTGGTCGATCACCTCGTCGGCCGTCGGCTCCTTCGCCGCGCGGCGCCGCTCCAGCGCCGCGGCGAGCGACGGATCGTCGGCGGCCGCGACGGGCAGCGGCCAGTCGGGCGCGATGGCCGCCGGCGATCCGCCGGCATGCGGCCCGTCGCGCGGGGGCCACTGCACCCGCTGGCTCGCGGAATCGACCATGCGTACCGGCCGGTTGGGCGCGGGGCTCATCGACCGCGTCTCGCCGAAAAACGCGGCGAGCCCGTAATACTCCCGTTGGGACCAGTGATCGAAGGGATGATCGTGGCAGCGGGCGCACTTGAGGCGGATGCCGAGCAGCGTCTGCGCCACCACGCCGGCCATCTCCAGCGGTTCGGCCTCCTCGGCGGCGAAGTAGCCGATCGCGCCGTCGTGGTCGGGCGTGCCGACGGCGGTGAGCAGCTGCCGCACGAGCTGATCGTAGGGGAGGCGGTCCCGCATGCTCCGCCGCAGGAACCGGTCGAGTTCGGGGCCGCCGGCCGCGCCGGAACGCACGCGGATCATGTCGCCGAGCCACACCGCGAAGCGGTCGGCAAAGCGGTCGCTGGCCACGAGGCGGCGGACGAGCTTGTGCCGCCGCGTGCCGGCCGGCTCGGCGGCATAGAGCCGGCATTCGCTGACGGTGGGGATCCGGCCGACAAGGTCGATCGTCACCCGGCGGAGATACGCCGTGTCGTCGATGAGCGGAGCGCTCGCGAGGGTGTTCGCCTGATTGGACGTGGCGAGGAGCTCGTCGATCCGTCCGTGTGGCAGCGGCTGGTCGTCGCCGCCGGTGAGGATCGAGACGCCGTCGGCCGGCCCGCCCGTCGCCGGGCCGGCGGCACACGGCGAACCGAGGCACGCGGCAACCACGGCCGCCCACACGACCGCGGCGAGGCGGTGGCCGATGCCGACCCCCGACCTACCGCAGGAACCGGCTATCGTCCTCGCCATGATGCGACACCTCGAAAACCCGGACGAGCGCGTGCGTCGAAAACAGGATTATCGGCCCGGCCGGGGGCCGGTCAAGCGACCGAGGTTGGCGTATGATCGAGAACACTGCCTGCCGGGAGGCAATCCGAAGCCCGAGGGAAACAGCCGTGCTGCCGATGCGTTGCTGGGCAATGACGCTCTGTGTCATGGGGCTCTTGGAGGCGTGGGCCACGTCCCCCGCCTGCGGGCAGGTCTCGATCCGCGCCCGGTTCACGACGAGCGGCACGGTGGAAGCGGCGGCGCCCGGCCTTCTGACCGTTCGGGACGAGCGGGGCGATCGGCTGGAGGTCCGCATTCAGGGAGGGAATGAACGGGCCGTGATGCTGTCGGGCGGCAGGCTGCTCGCGTTCCCGGCCGAGGTGCAGGTCACCGGGGCGTTCGACGTGGCGACACTCAAGCCCGGGCAAGTGGTCCGCTTTCGCGGTCGCCTGAACGCCGGCGGCCGCGCCGACGGCGAGGTCGGCGAAGTGACGCTCATCGATGCGGACGGGGCCGTGGTCGGCGTGACCTGCGAGGAGGAGCCGCGTGCGAAGGCGGAGTTCGCCGCATGTGAGGTCACCGCCGCGGTCAAGCAGGCGATGAAGGGCAGGCTGACGGTGCAACTGCCGGAGGACAGGGCGTTTCACCGCAAGACGGCGCTCTCGTTCAAGCTCGCCCCCGCCCTGAAGACAGCCCTGTCAAGCAGCGATCTCAAGCGGATCGAAGCGGGAGCGAAGGTGGTCCGCCTCGACGCGGTGAGGCTCGACACGGGCGACGTGCTGGCGGAGCGGATCGTCGTCGAGACCGTGGCGGGCACGGCCGTCAGGGAACGGGGCGACGACCGGCTGGCCAACAAGTACCGCGGCCTGTCGGACGAACCGAAGTCGCAGCCCCGGCTGATCCGTTCGCCGCACTTCGCGTTCCTGACGGATGTCTCCGAGCGCGAGGCCCGGATCATCCTCGACAAGCTCGAGCGGATGACCGGCCTGCTCGAGCGGTTCTTCGATCGCCGGCCCGTCGGCGTCGTCGAGGGGTTCATCGTCCGCGACCTGAACGTCTTTCCCGAGGGAACCTTCCCCGAGCCCGCGGGTGTCGCCAAGATCCGCGAAGGGGCGGGCGTCTGCTTCAACGTCTCGCTCGGCAGCCAGCGCAGGGCCACGCTCTATTCAAGCGTCGATCACGGTGTGATCCAGCACGAGTGCACGCACGGTTTCTGCCACATGACGTTCGGCTCCACGGGCCCCACCTGGCTGGCCGAGGGCGTGGCGGAACTGGGCAACTACTGGCGGGACGGCGAGCCGGCGGTGGCCATCGAGCCGGCGGTGCTGGCCTACCTCCAGCAGGCCCGGCCCAGACGGTCGCTCGCGGAGATCGCAACCCCCGGACGGGAGCCTGCCGGCGACTGGCGGGATTATGCCTGGCGGTGGGCCTTGTGCCACCTGTTGGCGAACAATCCCAACTACGCCGACCGCTTCAAGCCGCTCGCGATCGGGCTGATGGAGGGCCGGCCCGACCTCTCGTTCGAGTCGGTCTATGGATCGACGGCGCGGGAGCTCTCCTTCGAGTACGACCAGTTTCTCGAGCATGTCGGCAACGGCTACCGGGCGGATCTGACGGCCTGGCCCTGGAGGGCGAAGTTTCGTGGACTGCCGGCGTCGGGCGGCAGCCTGAAGGCCCCCGTGAAGGCGGCGGCGGGCTGGCAGGCGAGCGGTCTGCGGGTCGAGCGGGGTGTCTCGTACGAGGTCGGCACGGAAGGCGCGTGGCGAACGGCCCGGGCGGCCGCGGCCCACACCGCCGACGGTGACGCAGACGGCCACGGCCGGCTCGTCGGAGCCGTGCTTGGGGGCGGGGAGAAGGACGCCGACCAGGCGGGCCCTTTCACGCTCGGCGATGCGATTCCCCTGGGAAGTGCGGGGGCGTTCGTGGCGGAGGCCGACGGCAGGCTCTTCCTGCGGTGTGCCGATGAGTGGACGCAGTTGTCCGACAACGACGGCGAAATCACCGTCACCCTGCGGCGAACCGCCGCCGAGTGAGCCGGCGGACGATCAGCCGATGGCGACTCGCCGCCGCTCGAACAGGCCGAAGCCGCCCAGCAGCAGCATGACCACGCCGCCCATCGAGCTTGGATCGATCTCGGGCACGCTTGGGGTGATGTCGACGATCGAGGCACCGCCGAGGTCGCGGAAGCCGAACGGGCCATCGGCGGGTGTCGTGTAGCTGAGCGGGGTCGTGTCGCCCGTGGCGATGTCGACCGTGTACCAGTCGGCGGTCGTGTAGTTGTGGCCGTAGAGGATGCTGTAGTTCTCGTTGAACGACAGCTGCAGGCTGATGTTGCCACTGGCCTTGATCGAGTTGTACGGGGTGCCCGGGTTGGTGAGATCCACCGAATAGAAGATGCCGGTGCTCGTCGCGGCGTACAGAATGCCGTTGGGGACGTCGATCGCGATGTCGCCGAAGCCGTTTTGCGAGGGATCCGGCATGCCGGACACCGTGTAGGTCTGCGTGCCGGCGAGGGTGGGAATCGTGCCGGCGGATGTGCCGCTGTAGATCAGCGACGCCTTGACGAGATCGTTCGTTCCTTCCTTGAAGAACCAGAAGGCGTTTTGGTAGTACGCGGCGTTGAAGACATTCGACGTGCTGATGCCGAGATCGTCCCGCGTGGCGATCTGCGAAAACGCCGAGGGGCCCGTGCCGAGCGGCTTGTTCCACATATACAGGTCGTTGTTGAACGTGCTGTTGTTGCCGCCGAGGAAGAACAGTTGGTCGCGGCCGCGGTCGAAGGCGACCGCGTTGGACGTGCCACTGAGCCCGACGGTGTTGAAGGTCGCTTCGGCGTTCTTCTGGACCGGATCGATCTGCCAGATGCGGTTGCCGTCGGAGATGCCGTAGACGTAGCTGGCGACGGGGGTGGCGTGCACCGTCGTCGTGCCGGCGGTGCAGAGGGCTACGCACGCGGCGGCGGAAAGTGCCGCGAGACGCATCGTCCGGCGATCGATCGAGTGGCGGCACGACGGAAGGCGGGAAAACCGGGTCATCACGGAATCCTTTGCACGGAACGCATGTGGAATGGA
>JBIIYN010000302.1:0-4799 GCA_044346795.1 Pirellulales bacterium
CGTCGCCGCCCGGCAGCCAAACTCCTTGGCGGCGATCGAGACCAGGGCCGAAGAATCGACGCCGCCGCTCAGGCAAAAGGCGAGCGGCACGTCGGACCGCAGCCGGATTTTCACACTCTCGAGGAGCCGGGCTCGCGTGCCCGCGACGGCCTCGGCAAACGTCATGTCGGGCTCGGGGGCGACGGTCGGCGACCAGTAGCGGCTCACGGTCGGGCGGCCGTCGAGGTCGATCGCCATCGTACAGCCGGCGGGAAAGTCGCAGACGCCCTCGAAGAAGGTGTCGTGGCCCTTGCGGAGCGACTTGTAGCCCTGCACGAGGTAGCGAGTGAGCTGGCGGCGATTGACCGGCGGCCGGTGGGCGGTGAGCTGGGTGAGAATGCCCGTCTCGGAGGCAAAGTAAAAGCCGTCGGGGCGGGTGGCGGTGACGAGCGGCTTCTCGCCGAAGCGGTCGCGGGAGAGCAGGAGCGTCTGCGTTCGAGAATCCCAGATAGCAAACGCCCACATGCCTTCGAAGTCGCTGACGCAGTCGGGGCCGTCGGCGAGATAACTGCGGAGCAGGACTTCGGTGTCGGAGGCGGTGCGAAACCGATGGCCCCGCCGCTTGAGCGCAGCGCGGAGTTCCACGTAGTTGTAGATCTCGCCGTTGAACACGAGCCAGCAGCCATCGGCCTCGAACGGCTGATTGGACCGCGGATCGAGATCGAGGATCGAGAGCCGGGTATGGAGCAGCGAGACCCGGCCGTCGGCCAGGCGGACATGACCACGGGCGTCGGGGCCGCGGTTGTGCATGCGCGCGAGCGTGCGGGCGACGCGATCGCCGGACGGAGGCTGGCTGCCGAGATAGCCGGCGATTCCGCACATCAGCCGAAGTGCTCCGGTGCCAAAAGCTCGCCCGCGACCACGGCCGACCGCAGCGTGCGGCCGATCACGCGAGGCTCGTCGCCCACGGCGATGCCCGTGCCGGGCCTGAGCCACGAGAGGTCTTCGGCCGCGAGGATATGCCCGGCGGCGAGATCGCGGCGGGCGGCGAGCGACCGTCGCACCGCCGTGGCCGAGGCCCGCTCGCACTCGCGGTCGCCGAGTCGGGCCGTGCCCAGCAGGAGCGTGGCGTGGCGAATCCGGACGACGAGCTGCCGCAGATCGGCCGGATCGGCGGAAAGCGCATGGTCGCGGAACGAGGTCCGCGACTTGTCGAGCGTGAAGTGTTTCTCGATCACCCGGGCGCCGGCGGCCACGGCGAGCACGGCCGCCTCGATTCCCAGCGTGTGGTCGGAATAGCCGGGCGTGACGCCGGGATAGTCGGCAAGCAGCGGGATCGCTGCCAGGCCCGCTTCCGCATCGGGCGTGGGGTAGCTCACGACGCAGTGCAAGAGTGCCAGGCCAGGGGGGGCAAGGCCGCTGCGAGCCCAGGCGGCGGAAAGCGTGGCGAGAAGGGAATCGATCGTGGCGGCCGTGGCGAGGCCGGTGGAAACCAAAAGCGGCTTGCCCGCGGCGGCTGCCCGTTCCAAGAGCGGCGTGAACGTGTTGTCGCTGGAGGCGATCTTGATAGCGGGGACGAGCGGAGCGAGCCAGTCGAGGCATTCCACGTCGAAGGGTGTCGAGAGAAACATCACGCCTTCGCGGTCGGCGCGGTCCTTCAGATGCTCGAACTGCGTTCGGGAAAAGGCGTAGCGGGCAAGTTGGGCCCGCCGGGCCGTGTCGGCGATCTGCACGAGTTTGGCAGGGTCGATCGTCTGAAACTTGACGGCATCGACGCCGCAGGCGGCCGCCTCGCCGATCATCCGCTCGGCGGTGGCAAAGTCGCCCTCGTGGTTGTTGCCGATCTCGGCAATCACCAAGATGCGGTCAGCGGTGTCGAGCGGTCCGATTTTCAAGGGGCGGGGAGCGTCAGGCGTGGTAGTGCAGCACGTAGGCACTTTTGGCCAGACGAAAGCCGAGCGACTCATAGAGCCGCACCGAGGGCACGTTGGCCACCTGCGTGCCCGCGACAAGCGTCGCGGCTTTATCGCTTCCGGCGGCGAGGGCGGCAATCAGGGCGGCGGCGACGCCCTGCCGCTGGTGTCGCGGTGATACGGCGATCAGATCGATCACGGCCCGGTCGCCTTGGTGAATGGCCAGGAGGAAGCCCGCGATGGCAGACCCGACATCGGCGACATAAAGGCGGGTGCCACGGTTGCCGGTGAAGAAGTTTGCCACCCAGGCGGCCTTGACCGCGGCAGCTTCCGCGGAAGTGAACCGTGGATCGAGGTGAAACCGGGAAAACCGAAACGACTCGGCCGCCACGCGTGCGACGGCCGGGGCGTCGTCGGGCGTGGCCTCGCGGATCGGGAGGCTGGGAGCGGGCAGCGGGCAGCGCCGTTCGAACGTGACGCTCGTGTCCACGAGTTGGAATCCCGCGGCTTGGAAAGCCTGGGCGACGGCGACCTGTTCGCACGGGATCTTCGTGTCGGCGAACCCGCCGGGAGGAAGCTCGGCAAGGGCTGAAGCAAGAGGCTGAGACCACGAGGGCGAAGCATGAAAGCAGGGACGGTCGAGCTGGGCTGAGAGCCAGGCATCGGGGTTGAGCACGGCCGCCGGATCACTCATTGACCTGGGCCATCGTGAGCGTGGCGGGGACGAGGCCGACACGATCGAAAAACTCGCGATACCAACGGATGTAGTTGCGGTAGCCCACTTCGAGCGGATTCTGCGGCTCGTATTCGATGAGCCGCCGGGCCTTCGAGACGTCGAGCGTGCCCCGCTCGGGCATCAAAGCGTCGCGGGCGACATGGGCGACCTGGATTCCCGGAAACTCGTCCTGGATGATCTTCGCCATCTCGTTGAGCGACCGGCCGCGGCCGTAGGTGAGGTTGAATGTCTGGTTGCGAGCCGCCGGATGCCGGATGCACTGGACGATGCCGTGGACGAGGTCGCCGATGTAGGTGAAGTCGAGCCGCTCGTCGCCATCCCCCTTGATCACGAGGTTTTGGCCGCGGATCGCGTTTTCGATGAACACCTGCCCCACCCGCCGGCTCACGCACCGCTCGCCATACAGGGCCGACGGCCGCACGATCGTGTAGGGCAGGTTGAAGACCTGGTTGTAGGCGATCACCAGCTTCTCGGCGCCAAACTTGAGGGCGCCATAGATGCCGAGCGGATTGCAGACGGCCTCTTCCGTGACCGACTCGGTCTCGAACGTGCCGTAGACCATGCTCGACGAGAAGTAGATGAAGTGCTCGACATTGCCGCGGGACAGGTCGAGGGCGTTTTCAAGCGTGCGGAGGCTGTGGTCGAAGGTGTGAAACGGGTCTTTGTTGGACCGGCTCGCGTGGGCGACGGCGGCCAGCAGCACGACCACGTGGGGCTTGAGCTTGCCGTTCACGAGCAGGCTCATGCGGAGGTAGTCGCGGGCGTCTTCGACATAGAGCGGGATGCCGGCTTCGCGGAGCAGGCGCAGCCGCTCGTCGAGCATGGCGAGGTAGAGGAGGCGGTCGGCGTTGGTATAGGTCTCGCAGTGATGCGAGATGAGGTTGTTGACCGCGAGGCCATCCACAACGCTGACGTCGGCTCCCTGTCGCTTGAGTTCGAGGGCAAGGTTATGGCCGATGAAGCCGGCGCCGCCGATCAGCACGACGCGGCGGCCGGCGAGAGGGATGGTCTGCTGGTTCACTGGGCGATTCCTTCGAGGGCTTTGAGAAACGCATGACCGACAACATCGACGTCGGCCTCGGAGAGATGCGGACCCACCGGCAGGGCGATCGAGTGGTCGCTGATGGCCGTCGCGTGGGGATAGCCCGCGGGATCGTAGCCGTATTTCGTGGCGTAGTAGGTCATGCGGGGAACGGGCTGCGGGTAGTAGATGCTCGTGCCCACGCCCGCGGCCCGCAGCCGGCCGATCACGGCGTTGCGCTCGGCGGCAGCCGGGCCGGTGAGCACGGCCGTCAGGCAGTAGTGGCTGCTGCGGCAGTCTGAATCGTGCGAGTCGAGAATGCGGACATTCTTCGCGGGCTCGAGAAGTGACTTGAGCCGGGCGAAGTTTCGGCGCCGGCGGTCGAGGATTTCCCGGACCCTGGAGAGCTGCACGCGGCCCAGGGCGGCGTTGATGTCGCTCATCCGGTAGTTAAGGCCGAACGACGGCACGTCGTAGAGACCGGGGATCGTGCGATCGACGAACGTGCGATCGACGCCGAATCCGCGGGCAGAGGTGACCCGGGCGGCGAGATCGGCATGCCGCGTGACGAGCATGCCGCCATCGCCGGTCGTGAGGTGCTTGACCGGATAGAAGGAGAAGCAGCCGACGTCGCCCGCGAGGCCGACGTGCGTGCCCTTGTAGGTGGCTCCTACCGCCAGCGCACAGTCTTCCACGACGAACAGGTCGTGTCGCTTCGCGAAGCTGACGATCTCGTCCATCGGGCAGGGAATGCCGAGAAAGTGGACGAGGCTCACGGCCTTCGTCGCGGGCGTGAGGTGCGCTTTGAGCAGGGAAGGATCGATGTTGCCCGTTTCGGGCACGCAGTCGATGAAGATCGGCCGGGCACCGACCGCCTCCACGGCGTGGGCGGTGGCCACGTGGGTCTGCGCGGGCACGAGCACGTCGTCGCCGGGCCCCACGCCGAGCTGCAGGTAGGCCAGGTGGAGCGCCGCCATGCACGAGCTCATCGCCACGCAGTGGCCGCCGCCGATGAACGCGGCAAACTCCCGCTCGAAGGATTGGTTCTCCGGGCCGTGGGTGAGCACGTCGCGGTGGAGCACCTCCATCACGGCCTCCCGCTCGCGGTCGGTGATCCAAGGGCGGGCGAAGGGAATCGCGACGGCGGCGG
>JBIIYN010000303.1:0-4786 GCA_044346795.1 Pirellulales bacterium
CGGGGCGTCGGGAATCTGCTTCGCGATCACGCGGCGGATCTTGGCCAGCTCCTGCATGAGGTTCGACTGCGTCTGCAGCCGGCCGGCCGTGTCGATGATGCAGACGTCGAAGCCCCCCTCGATCGCGCGGGCCACGGCACGATGCGCCACGCTCGCCGGGTCGCAGCCGGGTTCGCCGCGAACGATCTCGGCTCCGAGCCGGCCGGCCCAGAGCGTGAGCTGTTCGACGGCCGCCGCGCGAAACGTGTCGCCCGCCCCGAGCACCACCCGCCCGCCCTCGCGGGTGAACAGCCTCGTGAGCTTCGCGATCGAGGTGGTCTTGCCCGAGCCGTTGACACCGGTGACGAGGATCACCGTGGGGCCGCTCGTGGCCATGGCCACGGCAGCCGCCGTCCGCTCGAGCCGGCCGAGCAGCTGCCGCCGGATGGAATCGATCACGACCTCGGGATCGACCACGCGGGCCCGCAGCCGCTCCCGCACGTCGACGACGATCGCCTCGGCGGCGGCCGGCCCCATGTCGGTGCGGATGAGCGCCGCGCGAAGCTCCTCCAGAAACTCCTCGTCGACGAGCCGCCCCTCGCGCTTGAACAGGTCGCGAACGTCGGTGTTGAGCACGCGGGCGGTCTTGGCGAGCCCCGCCCGCAGCCGATCGAGCAATCCGCCACCGGACCGTACCGTCGCCCCGTCGGCGGCCTCGCTTGCCGTCGCCCCGTCGGCGGCCTCGCTTGCCGCAGAGGCTCGGGCGGAGTCGGTCGCGGGCTGGCGGCCGAAGCGAAAGAGTGCCATGAAGAGTCTTCCTGTCAGGAGGTGGTCGGCACGCGGTCGCCGGACGGAGCATCGCGTTCAGCCAGCATCCGGCCGAGAATGCCCGCCACGAACCGCGGCGAAGCTTCGGTGCCATAGCGACGGGCCAGTTCGATCGCCTCGTTCACCGCGACCGGTCCGGGAACGTCGGTGTGCAGCAGTTCGAAGGCCGCCAGCCGCAGGATGGCGCGATCGGTGGCCGCCATCCGTGCCACCCGCCAGTTCTGCGAGCGGGCGTCGAGTTCCGCATCGAGGGCGGCCCGCTCCCCCTTCACGCCCTCCACGAGCGACCGGGCGAAGTCCACGAGCGCGGCGGCCCGGAGTCGGCCCTTCAGGAAGCGTTCGAAATGACTCTGGTCCGCGGCGGGGTTCGCCTCGAACTGGTAGAGCGACTGCAGGGCGACCTCGCGGGCGCGGCTTCGGCTGGGCATGAGTATGAAAGCGGTGGGAATCCCGTGGCCGAGCACCGGGATCGGGAAGCGGGATCAGGAATCGGCCCGGCCGGGAAGGGATGCGACAAGCGCGATCATCTCGATGGCCGCCGCGGCGCACTCGGCCCCCTTGTTGCCGGCGTAGCCGCTCGAAGCGTCGCCGCCGGCCCGGGCTACGGCCTGCGCGAGCGTATCGCAGGTGAGCACGCCGAACAAGACGGGCAGCCCCCACGTCCGGGCGACGGCCTCGATGCCACCTCCCACGGCGCGGGCGATGTGCTGGTCGTGCGTGGTCTCGCCGCGGATGATCGCGCCGAGGCAGAGCACGGCGGCATACCGTCCGCTCGCGGCGAGCTGGTCGGCGATGAAAGGCAGTTCGAAGGCCCCGGGCACCCAGGCGGCGTCGATCCGATCGGCCGGCAGCCCGGCCGCCACGAACGTGGCCACGGCCCCGTCGAGCAGCCGCCGCGTGACGAAATCGTTGTAGCGCGACACCACCACCGCCACCCGGGCGGCGGACGGCAGCCGATCGGCCCGCCCCTCGAACACGTTCATGGCGCCGCTCATGACTTGAGGCTCATGAGAAACTCGTTGTTCGACTTCGTCTTCAGCAGACGGTTGACCAGCAGTTCCATGGCATCGGTCGGGTTCATCTCGCCGAGCACTCGCCGCAGCACGCAGGTGCGGCGGTATTCGTCGGGCTCCAGCAGCATCTCCTCCCGGCGGGTGCCCGAGCGGTTGATGTCGATGGCCGGATAGATCCGCTTGTCGACGAGCCGCCGGTCGAGCACGATCTCGTTGTTGCCGGTGCCCTTGAATTCCTCGAAGATCACGTCGTCCATCTTGCTGCCCGTGTCGACGAGCGCCGTGGCGATGATCGTCAGCGAGCCGCCCTCCTCCACCTTGCGGGCGCTGCCGAAGAACCGCTTCGGCCGCTGCAGGGCGCCCGAGTCCACGCCCCCGGACAGGATCTTGCCGGAATTGGGGACCTCCGCATTCCACGCCCGTGCCAGACGAGTGATCGAATCGAGGAAGATCACCACGTCGCGGCCATATTCGACGAGCCGCTTGGCCTTCTCGATCACCATGTCGGCCACCTGCACGTGGCGGCTCGAATTCTCGTCGAACGTGGAACTGATCACCTCGCACGACGGCCCGCGCACCTGCCGCTCCATGTCGGTGACCTCCTCGGGCCGCTCGTCGATGAGCAGCATGAAGACGTAGGCCTCCGGGTAGTTGGCCAGCACGGCCTTGGCCATCTTCTGCAACAGGATCGTCTTGCCGGCACGGGGCGGGCTGACGATCAGGCCACGCTGGCCGAAGCCGATCGGCACGATCAGGTCGACCACCCGCATGGCGACCTCCTCGGCCGTCGTCTCCAGCACGATCCGTTCGTCCGGGTGGAGCGGCGTGAGGTCGTCGAAGAAGACCCGCGTCGAGAGCTTGGCCGGATCCTCGCCGTTGATCGCCTCGACCCGCAGGAGCGCGAAATACCGCTCGCTCTCCTTGGGCGGCCGGATCTGGCCGGCGATGCTCATCCCGTTGCGGAGACCGAACCGGCGGATCTGGCTGGGCGACACGTAGATGTCGTCGGGGCAGGAGAGATAGTGATGCTCGGGGCTGCGGAGGAAGCCGAAGCCGTCGGGCAGGATCTCCAGCGTGCCCTCGCCGAACATGAGCCCGTTGAGCTTCACGCGCTCTTTCAGAATCCGGAAGACGAGGTCGTTCTTCTTGACCCCGGTCACGTCGCCGACGTGCTCCTGCCGGGCCAGTTCGACGAGTTCCTGCATCGACAGTTGCTGCAGCGCGGCGACCTGGTTGTCCCCCTTCTTGAGCGACTCGTAGTGCTCGCTGATGTCGGCACCGTCCTTCACCTGCTCGGCGATCTCCTCGGCGATCGACATCGGCTCGCGGTCGAGTTCGTCATGCGGGGCATTGGCATCGGGAGTCGGCATGACGGGCCTTTCGCCGCGGCGCGACGCCACGGAACTGGATGAAGCTGAGGGGGGAGGAGAAGCGGAGGCGGGAGGAGAAGCGGAGGCGGGAGGAGAAGCAGACGGCCAGGCGGGGAAGTCGACCCCGGTGAGGGGCTGGATCGGAATCCCCCGCTCCGGCACGAGCGCCATCAACTGGAGAGTCCCGACCAGATGCGATCGACTTGCACCTGAGTATAGGCCAAATCGCCGGAGGTATCCACGGTGGCGATTTTTCCCGGCGGCAACGTGGGGGCGGTGTACTTCCTGTCCCAGGCCGCCTCCCGGGCCGACCGCTCACCCGGACTCCAGTGGCGATCCGCCAGCCGCCGCCGACGAACGTCCTCCGCGCATTGCACCATCACCAGACGATCGCAGACGTCGGCCCAGCCGGCCTGCACCAGGAGCGGCACGTCCAGCACGACGACCGCGGCCCGACCGCCCTGCCCTCGTGTTCTCTCGTCCTCGGCCCGCACGGCCGCCAGGCGGGCGGCGATCCGCTCCCGCACCCGGGGGTGCACCAGTGATTCGAGCCACGCGAGCGCCTCGGCGTGGGCCGGCGTCGGGCCGAACACGCGGTCGGCGACCGCCCGCCGGCGGATGCGGCCGGCGGCGTCGAGCACGCCGGCGCCGAACCGGGCGGCGACCTGGCGGACGACGTCCGCCTCCTCGAGCACCTCGTGCGCGAGCCGGTCGGCGTCGACGACGTGGGCGCCGTGCGCCGCGAACCGGCGGGCGACCGTCGACTTTCCCGCGCCGATCCCGCCGACGAGGCCGATGGTGATCATTCTTTTTCGCACTCCGCCCACGTGCCCCCCTCGTGCACCGACACCTCGAGCGGCACGTCGAGTGGCATGGCCTCGAGCATCTCCCGCACGACGAGCTGCTTCACCGACTCCGTCTCCGCGGCGGGCGCCTCGAGCAGGAGTTCGTCGTGGATCTGCAGCACGAGCGTCGCCCGGGCCGCCGTCGCCTCCAAGCGCCGCGCCACGCCCAGCATCGCCAGCTTGATGAGGTCGGCCGCGGAGCCCTGCACGACCGTGTTGATCGCCGTGCGTTCGGGCAACGACAGCGCGAAGACGCCGGCCGCCCTCCGCCGGCCGGCCCGGTCGCGCACCCCCGCGATCGCCCGCCGCCGACCGAGCATCGTGGTCACCTGGCCGTCGCGGCGGCAGCGGTCGAGCACGTCGTCCATGAAGGCCTCGGCGCCGGCGAACGAGCGGAAGTAGGCCGCGATGAACGCGGCCGCCTCGGCCTGCGGAATGCCGAGCGACTTGGCCAATCCGAAGCTGCTCTGGCCATAGAGGATGCCGAAGTTCACCGCCTTCGCCGTCCGCCGCATCACGGCGGTCACGGCTGCCGGCTCGACGCCGAAGACCGCGGCCGCGGTGCTCGCGTGGATGTCCTCGCCCGCGGCGAAGGCCCGACGCATCGCCTCGTCGCCGGAAAGGTGCGCCAGGATGCGGAGCTCGATCTGCGAGTAGTCGGCGGCGATGAACCGCCAGCCCGGCTCGCGGGGCAGGAAGGCCGCCCGAATCTGCTGCCCCTCCACCGTGCGGATCGGAATGTTCTGCAGGT
>JBIIYN010000304.1:0-4784 GCA_044346795.1 Pirellulales bacterium
GGCCCCGGGGCCGGCCTGATCGGGAGCCTCCCGGGCCACGAGGAGGGCGAACTTCGGCATCCTGCGGCGGAGCTTGGCGATCATCCGCTCGGCCGTGGCGGCGCCGATGCCCGGCAGCGTGGAGAGGAGGGCGGCGTCCTGCTCCTCGATGGCCGTGGCGATCTCGCCGACCGGCCGGACGATGGCGCGGAGCGCCTTTCGCACCCCCACGCCGTCGACCTCGCAGATCAACTCGAAAAACTCCCGCTCCACCTCGGCGAGAAAGCCGACCAGCCGTGGCACCAGATTGCCGCGGGTGGGATTGCCTTCGAGGAATTCGAGCGTGTGGAGCGTGACCGTCTGGCCGAGCTTCGCCTGCAGACTGCGGCGCACGAGTTCCGGCACGAGCACCTCGTGCACCGCGTGGCCCAAGGCCAGTTCGACGCCGGCGGGCTCCACCCGCTCGAGCACCCCGCAGACACGTTTGATCATGGCATGCTCCCGGCACGGATCGCGGTCCTGTCGATGGCTGTCAGGGCCGTCATGGCTGTCGCTGCTTTCATGGTGTTCATGGCCGGCTGCTGCCGATGCGATCGACAAGCGTTCCCGCGTGGAGCGGCCGCAGCCGGAGGTGGTAATCGGCCAGTGCGATGGCCAGCGCATCGGCGGCGTCGGCCGGCTCCGGCCGGCTCACCAGCCCCAGTTCGCGTTGCACGGCCATCTGCATCTGCTCCTTGCCGGCATGGCCGTTGCCGGTGAGCGTGCTCTTCACCCGGTTGGGGAGGTAGTGATGCACCGCCAACCCCGCCTGCGCGGCGGCCAGGCAGATCACGCCCCGCGCATGCCCCATCAGGATCGCGGTCTTGGGAAACCGGGCATGCACGAACACTTGCTCGATCGCCATCGCGCCCGGCCGAAAAGCCTCCAGCACCTCGCGGACGCCGGCGTGAATCTCTGCCAACCGTGTCTCGAGCGACTCGCTGCGGGAACGGACGGTGCCCGCCTCCAGCAGTCGCACCGTCGGGCCCGACCACTCCACGACCCCGTAGCCGGTCGTGTTCAGGCCGGGGTCGAAACCGACGATGCGGTGGGGGAAACGCTGCCCTTCCATGGGAAAAGCCTACAGACCGGCCCGAAAACAGGACAGGTCGATCTTCCCGCCGGCGCCCCTGCTCCCAATACACCCCGCTGGGCTCGAACCAGCAGGCTTGTTTTTCCGCGGCGCGAGCCATCCATGGCCTCGCTTGCTCGGGCAGCCGAAGTCAAAGCCAAGGTTTGACTTGGCTGCCTCGTTTCGATCCAGCCGCGCAATACACCCCGCTGGGCTCGAACCAGCAACCTTCGGTTCCGTAGACCGATGCTCTATCCAATTGAGCTAGGGGTGCATGACTGCCCGAAGAATACACGCTTCCCGGCGCAACACCAAGATTGGCCCACCATCCCCGGTGATTCCCCCGGATACGGGCAGACACGACGGGCATCGGCCCGCGGTCACTCAAGCCTCCCGCACCACGAGAAACCCTTCCTTGTCGACGTCGAACGCCGTGTCGAGCAGACAGACCGACGGCCGGTCGACCGCGGGGCTGCCCTGACCATCCCCAGCCCGCGGCGGGAGCGTGGCCCCGATCACGAGGCTGCGGTGCTCTGCGGCCGCCACGCCCTGTTCGGCGAGTGATTCGAGGCCCAGTCGGTCCCGCATCGCGGCCTGCGGCCAGACGACCACGCCGTTGACGACCCGGCCGACCGTATCCGGTTTCAGCGTGACCTCGTGGTCGGCGGTCGCCCGGGCCGGCGGCGAGTTCATCGCCACGAGCCCCCCCGCCTCCCACGGCGCGAACGCCACGACCGGTTCCACGCCGACCGCCGCCAGGAAAGCCGCCGCGGCCGCACGGGCCCACGGGAGGTCGGCGACGGCGCCGATCGGCATCACGACGACCTCCAGCGTGGCCTTCAGGCCGGCCACCGGCAGCCCGCCGTCTCCGGACGCTTCGTTCGCCACGGCGAGCACCTGTTCCACGCGGGCCAGCCAGATCGTGGCCCGCTCGCGCACGAGCATTTCGACGAGCTGGCGGGGCGCGATCCCGGCCGCCGCGGTGGCCGCCCGAATTCCCAACAGCGAGCCGCCGTGCACGCCGAGCGAATCATGGAGCGGATCCCCGGGCACGAGCGAAGTGACCAGCCGGTCACCGCGGCGGACGAGGCAGCAGCCGTCGAACGCCTCGGCCGCCGCGGCGGCGGCGAGGCATGCGGGCCGGCCGGCCCGCATCCTCGTGCGCACGGCCGTGGCGGTGAGTTCCTGCAGCGCCAGCCGCGCCTGGTCGCACGGCGTGCCGATCGGCAGGGGGGAGCCGTAGGTGAGCGTCACCGGCCGGCGGAACACTCGCGGCCACTTGGTGAAATAGCGGCCCTCGGAAAACGAGAGCGGGCTGCCCCACATGCCGTCGATGTGCAGTGGCACGATCGGCGCCTCGACCCGCTCCAGGATCCATTCCAGTCCGCGCTTGAAGCCGAGGATCTGCCCCATGCGTGAAATCCCCCCCTCGGAGAAGATGCCGATCACGTCGCCGCCGGCCAGGCCCGACTGGATCGCCTTGAGCGCCTGCCCCATCGACTTGGGCTTCGGATCGAAGAGGATGAATCGCCACTGGTCGGAGAGCATGCGGAGGAATCTGCCGCGAATGTTCGGCCCGTAGACGACCATCCGGATCGGCCGCGGGCTCGAAAGCACGACGATGAAACCATCGAGCCACGACAGGTGGTTGGCTACGACCACGGCCGGCCCCGCGGCGGGCAGCCGCTCGGCATGCACCACGCGGAAACGATGGGTGGCATGCACGATCGACGCCACGAAGATCCGCAGCGAAGCCCGCGGAGCAGCGTAGATCGCGAGGCCCGTGGCCACGACCGCCAGGAGGCCGAACAGCCCAAAGATGCTGCGGGCCGAGAGCATGGGGGCGGCTTCCGCTCCCACGACCGTGGCGGCATGGTCGGCTCCCCCCCACGGGCTCGGGCTCCTCAGCAATCCGTAGAGCATCGAGGCCGCAAACATTCCCGCGAAGGTCACCAGGTTGGCGGCGGCGAGAAGGGCCCCGCGGCGGGCCGGCGGGCTCTTTTCCTGAAAGGCCGCTTCCAGCGGGACGTCGAAGATTCCGGCGCCGAGCCCCAACAGGGCGAGCGCAGCGGCAGCCCACCACCAGGCAGTTCCGATCCCGCCGCAGGATGCCGCGAAGAGCACGCGGGGCCCGCAGGCGAGGGCAAACGAGGCCACCGCCATCAGGATCCCTCCGAGCGGCACGAGCCCCATGTCCACGCCGCGGGTCGAGACCTTGCCGGCGACGAGGCTGCCGAGGCCGATGCCGCTGACGAGCGCCACCAGCAGCGGCACGACCTGGCCCTGCGCGGTGGCCCCCGCCTCGGTCGCGTATTGATCGACGTTGAGTTGCGCCACGGCGCCGAGGGCCCAGAAGAACACGATCCCGGCGGCCGCGGCCGCCAGCTCCCGCTGGCGCCAGAGTTCGGCGAGGTCGCTCCACGTGCGCGAAAGCGCGTTCCAGGGAGGCGGAGCGGCCGGATCGGCGGCGGGGCGGGGCACGAGCAGCAGGGCGGCGATCCAGCCGGCGACGGCCAGGCCGACCAGCACCACGGCCGCCGGCAGTCCATGGATCCAGGGCGGAGCGGAGTGAAGCATGCCGTCTACGTTGGGCACCACCGTCCCATCGGCCAGCCAGTTGCCGCCGGCCATGCCGGCGAGCGTGGCGGCCAGCGTCACCATGGCGAAGAGGCCGTTGGCGTGGGAGAGCCTGGCGGTGGGCACCGACTCCGGAATCGTGCCGATCACGCTCGGCGCGAGCAGCGCCGCCTGGCAGCCGATCACCACGACCGTCGACAAGAGCAGCCACAGGCCGACGGGCAGGCCGGCGACCATCCCTCCCGAACGAACGCCCCAGGCCACGGCTGCGGCCGCGGCCGCGGCGATGAGCACTTCGGCGAACTTGCAGCAGATGATGACCGATCGCTTGGGGTAACGATCGGCGATCCAGCCGGCCAGCCAGGCCAGCAGCACGAACGGCAGCACGAATCCCGCCGTGCCGATCGTGAGCACGAGGGCCACCTGCCCCCCGGAGACCGCCTTCTTCCCCAGGCCGATCGCCAGCCAACGCAGCACGTTGTCGTTGACCACCGTCAGCGCCCGCAGGGCGAGGAGCGGCCGAAAGCCACCGGCGGCCGGGGGAGGCCCGGAAGGGGGGGGATGGGTGGATTCCAAGTGTCGCCTCACTCCATGCGTCGGATCGCCGAGTTTGCCGGCAGTTTGCAGTCGCCCGGGTGGCGGACGTATTCTCAATGGGCAGGCCTCGTGGCAACAAGGCCGATCCACTCCCCGTGCCCCCCCGGTGCAACGGGGCGGTCCGGTTGCATCGACCAGGGCCGATCATCCACGGAAGGAATCGAAAGGAAAAACGCCATGCTGCTCCCCTTGACGATCGTGTCTCTGCCCCGCCCGGCGCGGAGCCTGTCCACGTGCCTTCTCGGCCGTCAAGCCGTGGTGTCGGCGGCGGCAGTGGTGGCGAGCCTGGTCGCCGCGACCGCGCCGGTTGAAGCGCAGGTCTTCGTGTACGAGCCCGTGCGGCCGGTGGCGGCCTATGCCGTGCCGATGGCCGCGGGCTATCCGGGCGGCTATGTGGCCAACTATTCGCCCGCCGGCAACTACGCCGCGGTGACGGCGTTTTCTCCGCCCGTGGCGACGGGCTACGTCGCCAACTACGCCGCGGAAGCGGTGGCCGCCCCCGTGGCCGTCACCAGCTATT
>JBIIYN010000305.1:0-4758 GCA_044346795.1 Pirellulales bacterium
CGGCAAGGCCGCCGCATTCGGCTTCTCGCGGCGGGCCACCCGCGCCCGGGCGTCGGCGATCTGGAACATCCCGCCCATGCCGTTGCCGCCTACGCCGCCGGCCTGGATGCCGCCACCCTGACCGCTGTTGATGCCGCCGGCCCCGCCGAGGCCAGCGCCGGTCTGAAACGGATTGACGCCGCCGCCGGAGTTGAGGGGCATGACGAGGTCGCCCACGGGGTAGACCTTGATCACCAGGTTCTCGGCCGCCTTGTCCTTGGTCGTGATCATCATCACCTCGTCCTTGATCAGGTAGGTGAGGTCGATGTCGCCGAGGATCAGGCGGAGGGCTGATCGCAGTGAGATGCCCGACAGGTTTTGCGTGACGACGGCGGTGTCGAGGTCGATCCCGGCGTCCTCGAACGCCTTCTTGTCGTGCAGGATCGGGATGTCGAACTTGTCCTTGAGTTGGTTGATCACGTCGCGCAGCGGCGTCTCCTGGAAGTTCAGGTCCTCGACGGGTTGCTCGAGGGCGTCGTAGATCTTCTTCTCGGCGCTGCCCGGGTTGGCGAGATCGACCGACTTGTACTTCTCTCGATCCTTGGTGATTTCCCGCCAGCGGTCGGCGTTGGGGTAGTAGATCGGGGGCTCGTCCACGAACGGCAGGGCGGCGACGTCGACGAGGTGCAGGGCATCCATGAAGTTCCGCTGCATTTCCCGCCGATACCGCATGTTCTGCGTGTCGTAATGGAGAACACGGGCCACGATGGGAGCCGTGTGGGCGATCTCCCGGGCGGTCATCGGGATCGGATAGTTGCCGTAGATGTTGGAGGCCTGCACCCCCATCTCCACGGCGATCTCCTCCGCTTCGACGAACTCATCCCGTTCCCGTTGGTGGCCGAACTGCTTCGGCGCCCTCTGGTAGCGTTCCTCGATGCCCTTCGTCAGGAGGGCGTCGTAACGGTCGACGAGCTGCTTGAAGCGGTCCTCCTTCAGCCGCAGTTCGCCGTCGAGCCGCTGCCGCTCCCGGCCGATGGCGGCCCGGCGTTCGGCGGCCATGTCGCACTCGACCTTCTCGCGTGACCGCACGATCGATTCGCGAATGCTCATCTCGATCTGGCGGGCGAGGCGATCCCGCATGGCGGCATCGAGGTCGTCGGACCCGTTCACCGCCTGCTGCAGATTCTTGAGATCGACGCGGGCCTGATCGGGGTCGGTCATCATCAGATGCCTGGCATTGCGGAGCCGCACCGCCGTTTCCTGCTCGAGCTGCTGGGCCCGCACCTTCCGCATGGCATTGAGTTCGGCCAATTCGCCGGAACCCGGGTCCGGGCGCGGTCCGAAGTCACCCGGGGGCGGCATTTCCGCCGTCATTTCCCCGGCACCGCGGGCGGGAGTTTGCCGGGCCACAGCCTGCATCACGGCGGCAGCCTGGTTGTCGGGATCGCGCCGCAACGAGGCCTGGGCCAACCGGATGGCGGCGTCGCGGGCGCCGGCGGCCTCCGCCTGCCTCGACAGCGCCGCGAGCGTGGCGGCCTCGCCGCGGATGGCGCGACGGGCGAGATCGAGGCCTTCCCGACCGAGGAGGGGCAGGAAGGCGCCTGCCGTATCCGTGGCGTTACGGACCAGTTCCTCGAGATACGCGTGTTCGTCCCGGGGTTCGACGGCAGGCATGTCGATCGACAGCGGCGGTTCGACCAGGGCGGCGGCGCCGGTGTCGAGCAACATCTCGATCGCCGCCGACTCGAGCGGGCCTTCCACCATCACGATCGAATCGCGATCCCCGCGGAGCGGCGGCATGCGGGCGGGAAGCATCCGCAGGCCGGCGGCATCGGCAGCGGTCGAGATGGCGACCTTTTCGGGCCAGACCGCGGCCGCGACTGCCAGCGAAGCCATGCGGCCACCGGCATCTTTGGCGGCGATGGTTTCGTCGGGAACGAGCAGCATGCCGCCGGTTGCGCTGGCGAGGGCCGCGAGGCACGGCCAGTTGATCTGCGGGCCGATGCCGATGCAGGAGAAGGTGATGTGCCTCGACCGCAGGATTTCCAAGACCCGCTGGAAATCCTCCGGATCGACGCCGCCGAGCCCGGGCCCGTCGCCGATGTAGACGATCGACCGCCCAGATTGGGGTGACGGTGACTGGTCGTCGCCGAAGAGCTCCGTGGCCCGGTCAAGAACCTCGATGAGGTCGGTGGAACCCAGCGGCGTCCTCGCGTCGAGGGCGTCGAGGGCTGCTTCGACCGCCGGGGCGCCTGGCTCGACGAAGTCCCGTGTCAGGGGCGTGCAGGTCACGTCGGCGGCTGCCAGCCACAAGCGATCGGCGGGCCTCGCGTTCTCGATCATGCCTTCGACGGCCTCCCGCGACAGTCGGCGAAACTGACCCATCTGGCTGGCGGAGGTGTCGACGAGCACAGCCAGCCGCGCCGGCGGCGTTGGCCCCGCAGGGGCCGTCCAACGCAAACCGATCGCCGTCACCGGGGCCGCGTCCTCATTTCGCCGGAAGCTCTCGACGAACGAAATCCGCACCCGCGCGGTTTCGGCCGCGGTGGTGTTTTGTGGCCCTGGAGCGGCCGTTCCGGCAGTGGCCGCCGCTGCCGGCCCATCGAAACCGGCCTGGAGGAGGGCGATCGCCAGCAGTCCGAGGAAGAACATCGGTGCGGGAGTGGGCAGTTGGTCGTGCCGAAGGCCCAGGGAGGGCCTCGGGTGTCCATGGACGGGAATCGCTGCCATCTGGATCCTCCGCGCTGTGCCGTAAACGATCACGCAGGGCCTCGGGTCGGCCCCTCTCTCAGAGCATATTTGGAAGGGGTATCGACGCCAACGCCGTTCTGCCCGCAATTTCCACGGTTTTCTGATTTCTTCGGTGCCCCCGGCCTTTGCGTTCGCCGAGTGCCGCCGGGGCGGGGGACGAATTTGGGTTGGAACGGGCCGGCGTTCATCGATAATGTCGCCCCGCCACGGCGGCAATCGCGTTGGTCGCGGCGGTGTCGTCGGAGGGCAACGGGAGTCTGGCTCATGGCTGGGTTCGGTCGAGCGTTCGGCACGTTTCGGGACGGTCGCCGGCAGGGGTCAATCTCCCACGGTCGCCGTCCGGCATGGTCGCTGGTGATCCTGCTGCTGTCGCCGCTGGCGTCCGCGGCGGCGCAGCCGCTCGCCGCCGGGGCACCGCCGCTCGTCGACGAGGGTGGCGGTCGCACGTTCACTCCGGAGGAGCGGACGAACATCGCGGTGTACGAAGCGGTCAATCGCAGCGTGGTGAACATCAACACCAAGGCCACGGTCGCCAGCGGCCTGTTTCAATGGGAGGTGCCGTCCGAAGGTGCCGGGTCGGGGATCGTGCTGGACAGGCAGGGGCATGTGCTCACCAACTATCACGTGGTCGAGGGGGCGAGGGAAATCCAGGTCTTGCTGTTCGATGGTTCGTCGCACGGCGGCAAACTGGTCGGGTTCGACCCCGCCACCGACGTTGCCGTGCTGAAAGTCGACGCGCCCGCGGCCCCGCTGGTACCCGCCGTGTTCGGGAGTTCCAGCAACCTGCAAGTCGGCCAGCGCGTCTTCGCCATCGGCAATCCCTTCGGCCTCGAACGCACGCTCACGACAGGCATCATTTCCAGCTTGAATCGCTCCCTTCCCACCCGCACCGGCCGCACCATCAAGTCGATCATCCAGACGGACGCCGCGATCAATCCCGGCAACTCCGGCGGTCCTCTCCTCGATTCCGGCAGTCGATTGATCGGCATGAACACGGCCATCGCCAGCCGCACCGGGCAGAGTTCGGGGGTGGGCTTCGCCATTCCTGTCGGCACGCTCGCCCGCATCGTGCCGCAGCTGATTCAGAGGGGCAAAGTCACCCGGCCCGACGCCGGCATCGCGAGGGTTTACCAGACCGACCAAGGGCTCCTGGTGGCCGCTCTCGCGCCCGACGGACCGGCCGAGCGGGCAGGCGTGCGCGGCTTCAGGGTCGTCCGCGAGCGGCGCCGGCAGGGGCCGTTCGTGGCGGAATTTGAGCGGGTCGATCGTTCCGGGGCGGATCTGATCGTGGCAGTGGCTGGCCAGCCTGTGCGGACTGCGGACGATTTTCTGTCGGCGATCGAGTCGCGAAATCCGGGTGATCAGGTGACGATCACCGTGGAGCGGGAGGGGCATCGGCTCGACGTGCCGGTGATCCTCGACGCGGAAAAATGATGCTTCAAGGTGCTTCAAGGCGATTTTCCGGCGCCGCAGACCTGTCGGGTGCACGAGGCGTCGCCTGAAGGAGATCGCCGTGCCGAGCCGAAAATCCGGGGGTCGAAAAATTTTTCGCGGGATTTTGGACAGGCGATTGACCTGCCCTGCGATCCTGCTAGACTTCACGCACCTGGGACGGCAGTCGTAAGGTTGTCGGCCTCGGGTCGTTCATTGGCAATTCGGCAGTTGATCTCTTTCGGTTTCGGCCGGCACGCGATCGTGACCGGCGCCGGCGGAGAGCGTTCACGTCACCTCGAAAGAGGTGGCCAGTTGGCACCTCGTAAGAGGTGTTCGACGATTGATCTTCGTCGGTAAGGAAAAAAAGAAAATAAAGTTAGGTCAGATCTCTTCCAGAGATGACGCCAGCAGGCAGCCCTCCGGGGCCGGCTGTTGGTGCGAGGCAAATCAACCGCCTGCACGCGAGTGTGGGCTGACAAGCCATCAATTGAAGGGTTTGATTCTGGCTCAGAATGAACGTTGGCGGCGTGGATTAGGCATGCAAGTCGAGCGAGAACCGTAGCAATACGGGGACAGCGGCGAAAGGGACAGTAA
>JBIIYN010000306.1:0-4724 GCA_044346795.1 Pirellulales bacterium
GACCGAGCCGTCGCGGTGGAGCCAGCGGCCGCCTGGGCCGACGACCACCTGCCTGTATTCGTGCTGATTGGCGGCCCGGAACTTCATGTCGGCGGAGGTCACGAATTTCGTGACCTCGCCCGGCTTGGCGTTGCCGATGGCCAGGCCGAAGAGGCCTTCCTTGGCGTCGGAAGAGAGCGGTTTGTCATAAGTGATCGTGCCCGACTGTGTGCCCGAGATCACCACCGGGTCGAACGGGCCGGGCACGTTGCCACCGGTCCAGTCGGTGCTGACCGCGCTGACCTGCTTTCCCCAGGAGCCGTTGGCCGGCCCCTTCCAGGTCACCGTGTCGGCGGCGGCTGTTCTATAAAACTCGCGGAACATGCCTGTGACATCGAAGCTTTCCATCGCGAAGCCGTAGCCGTCGAACTTGGCGTGGCAGGCGGCGCAGGAGCCGTTGCCGGCGTGGAGGGCGAGCTTTTGTTTGAGGGTGGTGGCGGAGGAGGTGTCGGTGGCGATCGGCTCGATGTTCGGCGGCGGGGGCGGGATGTGCACGCCGAGCAGCCGCTCGGCGACGAACACGCCCCGCTTCACGGGCGAGGTGTTGGTGCCGTTAGCGGTCACCTTCATCACCGCCGGCTGGGTCCAGAGGCCGCCGAAGGGGGAGTCGTCCGGGAGTTTCATCTCACGCAGGCCGCCGCCGTCGATGCCGGTGAGCCCATAGTGGCGGGCGAGCACGGCGTTGGCGAGCACCCGCCGGGAGTCGACGAGTTCCTTCACGCTGGCGTTCTGGTCGGCCAGCAACTTCAAAAAGCCCTCGGTCTCGGCCACGCTCGACCACTTGAGCAGGTCGTTTTCGGGGAGGTGGTATTCGGGGAAGAGCTTGGGATCGGGGGTGGTGTCGCTGATGGCGGAGAGCTTGAGCCACTGGGCGGCGAAATCTTTATAGAACCGCTTCGCCTTCGGGTCGGCGAGCATGCGATCGGTCTGCTCGCGGAGGACGACGGAATCGTGGAGCTTGTTCTTCCGTGCCAGCTCGAGCAGCTGGTCGTCCGGGCCGGAGTTCCAGAGGAAGTAGGAGAGCCGGGAGGCGAGCGCAAAGTCGGAAAGCGGACCCGGCTTCTCGACGATGCAGAAGAAGTCGGGGGAGGTGAGCAGGGCACTGACCTGATCGACGACGATCTCGCTCACGCAGCGGCCGGCGTCGACGTCGGCCTTGATCACGGCCATGGTCGCGGCCAGTTCGTCCTCGGAGAGATCGCGGCGGAAGAACCGCGGGGCGACCCGCCGGATCATCTTCTCCATGACCGCGAGGAACTCGTCGGGCTTGATCGACTTGAGCGAGGAAACAGGTCGCGTTGGGTTACCACGATGTCGCCGGCTCTCGCGGATGTCCCTGAGTTCCTTGTCGAACTCGGGCGAAAAATCGGCCGACAGGAAGCGGTCGCCGATCGACGGCACGTTCAGGGGCTGGACCTCGATCCACTGCACGGCCAGACCGGGCTTGCCCTGGTCGGCAGCCGCCTTCGCCTGGGTGTTCTTCGGCGCGGGCACGCCGAGGCCGAAGGGCACGAGCCGGATGCCGTCCCCGACACCGACCTTGTCGTTCATGTCGGCGCTGCCGAGATAGATCTCGGTCTCGAGCACGGCGGGCTTGCCCGGCGGCGCATCGAGCACGGCCAGCAACTCGATGATCTGGGGATAGGCCCCTACGTGGCCGGCATAGATGCCGAAGGGCAGCGGCTTGTCGGTCTGGAAGCCGTAGACGGAGAGCCGGATCTTGTGGAGGCCAGGCATGTTGCAGCCCTTGAAATCGACCGGCCCCGAATGGATGTCGGAATTGAAGGAGACGATCGTCTCCGGATCGAGTTCGAGGAGATGGCCGGCGGACTGCTCGCTCGGCCTGGCCTTGGCCCGCTGGAATGCCGGCGGCTCCGCGGGCAACGGCTTGAAAATTCGGCCCACGATGCGATCGGCGAGCCGCATATAGCCATCCACGCTCGCGGCGGAGAGGGGCAGGGCGCGGGCCACCTTCTGGTAGCCGTCCACGCGGCCGTCCTCGGGCAGGTCGATGCTCACGGGCGGGCGGAAGCCGAAGATGTCGATGATCGTGTTGGCATATTCCTCGCGGGAGAGCCGGCGCAATTGGCTGCGGCCGATTCGTGCCTGGTGCTGGCGTTCGAGCGTGGCCAGGTCGCCGCGGATCCATCCGGCGACCGTCTTCCGCTCCGCGGCCGTGGGCTGCTCCTCCTCCTCGGGCGGCATCCGGCCCGACTCGATCTCGTGCAACGCGCGAAACCAGGCCTGGCCGTCGGCCGACACGAGCCGCTCGTCGGTCCACTCGCCGTCGAGCTTCACGCCGGCCTCGGGCTTTTCGCCACCGTGGCAGCCGGCGCAGCGCGACGCGACGATGGCCGTCACGTTCTTCGGCACCCCGGCGGCCGGAGCCGAGCCGTTGCAAGCGACTGCCAGGAGGGTCGCCATCAACGTGCCGTGAAGAATCGACCGTGACGGAATGTCAAAGGCGATCATGAAGAAAAATTTCCGGTTCAAAGGAAAATGGTGCCAGCCACCAAAACTGGGTAGGAATGCAGATTGCCCAAATGTGGTGGCTGGCACCTTTACTTGCTGCGGAACAGGTCGCTCTGGATGACGGCGTGGAGCAGGGAACGGAGGCCGTAGGCATCCGGCTTGGTCTCGGCGGCGATCGTCTCGATGGCGAGGCCGTCGACGCCGAGCGGACGGGAGCCGGTGGCGTAGGTGACGAGATGGCTGCCGACGCCGTAGGCAAGCTGGCCTGGATCGGCGGCGAGCCGCTTGCGGAGGTCGGCGATGTCTGCAAACTCCTCTCCGTCTGGCGTGGAGCCGTTCGCCTCGACCGGCAGGTGGTTCCGCCAGGTCGAGCGACCGTTGATCCAGCCGGGCTTCCGCTTCTGGAGCGCCAGCAGGCCGGCCCCGTCGAGTCGCGGTGACTCGGCGAAGTCCGCGGGCTTTGACGCCGGCGGCTCCGCGACGGGCTTGGCCTTCGGATTCGCGACGAGGGTGATCGTGACCGCGTCGGCGGAGTAGTCGATCTTGGCGATGTCGTCGCTTTGGCTCGCAAACTTCCCCGTGATCGGCGGGCCCCCCGGAGCACGGGCGAGGATCGTAAACGTGCGACCGCCGAGCTTGACGTCCGGCTTCTTGGGGTTCACGAGCGGCGCGATTTCGAGCCGGCCGTCGAGCGTGATCGCTCCCCCCTCCTTGCCGCCGACGGCGATGCCGGTCTTCGCCGCGGCCCCGAGGCCGATCCGCAGCGTGCCGGTCTTTTCAAGCGCGAGGTCGCCGAACAGGATCACCTGCCCGTCGTGACCGGTGGCGAGCAGGCCCGCGTTGCGAAGACTGCTGCTTCCCTCGGTGCGGCTGTTCCGCAGGTCGAGCCCGGCGGCGCCCTGCCAGTGGAAGCGGCCGCCTTCGGCATTCACGAAGGCGGGGCCGCCGAAGTGGAAGACGTTGCCCTTGCTCCTGTCGAGGTAGTTGAAGATGCCGGCATTGGTGATCACGGAGGCATCGTTCTGCTTGTTGGAGATCATGCCGCCGCCTTGCCAGTTGACGGTGCCGGTGGGGCCCACCTCGAGGAAGATCTTTCCGTCCGCATGCGGATCGGCACCGAGTTCGGCATCACCGAGCTTGTCGAGCACCGCGGGGGTCTTCTCCATGCCGACGCGGTAGTTGCCCTGCTTGGGAGCGCCGGCGTTGCAGAACACGCGGGCCGACTTTTTGCCGATCACGAGCCGGCCGTGCTGCACGTCCCACTGGGTCACCGAGGCGATCGGCTCGCTCGTGTCGAGGACGACCTCGCCGCGGCCCTGCTCGCCGTTGCCGATCCGCACGCGGCCCCCGATGACGACCTTGCTCGATCCGCTCACGGAGAGCGACCCGGTGCCGACGTTGCCAATCAGCTGCGGCGTGTTGGATCCGGCCACGCTGAACGTGCCTCCGGTGACCGCAATGCGGCCGCCCCGTGAGATGTCGAGCGGGGTCCAGGCAGGCCACATGCCGGCCTTGAAGGTGCCGCCCGTCACGCCCAGTTCGCCGCCGTCGACGAGAACGTTGTCGTTGATCTCGACGGAGCCGTCGCGGTGCAGCCAGCGTCCGCCGGGGCCGACGACCACCTGCTTGTATTCGTGCTGATTGGCGGCGCGGAACTTCATGTCGGCCGAGGTGACGAGCTTCGTGACCTCGCCCGCCTTTGCATTGCCGAGTGCCAGGCCGTGGAGGCCTTCCTTCGCGTCGGAATAGAGCGGCTTGTCGTAGGTGATCGTGCCCGACTGCGTGCCCGAGATCACCACCGGGTCGAACGGGCCGGGCACGTTGCCGCCGGTCCAGGCGGTGCTGACGGCGCCGGGCTTCGTTCCCCATGAACCGTTGGCATCGCCCTTCCAGATGATCGAATCGGGAGCGGTCGTGCGGTAGAACTCGCGGAACATGCCGGCGGGGTCGAAGCTTTCGAGCGCGAAGCCGTAGCCGTCGAACTTGGCATGGCAGGCGGCGCAGGAGCCGTTGCCGGCGTGGAGGGCGAGCTTTTCCTTGAGCGTGGTGGCGGAGGAGGTGTCGGTGGCGATCGGCTCGATGTTCGGCGGCGGGGGCGGGATGTGCACGCCGAGCAGCCGCTCCGCCACGAACACGCCCCGCTTCACGGGCGAGGTGTTGGTGCCGTTGGCGGTCACCTTCATCACCGCCGGCTGGGTCCAGAGGCCGCCGAA
>JBIIYN010000059.1:0-15286 GCA_044346795.1 Pirellulales bacterium
CATCCTCCCGGACGCCAGGGCCGGAGGCCCGGGTGAGAACCAGCCGACGGAGGTCGGCCAAGGCAAGCTCGGCACGATGCCGAGGCTTGCCGTGTAGACAGCCCCGTCGCTTCCGCTCCGGGCTTTTATTCGAGCGTAGCGCAACCTTCGGTGATTGCGTGACCTTCGGCGAGAAGCCCCGGGTGGAAACCCGGGGACGGGTCCAAAACCGATTCACCGAGCCTTGCCGCAAACACCGCGTAGACGGTCACGCCCGCAGCACCGCGCCGCACTGGCGGCCGCACGCCGCCACCACCGCATCGACCGTGCGGCTCGCCTCCTCGCCGGAGAGCGTGCCCGAGTCGCTGCGGAACCGCAACGCCACGACGAAGCTCTTCCTGCCCGCGCCGAGCCGCTCGGCGTCGGTCCACACCTGCACGAGCCGACACTCCTCGAGCAGTCCGCCCACGACGGCACGGATCGCCGCCTCGATGTCGCCCCAAGGAACGGTCTGATCCACGACGAGGTTCACGTCGCGCTCGACGGCGGGAAACTCGCTGGGGCGAAATCGCGTCGGCTCCATGTCGACGGCGAACTCCAACCGATCGAGCCTGAGTTCCGCGGCGGATACCGGTCCTTTGAGCCCCATGCCGCCGAGCACTCGAGCGGCCACCTCGCCCACGACGCCCACCCGCTCGGTCGGCATGCCTGGCCGGTCCAGCACGATCTCGGCGGCTCGTCCGACCGCGAAGAGATCGAGTCCCTCGACCGGTCGATACCGCACGCGGATCGCGTCGGCAGCACGCGCCGCGAGCCCGAACCGGCCGAACACCGCCTCGGTGAGCCCCTTTGCCGCCGCAAATCCCCCGCCCTGCACGAACGCCAGGAGCAGCGGCTCCTCGACCGGTGATCCGGCGGCCTGAGTCGCTGCGACCGGCCGTGCCAGGTAGCCGCGGGCCGTCTCGAAGAGTTCCGGACGCTCCGCCCCCACCGCGACGTTGGCGGCGCGGGCCTCGAGCAGGCTCGGGAGTAGCGTGCGGCGCAGGCGATCCGCTCCCCGGACGAGTGGCGGCGCACAGACGAGCGGCGGCGTGCCTCCCCACGGGCTGGCCGTCGCCTCGAGCGGAGCGGCGACCACGCTCCGTGTCATCGCCTCGCAGAAGCCCGCCGCCACGAGCACGTCGGCCGCCCGCCTGAGCGTGCGATCACGGGCCGACTCGGCAACCGGCCGGGCCGGCACGGCGACGTCCTCGGGCACGCTCGCATACCCCTCGATCCGGGCGATCTCCTCCACGAGGTCGATCTCGCGCCAGCAGTCGCGCCGCCACGTGGGTGCCTTCCATCGAGAATGGTCTCGCTCGATCGCTTCGGCCACGAACCCCAGGCCGACCAGGATCGCCTGCTGGCGGGCGACCGGAATGTCGATGCCGAGCACCTCGGCGACCCGCCCGTGCCGCAGTTCGATCGTGGCGGGGCTCGCCGCGAGACGGCCGGCCTCGGCGGTGCCACGCATGAGTCGTCCGCCCGCAAGCTCCAGGATCAGGGCGGCCGCGCGACGGCTGGCCCAGTCCACCGCGGCGGGATCGGGCACCCGCTCGAAGCGATAGGACGAGCCGCTCGCCAGCACGAGCCCGCGGGCGGCGGCCCGGACGGTGAGCGGCGCGAACTGGGCCGATTCCAGGAGCACGTCGGTCGTCCCGGTGTCGATCTCGGTGCGGGCCCCGCCCATCACGCCGGCCAACGCCACCGCCCCCTCCGCATCGGCGATCACGCCCATGGCGTCGGTGAGGGAGTAGGTCTTGTGGTTGATGGCGGCGAACGACTCACCGGCGGCCGCGCGTCGCACGCTGATGCGGCCGCCGCGAATCTTGGCCAGATCGAATGCGTGCAACGGCTGGCCGCATTCGAGCATCACGTAGTTGGTCACATCGACGACGTTGTTGATGCTCGCCACCCCCGCCGTCGCGAGCCGCTCGACGAGCCAGGCCGGGCTCGGCCCCACGCGCACGCCCTTGATGACCCGGGCCGTGTAAAAGGGGCAGATCTCCGGGGCGAGGATCTCGACGGCGACCTCCGTGATCGCGGCCTCTGCGGCTTCCTGCGGCCGTGGATCGGGAAGATGCAGCGGCCGGGAGAAGAGCACGGCGGCCTCACGGGCCACGCCGACGTGGCCGAGGCAGTCGGGACGGTTGCTCGTCACCTCGATCTCGACGGCCGTGTCGGCCCCGACCGTCCGGGTCGATTCGTGATTGAGCCCCGACAGCATCAGCCGCTCGACGAGCGCGTCGACCGACGCGGGCAGGCTCACGTAGTCGGCCAGCCAGGTGGTGGAGATGATCATGAGATCGCCCTTTCAGGAGCACGGCGATGGAAAGCCGCGGCACCGGATGCCGCGACGCGGTGCGGAGCCGATCAGAACTGCCTGAGAAAACGAACGTCGTTGCGATAGAAATCCCGGATGTCGGCCACGCCGTAGCGGCGGGCGGCGATCCGCTCGACCCCCAGGCCGAACGCGAAGCCCGCCACGTCGCCGGGGTCGTAGCCGACGGCCGCCAGCACGGCCGGATCGACCATGCCGGCCCCGCCCATCTCGATCCACCGCCCGCCCCACTCCATGTCGAACTCGACGCTCGGCTCGGTGAAGGGAAAGAACGACGGACGAAACCGCACGTGCACGTCACCGCCGAGAAAGCTCGAGGCGAGTTGCCGCAGCACGCTCTTGAGATGGGCCATGGTCGTGCCCCGCTCGATGAGCAGGCCCTCGACCTGGTGAAACATCGGGTAGTGGGTGGCATCCGCCGTATCGGGGCGATACACGCGGCCGAGCGACACGATCCGCAGCGGCGGCCGCCGGTTTTCCATGACGCGGATCTGCACGGTGCTCGTCTGCGACCGCAGCAGCAGCGGGTCGGCCCCGCGGGCGACGGCGAGGTAGAAGTTGTCGAGCGGATCCCGGGCCGGGTGCTCGGCGGGAATGGCGAGGGCCTCGAAGTTGTGCCACTGGTCCTCGACCTCGGGACCGTCGACGCTCTCGAAGCCCAGCCGCGCCATGATCTCCTGCACCCGCCGGATCGTCTGCGTGATCGGATGGACGTGCCCGAGCGGCACCGGATCGCCGGGCAGCGTCACGTCGATCGTGTCGAGGGCCGCTCCGGCGGTGGCGGCGGCGAGCCGGTCCTGGACGGCCGCGAAGGCCGCCGTCACCACGGCCTTCGCCTCGTTGAAGTGCCTGCCACCGGCAGGGCGGTCCGCGGCATCGAGTCCCGCGAGGAGCTTCTGAATCGCCTTCAGCCGACCGCTCCGCGCCCCGAGAAACTCGACGCGGGCCTGTTCGAGACCGGTGGCATCGGTCACGCCATCCAGGCCGCGGGCCGCAACCTCTTGAAACGTGGCCAGTTCCGCCTGGAAGGCCTCGATCGTGACGGAGCCTCCGTCCGGCTTGCCTGCCACGGCCCGGGCATCGGCTGGAGCCGCATCGTCGCGGCCTTTCGACACAGTCACGGCACTACGCGACCGCAGCCGGCTCCGGCAACCCAAGGGCCTTCCGCGCGGCATTCACGACCGCATCGAAGCCGGTCGGGTCGACCACGGCCATCTCCGAGAGCGTCCGCCGATCGAGTTCCGATCCGATCTTCTCCAGCCCGGCGATGAACTGACTGTACCGAAGGCCTCGCTCACGGCAGGCGGCATTGATCCGCACGATCCAGAGCCGACGAAAATCCCGCTTCTTCCGCCGCCGGTCGCGGCGGGCGTAAACGCCGGCGCGGATGATCGACTCCTTGGCGGTGCGGAGCAGGCGGCGACGGCCGCCGACGGACCCCTTCACCCGCTTGAAGAGACGCTTTTTGGCCCGCAGACGGGGGACGACGTTTTTCGTGCGCATGATTGTTCTTCACTTTCTGGAACGAACACTTTCGCGTTTTTTCGTGGATTTTCAAGGGCCCCGGCTGAAGTCGCCGCACTGGCGGCGAACCAGCCCGCTGGCCGAGAAAAGGGCGGAAGCCGCGAACCGGCCCCAACGAACTGGAACCTCAAAGAACTGGAACTCAGTAGCTATAGCCGCCGAGCATCTCGACGATCTTGCTGGTCTCGGGAACGGCGAGCACGCCGGTTCCGCGGAGCTTGCGCTTCCGCTTGCTGGTCAGCCGCACCTGCAGGTGGCTCGTCCCGGCACGGCGGTGCTTGACCTTGCCCCTGGCGGTGACACGAAAACGCTTCTTGACGCCCTTGTGGGTCTTCTGCTTCGGCATGGCTTGTTCCTTGTTCCTTGCTACTTGCTATGGGTGGTGTACGGGGGAGTACGGGTGGAATGGCGGGCGAAAACGGTTGGGTACGGCGTGTTGCGAGCTCTTCTCCGGCTGCCTTCGCTGCGTGCTACTTCGGCGACAGCGTGCAGACCAGCCGGCGGCCCATCTGTTGCGGCGGTGCGTCGATTTTGCCCACGGGATCGAGTTGCTCGATGATGTTCCGCATGACCCGCTGGCCTTCGTCGATGTGGGCCAGCTCGCGGCCCCGGAACACCACCGACACGATCACCTTGTCTTTGTGCTGCAAAAATCCCTTCGCCTGATTCACCTTGAATTCGATGTCGTGATCGCCGGTCTTCGGACGCAGGCGGATTTCCTTGATTTTCGTCTGGTGGACGTGGGTGCGATGAAGTTTCTTCTTCTGCTGATACTTGAACTTGCCGAAGTCCATGATTCGGCAGACGGGCGGCTTCTCGTTCGGCGCGACCTCGACCAGATCCAGGCCTGCCTCACGGGCGCGGCTGAGGGCCTCTTCCGTCGGGATGATCCCGAGTTGCTCGCCATCGCCGGCGATCACCCGGATCGGCGTGATCCGGATCTGTTCGTTGATACGATGCTGCTTCTCGATGGCTCACGCCTCCCGGACTCGGATGCGGAGTGGTCTCCGCGGACCGGGAAGGGGGTGACCACGCGCGCCCGACGAACGGCGCGGAATGTGTCGACGACACTCCTCCTCGGCTCTCCCGGCGTCCAGCGGCGAACGAACCCGTTCGCCCGGCTGGTCCCGGGAAAGTCCACTACTATCCCAAGGAACGGGGGGCAGCGTCAACAGGCCCGCGGAAATCCGGCGGGAACGGCCCCGCCGGCAGTTATTGCCGAACCGGCCGCGGGGCGGTGGCCGTCCGGCCCGCCGGCAGCCGCAACGACTCGACCAGCGACCGGTCGGCGTCCGCAAACCGCTCCTGCATCGACGCTTCGCACATGAAGGTCACGTTGGTCCGGCTCCCGTCCCGAGCCGCCAGGATGTAGTGGATCCGGCGAAACGGCAGCCGCCCGGCCGTGCCGGACGACACCACCCGCACGACCCGCAGACCGTCCGGCCGGTCGGTCTCCTCAGCGGCGTCGATCCGGTCGATCTGCCCCGCCAGGGTACGCTCGATGTCCGCCTGCACGTCGGCGCGGCTGGGGAGCGCGGCCGAGGGAGCCTGCGGCAGGCTCGTGATCGAACACTGGCCCACCAACGCCCCGCGGTCGACCAGCCGCATCACCAGGCCGTTGGCCCCGTTCTCGACCCTTCGCCACCGCATGTCATGCACGAGGTCGAACCGGCCTTGGGGGTCGCGATACCAGATCTGCCCCGGCCCCCCGGCACCGCGTCGACGGGGGGCTGGCGCCAGCTCCTCCCCGACCTGAGTTGGCTCAGCCAGAGGGGGCTCGACATGGACGGGTTCGGCGGCGGGTCGCCCGTCCAGCGGCGTTCGCTCGACGAGCACCCGCGCCTCCACCTCGAATCCCGGAGCCACGTGGCTCGCCTGCCGTCGCTCCAGGATCACGACAGCCACGCGACTCACCGGACCATGCAGACGAAACCGCGCGGCTTCGCCGTCGGCCGATTCGTCGTCTCCGGCGACCTTCGACGCGGGCACCATGAACCTGCCTTCGACGGTCACGTGGGTGGGCACACCATCAACCGCGCCATCGATCAGTCCCGAAACGCCGACCTCGGCCAGCCCTTCGTCGAACCGTTCGATTCGCGCCTCGAGCCCACCCGACTCGATCGTATCGATGGCCAGCAGGCCGGCGGTGAGATCGCCCGCAATCTGCCACGCATCGCCCACGGCCACCGCGGCGGCGGCTTCCCGCGGAAGGAGTTCGTCGAGCAGCAGCGCGTCGAAGGGGATTTCGAGCAGGTCCGACTCTTCGCCCGAGAGAAAGCCGTCGGCAAGATAAGGCAGCGGCGTGGTGCCACGTTTGGCAACCAGAAGATCGCGGGCATCCTCGGCCAACGCCGTCCTGGTCGTGGCCTCGCCGATCCGCATGGCGGCCGCCGCCTGGCGGTAGGATCGACGGACCGCCGGCGCAGCTGCGCCGGCCGATCCGGCGGCCGCACCGCCCTGCGCCAGGGCGGGCCATTCATCGAAATCGAACCTCGCCTCCATCTCGACCGGTTCGCGGCGCGGCGCGGCATCCCCGCCGATGGGCATCACCAGTTCGCCGGTGACGGCGAGCGTGGCGCGGACGCGGATCCCGCCCGCTGCGGTCGCGACCCGTGATGGTTCCCCGGTCGTCGGCGGCGCCACATCCTCGGCTCCCGCCGGCATGCCCGCCACGAGGGCAGCCGCCGCCAGCAAGCCCGCCATGCCCCTTCCCACGGCCGTCCAACTCGTCATCCCCGCCCCCCGCGATATCGTTGGCATCCGACACAAGAGTCCCCGTCAGTTTTCGACGGTGCGACGACGGCCGCCGCCGTACCAAGTGTCCTCACGGACAAAACCCCTTGGTTTACGGACTCCTTGCAATCGTCAGGGTCCTGAAACGAGAATCTGGCGAACGGCCATCTGAGCCGCAAACCATTGGCTGCCATTGGGTTGCGACCAAGTGTCCGATGGCCCCGATCGCCGGGTCGTAGGGGGCCTCCTAAAAATTCTCAAGAAAGCGGTCCGTTCGGGAACCATTCGCGGACGACGGCCGTATAACTCTCACGTTCCCGCGCGGCGGGCAGCTGGTCATGGACGGCCATCGGTCCGCCACCAAACCCGGGGTTCGCCTTTCATCATCCGGCATGGATAGCCGGCACTGGAGGTGTTTGATGCGATCGAATTTTGATGCTTTGCCTGCTTCGCTTCACCTGATCGCGGACACGGCCGATCTGCCGGTGGCAGACGGCGACGAAGTGCTGTCGATCGAGGATCTGGCCAATCGCTTCAACGTGTCGACCAAGACGATCTCGCGGTGGCGGGATCATGGCCTCGTCGCGGAGCGGCACACGGTCGGTGGCCGCAGGCGGGTGGGCTTTCTTGCCAGTGCGGTCGACCGCTTCATCCGCGACAACCCGCTGCGGATCGAGCGGGGCAGCCGGTTCAGCCAGCTGTCCGAGGACGAGCATGACCGGATCATCGGCTGGGCCCGCCGGCTGGCGGCCGCCGGTGCCTGCCCCGCCGACGTGCATCGGCGAATCGCCAGTCGCCTCAACCGCAGCGTGGAAACCATCCGCTACACGATCAAGCGGCACGATCAGGAGCATCCGTCGGAGGCGGTCTTCCCGATCGCCGACGGCCGGCTGCGTCCCGAAAGCTGCGCGCGGATCTATCAGCATTACCAGCATGGGGAAACGGTGGAATCGATCGCCAGGCGCTACCATCGCTCCAAGGCGAGCATCTACCGGGTGATCCTGTCGCAGCGGGCCGACCACATCGTGCAGCTGCCCCTGGATTGCATTCCCAACGCGCTCTTCTCGCGGAAGAGCGCCGAGAAGGTGGTCAACCAGCCGTTCCCGGGCATCGACGAGCCCGCCAAGCGGGTGCGGCGGCCATCCGGCCTGCCGGCGTACCTCGCGAGCCTCTACGAAGTGCCGCTGCTGACGCGGGAGCAGGAGGTGTGGCTGTTCCGCAAGTTCAACTACCTCAAGCACAGGGCGGCGGCGCTGCGAGACCAGCTCGACCGTGATCGCCCGAATGCCCGGCTTATGGACCAGATCGACAGGTTGTACGGGGAAATCGTCGAGATCAAAAACCGGATCGTGCGGGCCAACCTGCGACTGGTCGTGTCGATCGCCAAGCGACGGGTTTCCCCGGGTGACAGCTTCTTCGACCTGGTGAGCGACGGCAACATGTCCCTGATCCGGGCCGTGGAGAAGTTCGACTACGCCCGGGGCAACAAGTTCAGCACCTACGCCTCGTGGGCGATCATGAAGAACTACGCCCGCACCATTCCCGACGAGCATCGCCGTCGCGACCGCTTCCGGGCGGCCGACATGGAGTTGCTGCAGGCGGCGACCGACGTGCGGCCCGACGAACACCAGCAGCGGCTGGCGGAGACCGACCGGCTGCAGCAGGTGGGCAAGTTCCTGAACCGTCTCGATTCCCGGGAGCAGACGATCATCATCCGCCGGTATGGTCTCGACCACAATCACGAGCCGCAGACCCTCAAGGAGGTCGGCTCGGCACTCGGCGTGACGAAGGAGCGGGTGCGGCAGATCGAGGCCAAGGCGATGGAGAAGCTCCGCGAAGCGGCCGCCGAGGAGGCGGTGCTGCCCGAGCTCGAGTGAACCGATGAGCCGATTCGCACCAGGCCCGGAGGGCCGGGTCAGCACCAGCGACCTGCGGTCGCCAAGGCAAGCTCGGCACGATGCCGAGGCTTGCCGTATAGACAGTCCCGTCGCTTCCGATCCGGGCTTTTATTCGCTGGTGACGCGGCCGCTGATGGTTCCGCTGCCCTTCGCCTCAAAGCCCCGGGTGGAAACCCGGGGACGGGTCCAAAACCGATTCACCACTGCTTGCGAATGCATCCTCCCGGACGCCAGGGCCGGAGGCCCGGGTGAGAACCAGCCGACGGAGGTCGGCCAAGGCAAGCTCGGCACGATGCCGAGGCTTGCCGTGTAGACCGTCCCGTCGCTTCCGCTCCGGGCTTTTAGTCGATGGTGACGCGGCCGCTGATGGTTGCGCTGCCATTCGCCTCAAAGCCCCGGGTGGAAACCCGGGGACGGGTCCAAAACCGACGCACCACGCCGTACCATGCGCACACCGTCAGCGCGCGGGCGCGTCGAGCGAGGCCGGGCGGACGCCGGATGACGTCGGCTGGGAGTTGCCGGGGCCTGCGGACTTGCGGCTGCCCGCGCGGGGCTGACCGGCATCGGCCTGGAGTCCTGCGGGAAGCGTCGGGGAGGCGGGCATGCCGCCACCCGGCGGGCCGGGCCGCGACACCGACGCCTGGCCCGGCCCACCGGCGGTCGGCCGCGTCGGCGACTGGCTCGTGCCGGCCAGGAAATTGTCGATCGTAGCGGCCTCGCGGAGATGCGAGAAATACCTCGACATCTCGATCCGCTGCTTCTTCTCGTGGATGTCGTCGTAGAGTTCGTTGCGCACCTCTGCGAACTTCACCTGGGCCGGGTCGGTGAACCCCTCGCAGAGGATCACCATGAATCGATCGGCGATCTGCACGATGCCCGACAGTTCCCCCGGCTTCAGGGCGAACACCTGCCGTTCGAGCGCGGGCTGGCCGCCGTGCCGCTGGATCGGCGGCACCTCGCCGCGGAGGGTTCGGCTGGTGGGATCGACGGAGTATTGTTCGGCGAGGTCGCCGATCCGCTCCGGCCGTGGATCCTGGCGGGCGAGCTGCCACACCTCCTGCGCCCGCCGCTGGCTGTCCATCACGATGATCCGGCACTTCGCACGGGGGCCGAACGTCGCGTCGAAGGCCTTGTCGAGGTCCTCCTGGGTCACGGGCACCTTGCCGACGAGCTGCTTGAGCGCCACCGTCGGCTGCACGATGTCCTCGATGTAGTGCCGCATCGGCACCTTCTGCTCGCGGGTGACCCGCTCGAGCCAGGCGGCGACGTCGGCCGAGCCGTCCGCCTTGCGGAAGCCCATGCTTTCCGCCGCCCGGTTCACCTCGGCGTCGATGTCGGCCTGCGTGACGGTGCGCTGCTCGCGGCCGAGGGCCTGTTCGATGAGACGGCGGGTGATCAGGATCTCGAGCACGTCACGGCCATGGCGTTCGACGCAGGTCGCTTCGACGTCCTTGATCTCGACCGCCTGGCCGTTGACGCGGGCAGCCACCCCCGGATTGGCGGCGGCCTTGGCCTGATCGTTCATCACGTTTTCCACGGTGGAGGCGTCCTGCAGCGACCGGAACACCTCGGTCGAGGCGGAACGGCTCTTGCGCTCGCGAAGATCCTCGAGCAGCCGCGGCCGCACGTCTTCGATCTTCACGTCGGCCGCGGGAAGACGGTCTTCGCACTTGACGACGATGAACTGATCGGCCACCTGCACCACCGGAGAGATGTCGTGCGGCTCGAGCGAGAACACCACCCGCTCGAATCCCGCGTCGCCGGAATGGCGGCGGATGGGCTGCACCCAGCCGTTGGCGCTGGCGCTGCCGACGTCGACGGAATGCTGCCTGGCCAATCCGCCGAAGTCGTCGGGTGCGGCCAGCGCCTGCTGCCGCAGCCGTTCAGCCTCCTTCTGGGAGCGGGCCACGATGATCCGGGCCTTGACGGTCTCGCCGAACTGGTTTTCAAACGCCTGCTGCGCCTCCTCGGCCGTCGGCTCGATGCCGGCATGGGCCAGCTTCCGCAGGGCGAGCATCGGCCAGACGATATCCTCGGCGTATTGCTGCGGAGTGATGCCCCGCTCCTGTTCGATGAGGGTGATCCACTTGTCACGCGGCACGCTGAACCGCTTCGCCATGGCGTCGATCTCGGCATCGACGTCGGCCTTCGTGATGACGATGCCACGCCGTCCGCACGCCTGCGTGATGATCTCACGGTTGACCAGCGCCTCGAGGACGGCGTTGCCATGGCGGCTCAGGCATTCGGCGGCGAGCTGGCCGCGGCTTATCTCGACGCCATTCACGAGCGCCAGCACCCGGTCAGCCTCCGCGGGTGCGGCCCCCTTGGCCGACGGCGCGGCGGTCTTGGCGGCGCCGGGCGGCGTTCGCTGGGGCGGTTTCGCGTCGGCCTGCGGCGATCCGGCAAGCCCCCGCCACACGAGGCAGCCGACGATCACGACGATCGCGGCGCCGATCTCGCGGGCCGCACCCCACCGCCTGCCGGAACCGGACCATCCTCCGAATCGCTCGCTGCACGTCCGCCACCATGATCGCATCGGGCTGCCCTCCTTGGCATCGTCTGACAACCCCAGGAAAATAGGCATCCTCGCCAACCAGATCAAGGCGAGCGTTGCACGGGATCACCCCGGGACGTACCCTGCGGCAGGTCGGTACAAACGATTTGCTGCTACGGAAAAAAGAGAGGCGAAGGGGTCGGCGAAAGCTCGAGGAGCAGCTGATTCCGCCGTCGGAACGGCGGACAAAGCCTGGGCCGCCCCGGCCCACGCGACGCCCTTCCGTCGTCGGAGCGACGGACGAAACAATGCGTTGCCGCCCCGGAGCCGGTGCCCCACCCAAGAAGGCTGTTCTCGAGGGCGACGACGGCATATGAACAACGCTCAGCCTTCCCCACACCACCCAAAGTGCCTCTCCGTCCTGGGCCTGCTGCCGCCGGTCACCGCCGAGGACGTCAAACAGGCCTATCTCTCCAAGGCAAAGGAGATGCACCCCGACCGCGGGGGCGACCCGGAGCAGTTCATCCTGCTGCAGAAGGCCTACGAAGAGGCCCAAGACTACGTGCGGCTCAAGGCGGGGAAACTCGAGTGGCTGGCGGCGAAGGTCGAGGCCTACGCCGAGCAGCAGGATGTCGTGACCGAAACGATCGAACGGGGTGGCGAGGTGGAGATGGAGGAGGCCGACTGGCTCCGTCGTTCGTTCGGCGAGGACTTCGGACACGTCGCCGACAAGCTCGTCTGCGTGCGGCTCCACGGCCCCGCCGCCGACGACGTGTTCGCGATCCTGTTGGGCTTTCGTGCCGAATCGCTCGCCGATCTGGCCGTGCTCGACCTGGCCGGCGGCAGTCTCACCGACGAGGGACTGCTCCAGCTCAAGGCTCTGAAAAACCTGCGGTCTCTCGACCTCCGCGGCACGGCCGTGGGAAAACTGGCCGCGGAGGTGCCGTCGTGGTTCGAGCACCTGCAATTCCTGGGCCTGCCCACCGGCGCGGTCGGGCTCTTGTCGCGGCTCGCCATGCCGCGCCGCGTGAAACTGGCGATCGGGGATGCGCCGAAGTAGCCTCTCGAACGGTTCGGTTCCTGCCCGCACCCTCCGGAGCCCCGCGAGATGACCACGCTGTACGAGGAGCGATCCGTCCGCTGGACCGCCGGGAAAGGCGTCGGCGAGTTTCGGTATCGCCTGCTGCGGCCCGAGCCCGCGGAAGGCGGCGGCCCCACGTCGGCCACGAGGGCGACCAGCGCCGTGGCGGCCCGCCATCCGCTCGTGCTGTTCCTGCACGGGGCGGGGGAGCGTGGCAGCGACAACGACAAGCAGCTCAAGTACCTGCCGACCTGGCTCGCCGAGCCGGCCCTGCGCCGCCGGCATCCCTGTTTCGTCCTCGCCCCGCAATGCCGCATGGACGAGCGTTGGGTGGATGTTTCGTGGGCCGACAGGAAGAGCCCGCCGCAACTCGCCACGCCCACCGCCGACCTTGCGGCGGCGATCCTCGCGCTCGAGGAAACGATCGCGCGGGAGCGGGTCGATCCCGACCGCATCTACCTCACCGGCCTTTCGATGGGAGGCTTTGGCACGTGGGATCTGGCGACCCGGATGCCCGACCGGTTCGCCGCGATCCTGCCGATCTGCGGCGGGGGCGACGAGGGCGTCGCGGCACGCATCGTGCGGCTGCCGACGTGGAGCTTCCACGGCGACGCCGACACGGTCGTGCCGGTGGAGCGTTCGCGATCGATGATCGCCGCGGTGCGGGCGGCCGGCGGGCGGCCGATCTATTCGGAGCTGGCCGGCGTGGGGCACGACTCGTGGACCCCGGCCTACCGCGACGGGTTCGTGCTCGACTGGCTCTTCAGCCAGCGCCGGTAGATCGCACTCGTCTTTGGTGTGGCGCCGGCTTCGGGGCGGCAAAAGTCTCGTCGCGTGGGCCGGGGCGGCCCAATGCTCCTCGAGCTTCCACCGACCCCTTCGCCTACCGCGACGGGTTCGTGCTCGACTGGCTCTTCAGCCAGCGCCGGTAGCCGTCATTCAGGCCGTCATTCCGGCCGTCACTCTGGGAAGAGGCGGGTCGAGAGATAGCGTTCGCCGAGGTCGGGCAGCACCACCACGATCATCTTGCCGGCGTTTTCCGGCCGCCGGGCCACCTGCAGGGCGGCCCAGGCCGCGGCGCCGCAGCTGATGCCGCACATCAGCCCCTCGCGCTTCGCCATCTGCCGCGCGGTCTCCATCGCGTCTTCGTCGTCGACCTTGACGACTTCGTCGATGATGTCGAGGTTGAGGATGTCGGGGATGAAGCCCGCGCCGATTCCCTGGATCGTGTGCCGCCCCGGCTTGACCGGTTCGCCGGCCAGCTTCTGCGAGATCACCGGGCTGTTGGCCGGCTCGACGGCCACCACCTTGAGCCCCGGCTTCTTGGCCTTGAGCGTCTCGCCGCAGCCGGTGATCGTCCCGCCGGTGCCCACGCCGCAGACGAGGATGTCGACCTGACCCTCGGTGTCGGCCCAGATCTCCTCGGCCGTCGTCCGCCGGTGCACCTCCGGATTGGCCGGGTTCTTGAACTGCTGCGGCATGAAGAACTGGCTGCTCGAGCGGCTGATCTCGTCGGCGTGGCGGACCGCGCCCGGCATGCCTTCGGCGGCGGGTGTCAGCACCAGTTCGGCGCCGAGGGCCTTGAGCATGCGACGACGCTCCAGGCTCATGCTCTCCGGCATGGTCACCCGCAGTTTGTAGCCGCGGGCGGCGCAGACGTAGGCCAGGCCGATGCCCGTGTTGCCGCTCGTGGGCTCGATGATGATGGTGTCGGGGCCGATCCGGCCGTCACGCTCGGCGGCGTCGACCATCGCGGCGGCGATGCGGTCCTTCACGCTCCACAGCGGATTCATGTTTTCGATCTTGCCCACCACCGTGGCCACGCAGCCTTCGGTCACCCGGCGCAGCCGGACCAGGGGCGTGCGGCCGATGCACTGCGTGATGTCGTCGCGAATCCCTGCCGGCAGCGTTGGCATGATCATGGAGGCACCTGATAGAACGGGGTTTCGAGAATCCTTACCATGTTTACTATCGGACTGATGGAACGTCAGGATAGAGCAGCTCTTGCGGCCGCGTAAAGACCGCTTTTGGCGTCGGAAGGGGGGCTCCCGGGGGCCCGATTTGAGTCGCGAACCAACCCCCGGTACCGTGCGTATCCCATGACCGTGCGTGAGCCACGCATGAATTCCGTGGTTCCAGGATTGGCTCCCTGGATCGTGAAGGACGCCGCGATTCCCCCGCTCGCCGCAGCCCCACCGGATCACACGCCAGCCACGGGAGGCACCCCGGCGGCCTCGCTCCCGCCGCCGCCCCCCGCGGTGCGGCACGCGCTCGATCGTGCGGGCCTCAATCATCGACCGGTCCTCCTTTCGGTCAGCACCGACGTGGGTCTGGACGGTCGGCCAATGCGGGAGTGGCTGGTCATCACCCCGGATCATCTCTCGGTGGTTCCCGAACTCCCGTCGGGCAGACCACTCCGCAGTGTGGCCTGGGAGGGCATCGATCAGATCCGCACCAGTGCCGGCGTCGGCGGCGGCACGCTCCAGGTTCGTGAAGCGGGCGACTGGATCGACCTCGTGCGGTACTCCAACACGCTGGCGACCCGGTTTCACAAGGTGTCGCGGGCGCTCGAGCAGGCCCGCGACGCGGCCGGCGCCGGGAATCCGCCGGCCATGCTCCCCGGCTGGAGTGATTCCGACCCGCGGTCCACCCCGCTCGATCCGCCGCGGTGCCCCTCGTGCAGCCTCCGGCTCGCCGCCCGGGACGACACCTGCCCACGCTGCATGCAGAAGGGGCAGATCCTGCGGCGGGTGGGCGAACTGCTCCGCCCCTACGCCCGCGGCGCGATCCTCCTCTGCCTGCTGACGCTGCTCGGCGTGGTGGCGGAACTCGCACCGCCGAAACTGCAGCAGTACATGGTGGACAACATCCTGTCGGGCCGCCCCGAAGCGACGGCGACGGCCGCGCCCGATTTCCAGACGGCGCTCCTGGTCGTCGTGCTCGCGCTGGCCTTTTCCCGCGTGCTTTTGTCGCTCGTGGGCGTGCTCAAGGGCCGGCTGGCCACCGACATCGGCACCGGCATCACCGCCACCCTCCGCGACGAGATGGTGAAGAAACTACAGAGCCTTTCGATCGCCTACTACGACCGCCACCAGGTCGGCTCGATGATCAGCCGGGTGGCGCATGACAGCGAGGCGTTGCACGGGCTCATGCACCAGATCACCGGGGGTTTCCTGCTGCAGATCGTGCAGTTGATC
>JBIIYN010000307.1:0-4711 GCA_044346795.1 Pirellulales bacterium
CAACGGGGCGCTCGTCAGCGGCCGGGCTTGTGCCGAGGCGGTGCTGGCACTGGGCTAAAAAACCCATCTTGCCGTATGCTCACGGCATGAACGAGCTGATCGGTGCCGCGCTGATTTTTCTCGGGCTGCTACTGGCGTCCGTGGGCGCGTTGTGGCTTTTGGGCCGCGGCCTGGCGGTGTTGATGCGGCGGCGGGCCAGGCGGCAGCTCCTCCAGCCGTTGCTCCTGGTCGCGGCGGGGCTCGTCGTCGGTGCTGTGCCCTTCGCCTACCAGCGGGCGTATCTCGCGATCGTCGGCCTCGGAGAACGCGAACGGGTGATCGGGGGCGAGCGGGCGCTCAACCTCACCGGCTGGGATCGCGGAGGCTACGAGATCCTCAGGGAAAAGCCAGACATCGTGATGCTCGAAATGGGCAACAAGGACGTCACCGACGACACGCTCGCCCTGCTCGGCGGCCTGCCCAGGCTCAAGGAGCTGACGCTCAACGACTCGGCGCTGACCGATGCCGGGCTGGCGAAGCTGGCCGGGCTGCCCCAGCTCGAGTCCCTGCGGATCGCGCGGACGCAGGTCACCGCGGAGGGCGTGCGGGCGTTTCTGGCCGCGCCGCCTCCACGGCTGCGGCAGATTGACGTTTCGGGCAATCGTATCCCGACGAGCATCCTGCGGCAGTGGAAGAACGCGGTGGGAACGCAGGGCGATGGCGAAGGCCCTCCCGAGCGGCTCGCCGACGGAGAACGCCGGTATGTCAACTGATTGGAAACTCGTCGAGGAGCCGCTCGGCAATGCCGACAGCGCCCGCTTCCTCTGCGAGGCCAGCGACCTGGCCTACCTGGACGAGGCCGCGGGCACGCGGGCCTATGCGGAGCGGCTCGGGCTCGCCGCACGGCTGTTCAGCGTCGGCAACACGCAGGCGTGGCTGGCCGTGGACGAGGCGAACATCGTGGTCGCGTTTCGCGGCACGGAATCGCCCACCAGCCTCGACGGACTCAAGGACATCCTCATCACCGACGCCATGAACCTGCTCGTGGTGCCGGAGGGGAGGCTGGGGCACGACCTCTCGGCGGCGGGTGTCGGCGCGCGGTTTCACAAGGGCTTCGTCGACGCGATCGCCGCGATCTGGGAGCCGCTCTGCGCCAAGGTCGAGGCAGAGTACAGGAAGTGTGACCGGCCCATCTGGGTCACCGGTCACAGCCTCGGGGGTGCGCTCGCGCTCCTGGCCGCCTGGCTTTTGAAACGAAAATTCGTGCCGGTGCACGAGGTCTGCACGTTCGGGGCGCCGATGATCGGCAACCGGGCGGCCTGCGAGGCCTTCAATCGGGAGTTTCAGGGAAGGATCTTCCGGTACATCAACGGCCGGGATCCGGTGCCGAAACTGCCCACGCTGTCACTGGCGGCCAACGCATTCGTGCACGTCGACACGCAGCGGCTGCTCGGCACCCACCCGCTCACCGGCCTGGCCGACACGATGGGCACAGTGGCCGCGAAGGCGGTCAACGGCCTGTTGGCCGGCGGGCTCATCGACGAGGCGTGGAAGCACGTCACCGACGAGGTGGGGGCCCACTTCCTCGGCGTCTACCGAGACCTGCTGAAGGGCTAGGATCGCGTCGGCAGGGAAAATCCTTCGCGGGCGAAGTGTTCGTCGCTCGCGATCGCCTCGTTCAGGCCGCGGCGTCGCATCGTCTCGATCGACACGCAGTCGGTCAGGCTGAGTCGCCGCTCGCGGGCCTGCCGGCATCGGGCGGCGCCCAACTCGTGGAGCAGGGAATCCACCCACACCACCTCGCAGAGCGGCACGATCCGGTCGAGCCAGCCATCGACCGCCTCCCAGCCCAGCCGGCCCTGTATCACCGCCCAGCTTTCGTGGAGGACATAGCTCGTCGTCACGAGCGGACGACCGTTTTCGACGGCGGTCTCGAATGCCACTCGGGCCGCGGCATGGAACGGATCGGTGCCGTCGAGAAAGGCGTAGAAGCCGGACGTGTCGACGAAGATGGCCTTCATCGCGATGGGCCATCGCCGTCGCGCGTGGTGGCCTCGCTCGCGGCGGCGATCCAGCCGCGGTCGAGGGGCTTCAGGTCGGCGGTGTCGCACGGCCGGAAACGACCGGCCAGCGCTGAGAGGTCGGTTTTTCGCTGGCCTGCGCCAGCCAGGTAGAGATCGATGCCTTCTCGTATGCAGTCGGCCATCGATCGGCCCTGCCGCCTCGCGGCTTCCCGCAGCCGTTCGTATTCCGTTTCGGGGAGCTGAATCTGCGTTCGAATCATGCTGTCACGCTAACTCAAGAGTGCTTACAAGGCAACTCCATCGGATTTTCTTTGGGAACGCCTGTGAAACTGCCGCTGTCCGAGCGGTTAACACGTCATACAATCGATTGAAACGACCGTTTGAACGACTGTCTGAAGCCAGGACGCCTTGGGATTCAGGCTAGGCATTTCATGGACTCGTCCCGCACTACCCGCGTTTCTGCAGGCTCCGCCGGCGACGAGCCGAGGGAGCGGATTCTTTCGGCGGCGGGGCGGGAGTTCGCCGAGCGGGGCTACGAGGGGGCGACCGTCCGCGACATCTGCCTGGCGGCGGGCGTGAACGTGGCGGCCGTCAACTACTACTTCGGCGACAAGCAGCGGCTCTACATCGAGAGCGTCAAGCATGCCCACGAGCAGCGGGCCGGGCAGGTGCCGCTGCCCGGGTGGACGGCGGGCACGCCGCCGCGGCAGAAGCTCCGCGACTTCGTCGGCAACCTGCTCGAACGGATGCTCGGCTTCGGCGAGCCCCCCTGGCAGGTCCGCCTCATGATGCGCGAGGTGCTGCATCCGACCGACGCCTGCCGCGAACTGATCGAGGACTACGTGCGGCCGCGGTTCGACCTGCTCGTGTCGATTCTCGACGAACTCGTCGAGGGCCGCCTGCCTCCGGCCGAACTGCGGCGCGTGGCGCTCTCGATCATCGGACAGTGTTTTCTCTACCGGGCGGCGGGCGACGTGGTGGGCATGCTCGTCTCCCGCGAGGAGCTCGAGTCGCACCACGCCCTGGGGCCGCTGGCCGATCACGTGGCCGGCTACGCGCTGGCGGCGCTCGGGCTCGCGCCATCCCTCGGCATCTACCATGAGTCGGCACACACCGTCGGAGAGGAAGCGAGTTCATGAACATCGTCCGAGCGATCCTGGGCTGGATCGTCCCCCTCGTCATCCTGGGATGCGGCATCGCGGCATTCCTGCTGATGGGCAGCCAGCCGCCGCCGGCCCGAAAGACCGGTGACAGCCTGGCGGCGACGGTCGTGAAAACGGTGGAGTCCACGCCCGAAGTGAGTGGGCTCACGATCGAGGCCGACGGCGTGGTGGTGCCCCTGCGGGAGGTGACGCTGGCGGCCGAAGTCCCCGGCCGTGTGCGGACCAAGTCGCCGGCCTGCAACGAGGGGCAGTTCGTCAAGGCCGGCACGCTCCTCTTCGAGATCGACTCCCGCGACTATGCGCTCGACGTCGAGCGGCTGGAACGCGAGTTCAAGCAGGCGGGGCTCGCGATCGAGGAGCTGGACGAGGAATTGGCCCAGAACGCCGCCACGGCCGATCTCGCGCGGCGGCAGGTGGAGCTGGCCCGCCGCGAAGTGGCGCGGCTCGACACGCTCAAGGCCGGCCGGATCGTCACGGAATCGGAGCACGATCGCGCCCTCCGCGACGAACTGACGGCGACCAACTCGCTGACCTCCGCCGAAGGGCAGAAGCGGGTGCTGTCGAAGCGGCGCAACCGGCTGCTCGAGGCGCAGTCGCTCGCCTCGACGATGCTCGACAAGGCGAAGCTCGACCTCGCGCGGACGCGGATCGTGTCGCCGGTCGACGGCATCGTCGTCGAGGACAAGGTCGAGCAGGATTCCTTCGTGGCCAAGGGCGCGGCGCTCGTCACGATCGAGGACACGCGGGCCGCCGAGGTCCGCACGAGCCTGCAGATGGACGAGGTCGCCATGGTGTGGGGCAGCCGGCGCCGGGGCGACTCGGCTTCCCGGGTGGCCCACGAAGAGCTCGACATGCCGGCCGCGGTCGTGTTCACGGTCGGAGACTCGGCCTACGAATGGAAGGGCACGCTGTCGCGGCAGGAGGGCAGGGGGCTCGACGAGAAGACCCGCACCCTCCCGTGTCGCGTGCTCGTCGCCCATCCCGAGGAGGTGACGGCGCTCGATCGCTACGGTGCCGCCATGCCGCAACTGCCCCCCGGGGCGCCGCAGTCGTTGCTGCGGGGAATGTTCGTGCAGGTTCGCGTGCAGGTCGACACGCCGGGCGACCTCGTATCGATCCCGGAGGAGGCCCAGCGGCCGAGCGGCGAGGTCTGGGTCATGCGGGAGGGCAGGCTCGTGATCCTCAAGCCCCGCGCGGTGCAGGTGGCGCGGGGCAGGGTGGTGTTCGACTCGGCGTCGTCCGGGCTCCTCGCCGGCGACCGGGTGGTGACCACCCAACTGTCCGCGCCGCGGGCCGGCATGGAGATCGTCGAGCCGGGCGCCGCTGCCGTGGCGCCGACCCGCACGGCCGACACGGCGTCCGACACGGCGGCCGAGCCGACCGCACTGTGAGGGCATCCCGATGAGAAGCATCGTCAGTTGGACCGTCCGCAACATGCCGGCGATGAACACGCTGGTGATCGCGATCCTGCTGGTGGGCGGGCTGGCGTTCGTGTCGATGCGGCGGGAGGTGTTTCCGGAGTTCGACCTCGAAATCGTGCTGGTG
>JBIIYN010000308.1:0-4682 GCA_044346795.1 Pirellulales bacterium
GGGACGGGCTCTGGTCGAGCGCCGACGCCGACCTGGTCGCGCTGGCGACGCGGGAGCTCGAATCGCTGGGGCTCGTGAAGGCCGGCGACGTGCTCGACGGCCACGTCGTCCGGCAGCCGAAGGCCTATCCCGTCTACGACGACGACTACGCCCGCCACGTGGAGACGATCCGCCGGGAGCTGGAGACGCACTATCCCGGCCTGCACCTCGTGGGCCGCAACGGCATGCACAAGTACAACAACCAGGACCACGCGATGATGACGGCGATGCTCACCGCGAAGAACATCCTCGCGGGCAGGCAGCTCTTCGACGTCTGGAACGTGAACCAAGACGCCGAGTATCACGAGGCGGGTGACCGCGGCGCCCAGGTCACCGATACGAGCGGCCGGCTCGTGCCGCGGCGGGTCGAGGCTCGATCGGCGTGAGGCCCCGCTTCACCGGCGTGCGGGCCCAGAGGGCTGCTCACGAATTCCTCATGAACCTGTGAGAGAACCCGGCGGGTCCGTCCTTGAGCCGGTCGCCCCTCCGGTATCCCCGCTCTCATGCTCCCGCCCGAGGATGCGATCCGTCATGGCCGACCCCCCCGCCTCGTCCGGCTGGCTTCCTTTCGCCCGTGGGGCGGGGGCGCTCGTGGCGGCGGTGCTCTTGGTCTATGGCCGCCTGTGGTGGGCGGGATTCATCTGGGACGACGATGCGTACGTCATCGACAACCAGTGCCTGCGGAGCCTGGAGGGATTGCGGTCGATCTGGCTCGAGCCCGGCCGCACGCCGCAGTACTACCCGCTGACGCACACGTCGTTCTGGATGGAGTACCAGCTCTGGCGGCTGCATGCCCCGCTCTACCATTTCGTGAACGTGCTTGTTCATGCGGCTAACGCGGTGCTCCTGTGGGCGGTGCTTGCGCGGCTCGCGGTGCCGGGGGCCTGGCTGGGTGCGGCGTTGTTTGCGTTGCATCCGGTGGAGGTCGAGACGGTGGCCTGGATCACCGAGCGGAAGAACACACTCTCGGCGTTCTTCGGCCTGGCGTTCCTGCTTTCGTGGCTGCGGTATCGGTTCGGAGCGGGCGTCGTGGCGACGGGGCGGGCGGACGAGGGCCGTTCCGAGCCGCTCCGGCTGCGCTGGCTGGCGGTCGCGGTCGGGCTGTTCGTGGCGTCGCTGCTCTGCAAGACGGTGACGATCACGCTGATCGGCGTCGTGCTCGTGATCTCCTGGTGGAAGACGGGCCGGTTGTCGGCCCGTGACATGGTCGGGGTGGCGCCGCTCGTGTTGCTCGGGCTGCCCCTGGCGGTGAACACGGCGATCCTCGAGAAGCAGCACGTCGGCGCCGTCGGGGCCGAGTGGGCCCTGACCGCCGCCGACCGGATCGTTCTGGCGGGCCGGGCGATCGTCTTCTACCTCACGAAGCTGCTTTGGCCGCAGCCGCTTCTCTTCTTCTATCCGCGGTGGGAGGTGTCGGCGGCGGCGGCGTGGCAATGGGTGTTTTCAGCGGCGGTGGTCGGCGTGTTGGCTGGCCTGTGGGCCGTGCGCGACCGCGTGGGCCGCGGGCCGTTGGCCGCGGCGCTCATCTTCGTCGGGATGCTCTTCCCGGCGCTCGGGTTCTTCGACGTCTTTCCCTTCCAATACTCGTTCGTCGCGGATCACTTCCAATACCACGCTTCGGCGGCGGCGCTGGCGGGGCTGGCCGCCGCGGCCACGCTCGGGGTGGCCGGGCTCTCGGATGCCCGCGCACGGCTGCCTCTCCTCGTCGCCTGGGTGGGGGTGCTGGCCTGCCTGACCGTGGCCCAGACGCGGATCTACGTCGGCCGAGAGCCGCTCTATCGACACGTGCTCGCCCACGATCCGAAGAGCTTCAACGCGGCCAACAATCTCGGCACGTTCTGTGCGGATCATAAAGGCCTGGCCGAGGCGCAGGCCCTGCTCGAAGCCGCGGTGGAGAATGCCCGCTTCGATCGGCAGAAGGGGCTGGCACTCTGGAATCTGTGTCTGGTCGCCTCGGTGAAAGGCGACGACGGCGGCCTGCTTGCCCGGGCTCGCGAGGCCCACCGGCTCGTGCCCACGAAAGCGAGCCGCTCCATGCTCGCGCTGGGGCTCGTGCGGAACGGCCAGGTCGAGGAGGCCGCGGCGGTGCTCGAGGACGCGGCCGGCGAGCGGGCCGAAACCAGGGTTTCGGATGAACACGTGCACCATGCGTATCACCTCGCCCGGGCCGAAGTCGCGGAGGCCCGGGGGGATCGCGAGGAAGCCGTCGCAGCGCTCGAGGCGCTGCTGCGGCAAAGGCCCACCGCGTGCATGGGGCTGCAGGCGGGCCTCGCCTTCGCCAGGCTGGGGCTCGGCGACCGGGCCGTGAAGGTGTTCGGCGGGCTGCGCGACCATCCCGTGCTGGGTGGCGCGGCCTATTTCCGGCTGGGAATGATCGCCCTGGAACGCGGCAATTCCGAGGTCGCCGCGGCATGCTTTCAAGACGCCGCCGATCGGGATGCCACGCTCGTCGAGGCGTACGTGCAACTGGCCGGCATCCACGGCCGCTCTCGGCGCTATGCCCAGGCGGAAGCGTGTCTTGTCGAGGCGCTCGCGCGGGCGCCCGACGACCGCACGGTGGCGGCGGCGCTCGAGAAAGTCCGCGCGGAGCGGGCGGCTCAGTAAAGCGGCATGGGCATGGCCCGCAGAGGCTGCTCACGGGCAAACGCGGACACCGCGGCCTCGAGCATCGCCGTCATTGAATCCTGCCCGGCCTGCCCGGTCTGCCCGGCCAGCGCCGCACCGCTCCGTGCCGCCTCGGCGGCCTCGTCGAAGCGTCCGCACTCCGCCAGGGCCGCGGCCAGCGCCGCCCACATCTCGATCGACGGTTCCTGGGATTGCTCCATCAGTCGTCGTGCCCGGCCCAGGGCGGCCTTCCCGTCGCGAACCCGGTTATCCGCAGACGCCGCCTCCAGCCAGGCGAGCGCGAGCTGGGTTTCGACGTCGTCCGGTTCCAGCGTCAGCACGTCACCAAGGGCGGTTTTGGCCGCGGGGAAATCGCCGGTCTGGCAGAGGACGTTGTAGAGGCTCTTGCGCACGCCGACGGCGTCCGGCACGAGGCTCGCGATCCGCCGGAGTGGTTCGATCGCCCGCGCCGGCTGATCGGTGAGCTTGGAGAGCCGCACGAGCATCTCGAGCGCGGCGAGGTTGTCGGGTTTCAGGCGGATGGCGGAATGCAGACGGTCCTCGGCCGCGTCGTGGCGCCCGTCCTCGACCATGCGGCCGGCCGCCGCCATCTGGAACCCGGAAAAACTGGCGACGACATGATCCCGCTCGGCGCCGGGGTCGTCGATGCCGGTGGACCCGTTGATCGCGAGTCCGAGCGCGGGCAGCGCGCACGCCGCGACGGCGGGCCACCGGCGTGCAGGTCGCCACGTGCCCAGATGCACGACCGCCCCGGCCGCCAGGCAGCAGAGCGGCGGAATCGCCGCGCAGCGGTAGCGCGGGGTGTAGAAGAAGATCGTGACGATCAGGAACGGCAGCCATGGCAGCAGCCAGAACGGGGCGAACCGGCCGGGATCGCGGAGGACGAGCACCAGTCCGACGAGGGCGGCCCCCATCAACCACGGCACCGCCACGGGCGCGAGCAGGGCGAGGCGGCACATGCCGATCTCCCGCTCGATCGTGATGGCCAGCATGTCGCCATAATGCCGGGCGGTGAGAAACAGCCAGGCCTTGCGACCGGCCAGCCGCACGGTGGCGAGCGGGTGGCTGATCCAGTGGCGGAGCACCTCGTCGCGGAAATGCCGGTCGATGTCCCGCCACGTGCCCTCGCGTCCGTGGGCCTCGAGAAACACCGCCGCGGCGTCGTGGTGCATCGTATCGCGGCGGGCGACGACGCCGGGGATCGAATGGATGATGCCGCGGGCCTCGGGCCCGTTCCCCTGCCGCAGCGTGATCCCGGAATGGGCGGTGATCAGGATGGGCTCGCCGTGCAACAGCCAGTTGTGGAGCGTGGCGGGGCTGATCGTGAGAGCGGCCAGGCACGCGCCACCGACCGCCTGCCCGACCGCCCGCCGGCGCGGGCCGGTCGCCAGGATGCGCCACGCCGCCCAGGCGGGGATGAGCGCCAGGGCCGGCGGATAGGTCAATGCCAACAGGCCGAGCAGCACGCCGCACGCCGCCACGCCGCCCCACTCCGGCTCCCGCCGCCGGGCCAGCATCATCCACTGCCAGGCCAAGAGCGCGACCAGGAGCAGCTGGAGATTCTCGGAAAACAGCCGGGTGAACATGACCGCCGGCTCGGTCAACAATAGGAACGCGGCCGCGGCCACGAGCCCCGCGGATCGACCCCAGGCGGCCCGGGCCGCCTCGCCCACGACGACCGCCGTGAGCAGGTGCATGATCAATTGCACCACGGCGACGCCGACGAGATCGGCACCGAGCGTGCGGATCGCCCCCAGAAAGTACGGGTAGAGCGGCGCCGACAGAAACGGCGTGGGCTGCGACCAATGGCCTGCGGCACACCGTCCCGCGATGTTCCAGTATTCCAGCGCGTCCATCGCCGGCACTTCGGCAAAGGGATGGACGGCGACGAACTCGGCCAGCATCGCGATGCGGGCCAGCGCGGCTGTGCCGACGAGGAGGCCCATCGCCAGCCGGTAGCGGCCCGCCGGCAGGAGGTCATCGGGCCTCGATGCGGAGGGCGTTTCCAGGCTCGCGGA
>JBIIYN010000309.1:0-4675 GCA_044346795.1 Pirellulales bacterium
GGTGCTGCAGGACGACCATGTCGCGGAGCAGCCGGCTGGTTTCCGAGGCGTCGGCGGCCGGCCCGGGAGAGGGCACGGTCGCATGGACCGTGGCGGCGGAGATGTCGAGCTGGGTGTAGACCGGCGAAACGTCGTTCATGAGTGCTCTCGCGGCGCAGTGGCTCAACCGTCCCTCCATCTTAGACAGCCATGTCGTTCTTTTCCACGCGGCGGGGGACTGCCCGCAGGGTTTTCCCAGATTCCGCGACGCGGACCGCCGGGCCGCGAGGCGGGAGGCCGTTTGGGGACCGCTCAAGTGGCCGCGTGGGATGCCCGATGGATGGAGCGGATGGGGCCGCCGCAGGGACGCGGCGATCCGGCCAGGGCGGAGGGATCGCGCGCAGCATGGAGCAGAAGTCGACCGAGGCTTTAGGGGGCACGGGAACGCGGGCCTACGGGTTTCTCACGGCCGTGGAGTCGGCGGCGCACGGCGTCTTCGGCGGCTACCTGCTGGTCGATCCGTGGGGGCGGCCGCTGGAGTTCCATTGCACGGCACCGGTGAAGGTGTCGCGGGCCCAGCAGATCCTCTTCGGCTCCACGCTCCAGTCGCACCTGCACGGCCAGCAGATCGGCGGCACGCTCCTGACCGAAGCCACGGTGACGCCGGACGTGGTGCTCACCGATCTCGAGCCGATGCTGCACGTGCGGAGCCACACGCACCTTCCCGTCGCGTTGGTCAGGGGCGGCTCCGCGGCCGTGCCGGCCGTCGTGCCCGGCAGCGGGCTCTGCGGGAGCCACTTCATCCTGGGCGAAGCCCACGTGAGCCCCCACGCCAGCGATGCCGGCCGCGAGGCGGAGCTGCGGGAGCGGCTCGAGCAACTGGCGGCCGCGGTCGATCTGCGGGAGCCGTTCGAGCGGATTCGCGCCGCGATCGACGAGGCGCAGCGGCACTGACCGCCGCATGGAAAAGCGATCCATGACGTTCTGTCGCTATCTTCGCCCCGACCTCACGCTGCCCGCGGTGGCGGTCTTGCCGGCCGTCGATTCCCGGATCATGCGGCCCGCTGCGCTGCGGTTTCCCATCGACGTGCGGCGGCCGTCGGTAGAGCGCGTCGAACTGTTCGACAGGCGGCCCGCCGTCCGGAGCTTCAGGTTTCAGCAGTCGACGTCGCCGCCCGCCGTGCCGGCCGTGCCGGCGAGGCCCCTGCCGCCGGCCGCGGCACCAGCGGGAGCCGAGGCCGTGCCGACCGTCGATGGCACGGCGCCCGCACCGGAAGCGGCACGCAAGCGGACGCGGATCACTCCGCCGGCCGACGTGGTGAAGCTGTCGGAGCGATTCTTCTATCTCTTGCAGCCGGATCTCGAGACGATCCTGGAAACGAGCAGGCTCGAGTTTCCGCGGCAGCCGTTTCCGTTTCAGTTCGACGGCATGGCGTTTCTCATGCCGCGGCATGGCGCGGTGCTGGCCGACGAGATGGGCCTCGGCAAGTCGATGCAGGCGATCTCCTCGATCCGGCTGCTCGTGCGGGCGGGGCAGGCCCGCCGCGTGCTGGTCGTCTGCCCCAAGGGCCTCGTGAGCAACTGGACGCGGGAGCTGGCCGACTGGGCGCCCGAGATCCTCGTCGCCGTCGTCGAAGGAGACCAGTCGCGGCGGCGGTGGCAGTGGTCGCTGGCCGACGTGCCGGTGAAGATCGCCAACTACGAGGTGCTCGTCCGCGATCGGGAACTCGTGGCCGAACTCGGCCTGTCGTTCGATCTGGTCGTGCTCGACGAGGCGCAGCGGATCAAGAACCGCGCCAGCCAGACGAGCGAGGCGGTGCGGGCGGTGCCCCGCCGTCGCAGCTGGGCGCTCACGGGCACGCCCGTGGAAAACAGCGCCGACGATCTCGTCGGGCTCTTCGAGTTCATCGCCCCCGGCCATCTCCACGAACGCATGTCGCCGAAGGCGATGGGGGCGGCCGCCGCCGATCACGTGCTCCGTCGCACGAAGGACAAGGTGCTCAAGGACATGCCGCCCCGGCTCAACCGCGACGAGCGAATCGAGCTGGGACCGGAGCAGCGGGAGACCTACCGCCGGGCGGAGGAGGAGGGGGTGCTGCGGCTGGCCGACCTCGGGCAGGAGGCGACCATCCAGAACGTCTTCGAACTGGTGCTCCGGCTCAAGCAGATATGCAACTTCGACACCTTCACCGGCGAGAGCGCGAAGCTCGAATGCCTGGAGGCCGATCTGGAGGAGGTCCACTCGAGCGGCAAGAAGGCGCTCGTCTTCAGCCAGTGGGTGGAGACGCTCGGCCGGCTGCGCGGCAAACTCTCCCGCTTCGGGGCCCTCGAATACCACGGCGGCATGTCGACGGCGGCCCGCGACGAAGCCATCCGCCTCTTCAAGCACGAGAAAAAACATTCCGTGCTGCTGCTCTCCTACGGGGCGGGGGCCGTGGGGCTCAATCTCCAGTTTTCGCAGTACGTGTTTCTCTTCGACCGCTGGTGGAACCCGGCCGTGGAGGATCAGGCGATCAACCGGGCCCACCGCATCGGCGCGGCGGGGGCCGTGACCGTCACCCGCTTCCTCTCGGCGAACACGATCGAGGAGCGGATCGACGAGGTGCTCCGCCGCAAGCGGGATCTCTCCGACACGATCCTCTCGCAGGCCGAAGCGCCGGCCTCGAGCGGCCTGACCCAGGAGGACCTCTTCGCGCTCTTCAAGCTCGCGCCGCCGCGGCCCGCGGCGATCCGGGCCGCCGCGTGAGAGCGCTGGCTCTCGACGCGGCGGCCTCATGCCGATCGGCCGGTCGAGCGATCAGCTGATCGCTCAGCGGGGCCTGCGACGGAGGCCGTTGGTCAGAATCCGGAGCGCGGCGATGCGGAGCGGCGGGGAGAAGTCCGGATTGTTGGTCGCCGGCAGCACCGTGGCGGTTCCAGGTGCGCCGAATTCATATCCGCGGACGCCCTTCGTGCCCAAGCCGCCGTTCTGCCCCTGCACGCCGTAGACGTTGTCCACGACTCCGTCGCCGCTCGTGTCGAGCGCCGCGGTGAAGAGCGCGGCGTTCGGCTTGGCCATGCCCGCGAAGACCGCGAGCTTCGCCGGTGCCCCGCCGGCCACGCTCCAGATCTCGAGCTTGGATTGTCCGCCGATGCCGGCTCCCACGAAGATGTCGGGCAGGCCGTCGTCGGGGAAGGTGTTGGAGGCGTAGCGGCCCGTGGCGAGGGTCACGCCGCCGCGGAAGTTCGCCGCGAACGGCAGGATGGTGCGGACATTCCTCGGCGTGGCCCCCGAGACGTCGAAGATCCTGACCGCGGCACGGCGGCCGGCGTTGCTCCCGACCACGATCTCGCTGATGCCGTCGAGGGAGCCCACGCCCGCCGTCCAGGTGGGTGACGTGAAGCCACCGAAGTCGGCGGCGGTGATCTTCACGCCGCCCGCGTAGGGCGCCGGGAAGCCGCGGAACGAGAAGGACGGGGTGTTTGCCACGGGGTCGACCGCCATCGGGTCGGTGACGAGGAACCCGCGGACCAGTCCCGCACCGCTCGACATGCCGGCGACGATGTCGCCGTAGATGTCGGTGTTGAGGCTGCCCACGGCGACCTCGACGCCGCCGCGGTAGTTCGGTCCGAAGGGGAACGTGCGGTACGGCACCAATTCGACGCCCGTCTCGGAGTCGAACACTCGGATCTCACCGACCCGATTCCGGCCCGGGGCCGTGATGATCTCCGGGATGCCGTCGCCCGTCACGTCGCCCGTCGCCACCCGGACGCTCCCCTTCCAGCCCGCATAGGGCACGAAGCTGAAGATCTCCGCGCCGCCGTCGATCGCGTCGATCACCCGCACCCGCGTGTCGAACCGGCCGTTGCAGCCGTCGTCGGTGCCGACGACCAGGCCGCGATCGACCGACAACGGGGGCGGAATTTCAGTGAGGATGGAGGTGGCGGTGTTGTTGGAAGTGTTGTTGTCAGTAAACCCGGCCGGCACGAGGACCGTGGCCTTGTTGACGAGGTCGCCCCCGATGACTGGCGGCGTGATCGTCATGACGTAGACCTGCGTCGCTCCGCTGGCGAGCGGCCCGACGTTGAAGGTCACCGTCTGGGTCGGGATGTCGAACGTGAAGTCGCCGACGACCGAGACGAGGACCGCCCCCGCGGGCAAAGGATCGATGGCGGTCGTGCCGGGGATCGCGTTCGGGCCGAGATTGCCCACCGTGATCGTGTAGGTCACGTTCACGCCGACCGTGTAAGGGCCTGCGACGGGGGTCTTCGTGATGCTGAGGTCGGCCAGCAGGCCCGTCACGGTCGAGGTGACGGTCGAGACGTTGTTGGTGGGAACCGTGTCGGTGAAGTTGTCGGGTGCCGTCACCGTCGCCGTGTTGGTGAAGGCCGTGGCGGTTGTGGACGGATCGACGGTTCCGGTGACGGTGTAGATGATCTGGCCGCCGGTGGGGACGGAGACGAGTTCGTCGATCGTGCCCGTGCCCGAGGCGGCACCGGTGGCGCCACCCGAGTAGACCGCCGTCCAGCTGGGGTTCTGCAGGATGGTGGGGAAGGCGTCTGTGACGGTGGCGTTGGTCGCCTGGCTGACGCCGGTGTTGTTGACGGTGAGGGTGTAGCTCAGCGTCTGGCCGGCGACGACGGGGCTCGAACTGGCGGTCTTCGTGATCGAGAGATCGCCCTGACGGATCAGCGTGCTCGTGACGGTCGAGACGTT
>JBIIYN010000310.1:0-4673 GCA_044346795.1 Pirellulales bacterium
CAGGAATCCCGTGGTTCAAAAGTCAAGAAGGCCTTTGGGTCGCAAGACCCTCTGGTGCTTCGAAGCTTATTGTGGAGACGATCGTGCTTCCGCCATGGTGGGGCCCGCAAGGGTCTGCGAATGGTTGGAAGGAGCCGCCGAAAGAGATGGCTGGTCATCGGAATTCGTTCCGGTGACTGGCGACAACTGCCACGATCCAGTGAATTGAAGAACCCGCTGGGGCTCGGCCGAGCCCCAGCGGGTTTCTTTTTTTAGGTTCTTTTTAGTCGCCCCTTTCGCGCCCTTTCACCGTTTGCGTGGCACGGTACCATGCTGGGTCAGGAGTCGAATCTGAGCGTCCAATTTCAGCCTTCAGGTGATCCGACATGATGCTGCAATCCATCGCGGGCGTGGTGCCGCCGGCTGTTTCAGAGGCGACCGTGATGACCGTCTGGCCGTCGGTGGGGGCGACGTCGCTCGGACAATGGCTGGGCCGCCTCTATCGGATTCGGGACGGCTTTGGGCCCGTGTCCATCGGGCGACTCGCCCTGCTGGCGACCATTCCAGCCGGCATGATGCTGTATCTGTCGATGCGACTGCCTTGGGCGATCCGGCGCTACCGCCTGACGAACCGCCGGGTCACCGTCGAGCGTGGCATCAGCCCAAAGGTGGAGCAATACGTCGACCTCGACCGCTTCGATGCCATCGATCTCGTCGTCAAGCCGGGCCAGGAGTGGTATGACTGCGGCGACCTCGTGTTTCGCCGCGGACCGATCGAGACGTTGCGGTTGTCGGGCGTGAGTCGTCCGGAGCCCTTCCGGCAGACCTGCCTGAAGGTGCGGCAGTCGTACGTGAGCGTGAAGGCCGCGCAGCCTGAAACCGTCGGCGCCGCCTGAAGTGATCACGAGACCGCGCGGCGGCTCGCGACGGGGCCGCGGGCCTGGATCGCGGCGGCGATGTCGCGCCGGGCAGCGTCGTCGAGCCTGGCTTGCAGGGCCCGCGTGTTGACGTGCACCTGCTCGGGCGACGTGGCGCCGAAGAGCACGCAGGTGATGCCCGGCTGCTCAGCCGTCCAGGCGAGCACCAGGTCGGGCAGTTCGCAGCCGAGTCGGCGGGCGACCGGCCTCAGTGAGTCCACGAAGTCGAGGTTCCGCTGGAACTCGTGACCGTTGAACATCGGGTATTTGTGCCGGCTGTCGGTCGTCGGAAACAGGTGGTCGCGGGTCAGGCCTCCAGCCAGCAGGCCCTTCATCAGCGGCCAGTAGACGATCATCGCCACGGCGTGGTCACGGCACCAGGGCAGGATCTCGGCCTCGATTTCCCGCTGGAGCATGTTGTAGTGCATCTGGCAGGCCGAGAGCGGGCAAACGGCGGCGAAGCACTCCAGTTGCGCCAGCGACACGTTCGACACCCCGACGCCGCGGGTTTTCCCGGCCGCGAGCAGTCGTGCCAATTCTCCGGCAGACTCCTCGAGCTGAATCGTCGGATCGGGCGCATGCAGGTAGAGCAGATCAACGTGGTCGATGCCCAGGCGAACGAGGCTCTCCTCGACCTCGCGACGGATCCTTTCGGGCCGGCCGTCCACGCACTGTTTTCTGCCCGGCTCCCAATGGATTCCGCATTTGCTGGCGATGACCGCGGTCTCGCGGCGTCGGCCTGCCAGGGCCCGGGCGATGGCGCGCTCGCTCTCACCTGATTCTCCGTAGCAGTAGGCGGTGTCGAGGTGCACGATGCCGGCGTCGAGCGCCGCCGCCACGGTCGCTGCGGCTGCTTCCGGGGTGATGCCCGACCGGGTCATGCCGGCAAGCGGCCAGCACCCCAGGCCCAGGGGGCCCACTTCGAGACCGGTTCCGCCCACGGGTCTCGACAAGGGTATCGCAGCGGTGATCATGGCAGGCGTTTCCGATCAGGTGGGGCAAAACAGCGGACAAGCATGCGTTTTTCAGTCGTGGCCGGCCGTTTCGGGAAACTCACCCGTGGCGAGGAATGCCGCCACGAGATCTGCCGCATCACGACGAAAAAGCAGGCTCGAGTGAAGGCACGGCAGCGTGACGTGGGCGTGGGGGACATGGGGCCGCGTGCTGGCGGTCGAAACCAGGGCATCCCGCTCGGCCGCTATCACGCCGACATCGACGGCCGTCGGCATCCCGAGCGAATTGACAAGACTGCCGGCCGAGGTCGTCAACTCTGCGACCGGCCTGAGCAGTCCGCCCAACAGGCCGACCGCGGCGTCGGCGACGAACGAACCCCGGTTGGGTGGGGCCAGCATGACGAACCGCCCGATTTTCCGAGGCCGAAAACGCTCCAAGGCCGCGCGGGCGACGATGCCTCCCATGCTGTGGGTGACGAGGTGGATCGTGCCGACTGCCCGGTCAGCGTCGAGCCGGGCAAGTTCACGGCCGAAGGCTTCCGCATGCTCGAGGATCGAACGACGCATGTTCCAGTAGCCCCACGGCTTCGCCAGGTAGCCGAGGCGGTCGAGCCGATGGCCGAGCGGAGCCAGCATCAGCGGGTTGGCGAGAAAACCATGGACGAGAGAAACGCATTCCCACGGACCATTCCGCGGCGGCAGAGGTGGCATGCGTGTCATGCGGGCCGCCCGACCGGCCGCCCCGCGGGAGCGGGGCAGCAGTCGAGGGGGCACACGTCGTGGCTGGCGGGCAGCCTGCCGATCGCCAACCGATCCTGCAGCATGCCGTCGCGTTCCGCGATCAGGTCGCGAACCATGCCGATGAAGACCGGATCGGTGCCGACGGTCGCGGCCCGAACCATCTCGACACCCAGTTCGCGGCAGAGCTGGGTCGCCTCGGTATCGAGGTCGTACAGCACCTCCATGTGGTCGGAAATGAATCCGATCGGGGCGACCACCAGCCGGCGACCGCCGCCGGCATGCAATTCACGGATCGCGTCGCAAATGTCGGGCTCCAGCCATGGCTGGGTCGCCGGTCCGCTGCGGCTCTGGTACACGAGCCTCCACGTGCCGACGCCGGCCTGCTCCGCGACGAGGCGGCAGGCTTCCGCCAGCTGTGCGGCATAGCGGCAGTTGTCGGCCATCGACGTGGGAATGCTGTGCGCCGTGAACAGGATGGGAACCGACCCTCGATCGCTTTGCTGAAACTGCTTCAGCGCCTTCGCGACGTTGGCCGCCATCGGCCCGACAAACCCAGGATGGTTGAAGAACACGCGAATCTTGTCGATCTGCGGTGCCCGCTCCCCCACCGCCGCGCAGGCGGCCGCGATGTTTTCGCGGTATTGTCGGCAGCCGGAATAGCTGCTGTAGGCGCTGGTGACGAAGGCGACCGCCCGCTTTACGCCGGCATCGGCCATGTCCCGGATCGTGTCGGTGAGCAGCGGGTGCCAGTTGCGATTGCCCCAGTACACCGGCAGGCGGGGGCCGCGGCGGTCAAGTTCGGACCGCAGCGCGGCGAGCAGCGCCCGGTTCTGTTCGTTGATCGGGCTCTTGCCGCCGAAGTGGTGGTAGTGCTCGGCCACTTCCAGCATCCGCTCCCGGGGAACATTGCGGCCGCGGAGCACGTTTTCAAGGAAAGGCAGCACGTCTTCCGGGCCGTCCGGGCCACCGAACGAAACCAGCAACACGGCGTCGTAGCGGTCGGTCATAAGATCAGAGCGGACGTGCGGATGGAAAAGAAAATGACCCTGACGGGATTCGAACCCGTGTTACCGGCGTGAAAGGCCAGTGTCCTAGGCCCCTAGACGACAGGGCCGCACGTCGACCGACGAACCGGTCTCCAGCATACCGCGAACCTTCCGTTCGGCCAGTCTCAGGCCGGGCGATTCGCCTTCGACCTTCTCAATCCGCAGGGGGCTGCTTTCCGTCGACGGTATCGTCCAACTGCCGGGCCTTCCCGGAATCGATGTCGACGGTTTCGGCCACGGTTTCACCCCGCGCAATCGCTTCGAACACCTCCTGCCGGTGCACGGGCACTTCTTTCGGTGCCTCGACGCCCAAACGCACCTTGTCGCCACGGATTTCGACCACCACGATCGTGATGTCGTTGTTGATGACGATGCTCTCGTCTTTTTTCCGCGACAGAACCAGCATGGAAACCTTCCTTGGCCGTTCGGCGGAGATTGCCAGGACGCAGACCGCTCGCCACATGAGCGAGAACGGGCAATTTAGGCGAACTCCGCTCCCTTGATCGTAGAGGGTTTTGCTGCCTGGTCAAGCAATTCCGGTCGGAAAAGCGGCGATTTATCCTGAAAAACAACGCTATGAAGGGGTTTTCGTCGGCCATCCCCCTCGTGCGGGCGGTCCGTCGAGCCCTGTTGCCTCGCCTCCGGACACCTGGAAACGCCGGTCGAGGGCGGTCGAGGGCGGTCGAGAAAAGGCTCCGGGGCTGCCGCTGGCTGCCGATGACCGTCGGACGCGGAAAAGAGAGCCGCCGCTTGTTGGTGTGGCGGTGGCCTCTATACTCTGGCCGAATCGATCTGCAGGATGGTTTGTCGGCCGAATGGGTCGGGCAGGCCCGGCAGGTTGGTGAGGCAGTCGGATCGCCGCACGTTCTCGTGATCGCACCCCGTCCCGGAAGTCTCATGCGCGATTGGATTCGGAATCTGTTTACGGCCGTGCGTACCGTCTTGGACGGGATGCTGGTGACGCTGCGGGTATTCGGCAGCACGTACGACCCGAAACGCCGAACGTTCACCGAGCACTTCGAGTATCCGGAATTGCC
>JBIIYN010000060.1:0-15189 GCA_044346795.1 Pirellulales bacterium
CGAACAAGTACCCGATCCTCGACCGCTCGGGGGGGGTGATCGGCGTGATGGGCACGCTGCGGGCCTGCCGGGGCCGCATGCCGCCGGGAGCGGTGGGCAGCCGCCTGGCCTCGGCCGTCAGGCTCCTGCAGGCCGACCTCGCGCGGTTTCCACCCGTCTCCCGACTGGCCGCCGCCTGCGGCATGTCGCCGCGGCAGCTGCAGCGGTCGTTCCAGGAGATCTTCTCCTTCAGCCCCCGCACCTACTGGATGAAGTGCCGCATCCGCGCCGCCTGCGAGGCGCTGAAGATGGGAGCGGAGCCGATCATCACGATCGCGCAGCGGCTCGGCTTCTGCGACCAGAGCAACTTCACCCAGCACTTCCGCCGGCACACCGGGGTCACCCCGTCGGCCTACCGCCGTGTCCGCACCCGTTCCCCCGGGCTGTGACGCTTTCGCGTGGCAGCGGCCGTCGGGCTGGGTGCTATCCTTTCATAAAGGCCGGTGAATAGCGGCCGGTCCTTGGCCTTGGTCTCACCCCCGCAGGAACCCGCATCATGCACCTCGATCGTGACCTTCCCCGCCTCAGACGGCGGCACGTGCTCCGCGGACTCGGCGTTTCGCTCGCGCTGCCGCTGCTGGACTGCATGCGGCCCGCTCGAGCCGCGGCCGCGGCCGCTTCGAGACCGCGCCGGTGTGCGTTCATGTACCTCCCCAATGGCGTCAACGTGAATGCCTGGGAGATGACGGAGGCGGGGCCGGCCTACACCATGTCGCGGATCCTCAAGCCGCTCGAGAAGCACCGCGGCGTGATCACCCCCATCAGCGGCCTCTACCACCCCAACGCCATGGGCGTCAATCACAGCGCCGCGCAGATGTGGCTCACGTCGGGGAAGGTGGGCCAGTCCGACAAGAACACCATTTCGGTCGACCAGATGGTGGCGCAGATCACGGCGCCGCACACGCGATTTTCGTCGCTCGAACTGACCTGTGAGGGGCAATCCCTCGCGGTGAACGCCGACGGCATCGGTCTGCCCGCCGACGCCAATCCCGGTGTCGTGTTTCGGCGGCTCTTCGAGGAGCCCAAGGAAGGGATCGCCAAGCAGCGGCGGGGGCTCGTGCGGAAGGCCAGCATTCTCGACGCCGTCCTCGACGAGGCGAAGTCGTTCGCCGCCACGCTCGGCAACGAGGATCGCGGCCGGCTCGACCAGTATCTCGTCTCCGTGCGCGAGGTCGAGGTCCGCACGCAGCGGGCGGATGCGTGGCTCGACAAGCCGCGGCCCCAGGTCGAGGCGGCGGTGCAGGCGAAGCTGAACCGCGACGTGGCCCGCGAACTGCTCGGCGACTACTACCGCACGATGTACGACATCATGGTGCTGGCGTTCCAGACCGACATGACGCGGGTGGTGACGTTCAGCACCGGCAACGAGGGGGGCGGGCCCGCCGTGCCCGAGATCGGCATCAAGCAGACCCGGCACTCCCTCTCCCACCACAACGGCAATCCCGTGCTACTCGAAGAGCTGGTCCAGAGCGACGTCTTCAACGTCGAGCAGTTCGGCTACTTCGTCGGGCGGCTGGCGGAAGTGCGGGATGCGGAGGGGCCGCTGCTCGACACCACCGTGGCCGTCTTCGGCAGTGCGATGTCGTATGGACACAGCCACGGCATGACGAGCGTGCCCACGATCCTCGCCGGCGGGACGGCGCTGGGGATCAAGCACGGCTGCCACGTCGACTACAACCTCGTGAAGGATTTCAAGGGTTATGGCAAGCACCCGGGCATCTATTTCAGCCCCGTGAACCCGAACGCACGGCTCAGCAACCTGCTGCTCACCGTGGCCCAGAAGATGGGCGTGGAGACGGAGCGGTTCGGCGACTCGACGGGGGGCGTGTCGGAGGTGGTCGCCTGATACCAGGCCCGCCGTCGCCGACGCCGTCGGAGCTCGAGCGGCCGGGCGCGTGACGCATTTGCGTCACGACAGGGCGACGGATAGTGCGAACATACCACCGAGACTGCGAAACGCTATAATTAGGCCGCGTGAAAAGCAACGCAGAACCTCTGGAATCGAAGCCGTGGTCGGTTTCTTGCGATGCGTCGTTCACCCTCCCTTACCGTCGCCGTCGGCCTCGTCTGGCTCACCGCCGCCTGCGGCAGCGCGGCTGATCCGGTCGCGCCTGTGGAAATCGTCCGGGCCAACTGCCTCGACTGCCATTCCGGCGACCAGCCGCAGGCCGCCGTCGCCCTCGACAGGCTTCTCGCGGCCTCCGACCTGACTCGCGACTTCCGCACCTGGCAGGCCGTCCGCGAGCAGATCGAGGCGGGCCGCATGCCACCGCGGGAGGCGGGCGAACTGACCGCCGCCGACCGCGAGGCGATCCTCGGCTGGCTCGCTCCCGGCCTGCGGGCGGCCATCGAGGCCAATGCCGGCGATCCCGGCAATGTCACGCTGCGGCGGCTCACCAATGCCGAGTACGACGCCACGGTCCGCGACCTGACGGGCATCGACTTCGGCCTGGCGCGGGAGTTCGAGCCCGACGGCGGCGGCGGCGAGGGCTTCGCCAACACGGGCGACGTGTTGTTCGTAAACCCGGGGCAGTTCGATCGTTACCTGTCTGCCGCCCGCCAGATCGCCGATCACGCGACCATCCTGCCCGGCACGGGCATCGTGTTCCAGCGGGAACGGGTGGGAAGCCGGGGGCCGGAGCCGCTGCGGGACCAGGCGCAGCAGGCGATGTATGTGTGGTACCAGAAGGCGGCCGGGCCGCACGTGCCGACCGATGGAACTGGTCTCCGTGAGGCGGAGTACATGCTCGCCTGTTGGAAGCATGCGCATCGGGGGCTGACCGGAGCCGACTCGCTCGACGACCTCGCCGACGCATCGGGTCTGGCAAGGCACTACCTCGCCAACTGGTGGGCGTTCCTTCAGGCGAGGGAGCCGGCCTCCCGCTACCTCGACCTCACCCGGCTCGCCTGGAGACGGCTGCCCCCGCCCGACCCTGCCGCGCCGCTGGAGGTGCCGACGGCCGTCACCGAGAGCCTCAGGGCGATCGAGGCCGAGCGGCGGAGTTGGTATGTCCGCAACCCGGACCTCTACGGGAACTCGGCGCAGCGGAGGCAGCAGGACGCCGACAGTCTGCGGGGCGACTATCCCGTCTTCACGGCCACCGCCGGATCCGATCGGGTGCACCTGGTCGTGGCCGCCGCCGCCGACGGGGCCGAGGGAGACACGGTCCGAATCTCGAACCTGAGGATCAAGCTCGGCGACCAGTGGCGGCCCTACCCGGAATGGCTGGCGGACCGCCGGCGGGCGGTCGAGGCACGGCTTGCGGAGCTCGAAAACAGCGCAGCCGGTGGGTCGGCTCCGGACGAGGTCGCTCCGCTCCGCCACGAACTGGATCTGCTCCTGGCCGCCGCCGGCCGGTTCGGCATGCATCCCGGCGGCCGCGTCGCCGGGCCTGCGGAGATCGTCGTCGCCGCACCGGCGGTCGTCACGCTGCCGGTGCCCCGGGAGGCGACGAATTTCAAGGGGCAGGGCCGGCTCGACATCGACGACCCGGCCGCCGACCGGGCCAGCGCCCAGTGGCTGGCGACCGTCGGCGAACCGCCCGATCCTGCCGGCGTTCTCCCCGGCGCGGTCACGGTGTGGAAGCGAGGCACCGATGCCGCCCGCGCGTCGATGCAGGAGTTCAACTTCATGAAGCAGGCCTTCCCCGAGAACTTTGACCTGCGGCTCTCGGGCATCACCGAAAACTTCCGTACTCCACCGATCCACCCGCGGGTCTACTGGCTCTCCGACGAGCAACTGCTTTCGCTTCTGCCCGAACGAGACCGCGCCGTGCACGCAACGCTCGCTTGCGACTGGAGCCTGGCCCGAACCCTCACGCTCACGGCCGATCAGGCGGCCGACTGGGACGCACGGGTGTTCGCCCATCTCGACGCCTTCGCCCAGCGGGCTTGGCGGGGGCCGCTCACGGCCGAGGAGCGGGAACGGCTCCATGGCATCTACCGGGCGGCGGTGGCCGCGGGCGACGAGACCGCGGCCGGCGGGCTTCGGGAGCAGGCCGCCCGCGAGGCGCTCGTGGCCGTGTTGGCGGCGCCCCGCTTCCTGTTCCGGATCGAGAAGGAGCACGAGCAGGAGCGGCCCGTCAGCCCCTGGGAACTCGCCGCCCGTCTGAGCTACTTTCTCTGGTCTTCGCTGCCCGACGAGCCGCTGCGGCAGGCCGCGGCCGATGGCAGCCTGGCCAAGCCCGAGCGACTGGCGGCCGAGGTGCGGCGGATGCTCGCCGACCCGCGGTCGGAGGCGTTGGCCCGTGAATTCGCCGCCCGCTGGCTGCGATTCCGCGGCTTCGCCGAGCGGGCGCCTGTGGACCGCGAGAAATTCCCCGAGTTTACGCCCGAGCTTCAGGCCGCCATGGAGGCGGAGGCCACGGCCTTTCTCGCCGATGTGATTCGGCACGACCGCCCGCTGCGAGAACTCTTCGGCGCGGGCCACACCTTTTTGAATGAGCGGCTCGCGGCCCACTACGGTATTCCCGGCGTGGCGGGACCCGAACTCCGCCGGGTCGAGGTGGCCGACCAGAGCCGGGGTGGCCTGCTCGGTATGGCCGCGATTCTGGCGAGCACCTCCTATCCCCAGCGCACGAGCCCGGTGCTCCGGGGCAACTGGGTGCTCACGGCCGTACTCGGCACCCCCACGCCGCCGCCGCCGGCCGACGTGCCGCCGCTCGAAGAGGCGGCCGCCGCAGGGGCGGGCATCCGCGAGCGGCTCAAGGCCCACCGGGCGGCGGCCGCCTGCGCCGCCTGCCACGACCGGATCGACCCGCTCGGCTTCGCGCTCGAGGGCTTTGATGTTTTGGGCCGCCGCCGCGACCGAGACGACGGCTCCGCGCCGCTCGACCTGTCGGCCGAGTTCGTGGATGGCACGACCTTCACCGGCTTCGCGGGGCTGCGGGGCTTTCTGGCCGACCGCCGCGACCTGGTCATGCTCCAGTTCTGCCGCAAGCTGCTCGGCTATGCGCTCGGCCGGGCCGTCCTGCCCACCGACCTGCCGCTCGCGGAGAGCCTCCGCGACCGCATCCTGGAGGCAGATGCCGGCATCTCGGCGGCGGTGCTGGGCATCGTCCAGAGCCGGCAGTTCCTCAATCGCCGCGGCACGATGGTCGATGAAGATCAAGATGAAGACAAAAAGGAGGCCGGCCGATGACCTTTCCCGCCCGCCCGCTGCCCAGCCTGTCCCGCCGCCGGTTCCTCCGTGGGGCGGGCGTGGCCCTGGGGCTGCCCTGGCTCGAGTCGCTGGCCCCGGCCGCCGAGGTCGGGGGCCCGCCGATCCGCTTCGCCGCGCTCTTCATGGGCAACGGCGTCAATCCGCACCACTGGGGCGCGAAGACCGGCCCTGAAGGCATCGAGTTTGCCAAGACGCTCTCGCCGCTCGTTCCGCATGCCGCGAAGGTGAACGTGTTTCACGGCCTCTGGAATCCGACCGCGACGAACGAAAACGGCCACTACTCGAAGATGAACGTCCTCTCCGGGCTCAAGGTCAAGCGGACGACGACTGATGTGGAGGTGGGCATCACGGTCGACCAGCTCATGGCCCGGGCGGTGGGCCGGGCCACGCCGCTGCCGAGCGTCGTGTTGGGCACCGAGCCGCCGGGCTACAGCACCGACGCGGGCTACACGCAGATCTATTCGGCCTACGTCTCCTGGAGCAGCCCCACCACGCCGGCCCCGAAGGAGATCGTGCCCCGGCAGGCGTTCGACCAGCTCTTCGACGACGGCAGCCGTCGGCGGGCCGACGCGAGCGTGCTCGATCTCGTCGCGGCGGAGGCGGCCTCGCTCCGCGGCCGGCTCGGCGGCCGCGACCGGGCCAAGCTCGACGAGTATCTCACGAGCGTCCGCGAGCTCGAGCGGCGGATCGAGCGGTCGGCGGAGGAGAGCCGGCGGGAGACGGGCGGACACGGCTGGCGGCCCACGGTCACGGAGCCCTCCCTCGAGCGGCCCGGCCCGGGGATTCCGGCCGAGCCCCGCGAACATCTGGAACTGATGTGCGACATCCTGCTGTTGGCCTTCCAGATGGATCGCACGCGGGTGGCCACGCTGATGCTCAACAACGATCTGTCCAACATGAACTTCGGATTCTTGGGCGGCATTCATGGCGGCCAGCACGAGCTGAGCCATCATGCCAACAACGCCGGGCGGCTGGAGCAGTATCAGCGTGTCAACGAGTATCACATGGCCCTGCTGGCCCGGCTGCTCGAGAAGATGGACGCGACGGTCGAGGGGGAGCGGACGCTGCTCGACAACTCGATGGTGCTCTTCTGCTCGAGCCTGATGGACGGCAACGCCCACGACTCGAAGGAGCTGCCGATCGTCCTCGCCGGCGGCGGCGGAGGCACGATCCGCGGGGGGCGGGTGCACGACCTCCGCGGCCAGGAGGATCGCCGGCTCTGCCGGCTGCATCTGGCGATGATGCAGCGCATGGGCCTGGCGGTGGACCGCTTCGGCGACGCCGACACCCCGCTCGACCTGGCGTAGTTTGAAGGCCGTGTCGGTCACGATCACGCCCAGGCCCGCGATCGCCCACCGTGAAATGGATCGTGCTGTCGGGGCCGGGAGTCGCCCCCGTGGAACGAGCCGCCGTTCGAGGTGCTCCGATGTTTCCTCACCAATACACGTCCGTGCCAAACTGCCTGAACGCCGAATCTCGTGTGACGAGCTTCATGCCCTCGAGCGCGCTTTGGGCGGCCAGCATCCGATCGAACGGATCACGGTGGGGGACTCGGTAGCTGCCTGCCTTGAGCGCGTGGCACGCGTCGATCGGCATGAGCGAGAAGCCGTCGGCCGCCACCAATTCGGTGAATCGATCGCCGGCGCCCGCGGCCTCATCGAGTCTGCCGAGACGGAGCTTTGTGGCAATCTCCCATGCTGTGGCCGCACTGACAAAAATGATGTTCGACTCGTCAGCGATGGCCGTCCGGGCGGTACCTGACAGCGCTTGATCATCGGTCACCCACCAGAGAAAAGCGTGCGTGTCGAGCAGAAGTCTCACGCGTCAGCCTCCCAGGCGGCCAATTCTTCGTCGGGGAGTGGCTCGAAGAACGCTTCGGTCACGCGGCCGCGGAGGCGGCCTGGTTGACGCTGCCCCTTGCCTGGGGCCAAAGGCACCAGTCGGGCGTACGGCTTCCCGGCCTTGGCAACGATGATCTCCTGGCCGGCATGAGCCTGTTCCAGCAGGCGAGAGAAGTGGGTTTTGGCTTCGTGGACGTTCACAATCACGCTCATGAGTCGGGTCCGCGAGTGGGGGAATGAAAGACCAGCAGGTTTATTTATAGTCAAGTCACTTGACTAAGTCCACAGCCGATCGCGGTCTTTCGATAAAGCTTTATAGATCCGGCGCTCTGCGGGGATGCCGCAGGTTCTCGGGCGCAGCTCTGGTCCGCCGGCCCAGATCCGACTAGACTAAGCTTAGTTCGCCGTACCACAGGAGCTACGGAGCGATGCCGCCGGTCGTCAACATCCACGAAGCGAAGACCCACTTGTCGCGGCTCATCGACCAAGTGTCGGCCGGAGGGGAAATCATCATCGCCAAGGCTGGCCGCAAGGTCGCCAGGCTGGTGCCGCTCGACGCCGGCGTGCGGCCAAAGAAACTCGGCGGCCTGAAAGGTCGCATCAAGGTGCCGGATGATTTCAACGCTCCTCTCGACGACCGCGTCGTCGCCGCCTTCGAGGGCCGGTCGTGAGCCGAATCCTCCTCGACACTCACCTGCTTCTCTGGGCCGTCAGCGAGCCGAGAAAACTGCCGGCAGAGGCCCGCCGCCGAATCGAGGAGGCCGAGGTGTTCGTGAGTGCCGCATCGATCTGGGAGGTGAGCATCAAAGCGGCGCTCGGCAAACTTGCCGCCGACCCCTCCCAACTGCTTGCCGAGATCGAGCCGGCCGGGTTTCAACTCCTCCCGGTGACCGGCCACCATGCCGCGGCCGTCGCCCTGCTGCCTGCCCTCCACAACGATCCCTTTGACAGGATGCTCGTCGCGCAGGCGAAAACGGAGCCGCTGCTGCTGCTCACGAACGACTCCGCCCTCCCCGCGTATGGCGACTGCGTGAAACTCGTGGTGGCGGCCCCCCGCCGTCGATAGACGCGCCCTACTTGTGCGTGAACAGCCGGCTCTGGATGACGGCGTGAAGCAGCGAAATCACGCCGTGGCCGCCGGCGGCGTCGCGTGGTCTGTCTCCCGTCGGGGCTACGCCTCTCCCTCCGACACACCACGCGGACTGTTCCCCAACTCTCTCATGAGCACTGGTACAGAAACTGGGAGGGGTCACCTCCGCATCGGCGAGATCAAGGACGGCGACGGGATGCCAGCCGGTACCTTCAAGGTGGGCGTGGCGGCCTATGCGGATATCGAGAAGGATGGGGGCGTCGAGGTGGCGAAGCTTTGCGACCTGAAGTATTTCAGCCCGGAAATCTCCGGCCTCGTCTTCGAGGTGCCAAAGCAACTGCGGTGGGACATCGTCGTGGAGAAGCCCACTGACAAGCCGGCGGCCGGCAACCCGAGCCGGAAATAGCCCTGCCGGAGCCCGCCGGCCTCCTCGCATTCCGAAAACCTGCACGGTCCACTAGGCTGAAGGGTCGCGGAATCGGAGGGCTACGATGCGGGCGATGCAGAGTCGGCGGATCACGTGGATCCTCGCGGCGCTGGCCGTGGCGATTCCCCTGGCTACGGGGGCGATTCTGCCGTCCCTGCCGGCCGTCGGCCGCCCGCCGACGATCCCCACCATCGCGTCGACATACCCGGCGTCGCCGCTGGCCTTCGAACGGGTGTGCCTTCCCGGGCCGCCGCCCGCGGCCGCCCTGCCGATGATCACGCACGTGCAAGTCGCCGAACTCGACGGCGACGATCGCCCGGAGGTGGTGGCCTGCGACGCGGGGCGCAGGCGGGTGGTGCGGTTCGATCGCACCGCCGACGGCGGCTGGCGGGAGACCGCCATCGCGATCGACGTGGCCGTGCCCGCCCACGCCACGGTGGTCGACATCGACGGCGACGGCGACCGTGACGTCGTCGTGGCGGTGCTCGGCAACATCGAGCCCGACGACGGGGCGATCGGCCGCGTCGAACTCTTCGAACGCGTTCCCGCCGGCTACGAGCGGCGCACGCTCCTCGACGACGTCCGCCGGGTGGCCGACGTGCAGCCGGCCGATTTCGACGGCGACGGGGATGTCGACCTCGCCGTCGCCGTCTTCGGGTATGCCCGCGGCGAGGTGCTCTGGCTCGAAAACCGGGGCGCGGGTGTGTTCGCCGACCACCGTCTCTTCTCCGGGGCGGGCGCGATCCACGTGCCCGTCGCCGACTACGACGGCGACGGCGATCCCGACATCGCGGCCGTCGTGTCGCAAGACTCCGAGGAGATCCACGGCTTCGAGAACCTCGGCAACGGGCGTTTTCGGGAGACGATGCTCTGGCGGACGCCGAACTTCGACCTCGGCAGCGCCGGACTCGTGGCGGCCGATCTCGACCGTGATGGCGACGCCGATCTCGTACTTCCCGCCGGCGACAACCTCGAAGACTTCGACGCCTGTCCGCAGCCTTACCACGGCTGCCTGTGGCTGGAGAACAGGGGTGAGTGGACGTTCCACGAGCACCGGATCGCCGATCTCGGCGGCACCTACGCCGCCGCCGTGGCCGATCTCGACGCCGACGACGATCTCGACGTGGCGCTCGTGAGCATGTCGAACGACTGGCGCGACCCCGCGGCGGCGAGCATCGTCTGGCTCGAGAACGACGGCCGGCAGAACTTTCGCTGCCTCCAGATCGACTCCGCGCCGATCCATCTGGTGAGCGTCGCCGCCGGCGACGTCGATGGCGACGGCCGGGTCGATCTCGTGGCCGGCAGCCTCAACCTCCGCCGGCCCCACGAGCGGATCGGCGGCGTGACCGCCTGGATGAACCGGGGCAAGGGGATCAACCGGGTCAACCGGGGGCGATCGCCATGAAGCTGAATTTCGTCCGGGTGTTCGCCGCGGTGATCGCGATCGAGTGCTGCGTGTGCGGCTGGCTCGTCTACCAGAGGCTCGCTCGCCCCGTGCCGGCGATTCCGCCGACGTTTCCCGACGACCCGCCGGTGGCGGGAGAACTGGCGTGGTTGGCCCGCGCCGCCGAGAACGGCGGTGCCGAGGAATGGCTCGCGCTTGGGCAAAAGCTGCTGGGGTTGGGACTCTACGGCCATGCGGAGGCGGCGCTTGGGCGGGCCGTGGATCTGGCACCCGACCGTGTGGAGCCCCGGTTCGCGCTGGCCTTCGCCCTCGACCGCGCCGGTCGGCTGCGGGAGGCGGTGGACCACTACCGCCGGTGTGCCGGGCTGGCCGACGACTCCGGGAGCCAGTCGAAGAAACCATGGGCCGCGTTGGCCATGGGCAATGCCCTGCTCAGGCTTGGCGACGTCGCCGCCGCGGAACGCGTGTTTCGCGGGATCGTCGGCCTGCCGCCGGCCCAGCTGCAGCTGGCCACGCTGCTCTTTCATGCCGGCAAGCTGGAAGAGTCGCTCGCGATCGTCGAGCGGAACCTGCCGGTCCTGCCGCTGTCGCTCGAGTGGCATCACCTGCGGGGGCGGATTCTCGGCCGGCTCGGGCGACACGACGAGGCGTTCGAGGCCGACATGATGGAGGAACGGGGCGGTCCGCTCGTGCAACTCACGTTCGGGAAGGAATACCTCAAACCTTTCGCCGGCAGCCGGCTGACCGCCGCGCTCGATGCCTGCGACAGGCTCGATCCCGTCCGCGACGCGCGGCTCCTCGAGTCGCACCTGGATGCGATCGCCGCCATGATCAGCGGGCGGCCGCTGCCCGAGCGGCTGCCGCTGGAGCGGCAGCGGGCCCGCATGGCGTTGGCCCGGCAGGATCCCGATCGCGTCGAAAAAATCCTCGACGCGATGGAGTCGCTCGGCACGATCGACGGGGAATCGCTCATGCTGCGGGCCGCGGTGGCGGAGCAGCGGGGCGACGCCGCCGGGGCGGCCGCCTGGGGTGAACGGGCCGCGGCGGTGTCCTCCGCGCCTGAAGTCCAGTTGAACCTGGCAAGCGACGCGGAGCGGGCGGGCGACATCGCCGCCCGTGACCGCCATCGCGGCCGCGGATTGTTCCTCGAGGCGGCGGCCGTATTCGGAAGAAACCAGGTACCGACGGCGCTCGAAAAACTGCGGGAGTCGGCGGCCCTGGCGCCGGCCGAGCCGACCACGTGGTTTCGCATCGGTGAGTGCGAGGCGATGGTCGGCAACCGGGCCGCGGCGGAGGCCGCCTACCGAAAGGCGTTGGAGCTGAGGCCCGCGTACGGCCGCGCCCGCGACCGGCTGGAGCGGAGGGTGCCCATGGAGGGCGGCACGCCCGGCGGCTAGCTCGGTTCGCGTCCATGCCCAGGCGTTAGAGGCCCGTGTCGGGCACCTCCGCACCTTCGGCGGCGAACGGGAGATCGACCTGATCGTGGAACGCCCCGATGGCCGCGTGCTCGCGATCGAGGCAAAACTCGGCGGCACCGCCGATGACGAGGACGTGAAGCATCTGCTCTGGCTGCGCCGTGAACTTGGCGACGACGTCGTCGACATGGCCGTGGTCACCACGGGCCCCCGCGCGTACCGACGCCCCGACGGCGTCGCGGTGATCCCCCTCGCGCTTCTCGGCCCGTGACCCGATGCAGCGGAGCAGAGGCCCGCGCAAGGCCGCGGCCGGCGACCCGGTGCCGCTCACCACTCCGCGAAGCTGCCGTCGGCGTGCCGCCAGATCGGGTTGCGCCAGCGGTGCCCCACGGCGGCCCGTTCCCGCACGTATTCCTCGTTCACCTCGATCCCCAGGCCCGGGCCGTCGGGAATCTTCACGTAGCCGTCGGCATAGTCGAACACCTCGGGGTTCTTCACGTAGTCGAGCAGGTCGTTGCCCTGGTTGTAGTGGATGCCGAGGCTCTGCTCCTGGATGAAGGCGTTGTAGCAGCCGGCATCGAGCTGCAGGTTCACCGCCAGCGCGATCGGCCCGAGCGGGCAATGGAGGGCGAGGGCCACGTCGTAGGCCTCCGCCATGTGGGCGATCTTCCGCGTCTCCGTGATGCCGCCGGCATGCGACGGATCGGGCTGGATGATGTCGACGTAACCCCCCTCGAGGATCTTCTTGAACTCCCACCGCGAGCAGAGCCGCTCCCCGAGCGCGATCGGGATGTTGGCGAGCGTGGCGAACTCCCGCAGGCACTCCGCATACTCGCTCAAGACCGGCTCCTCCACGAACATGAGCCGATGCGGCTCGAGCTCCTTGAAGAGCACCTTGGCCATCGGCTTGTGCACCCGGCCGTGGAAGTCGACGCCGATGCCGAAGTGCGGCCCGACCGCCTCGCGGATCGCCGACACGTTGGCGAGCACCTTGTCGACCTTGTCGAAGGTGTCGACGAACTGCAGTTCCTCGCTGGCATTCATCTTGATCGCCGTGAAGCCGCGGGCCGCCCGCTCCCGGGCCTGGGCCGCCGTCTCGCCCGGGCGATCGCCGCCGATCCACGAATAGACGCGGATCCGGTCGCGAACCTTGCCGCCGAGCAGCTCGTACACCGGCACGCCGAGCGCCTTGCCCTTGATGTCCCAGAGGGCCTGGTCGATGCCGGCCAGCGCGCTCATGTGGATCGCGCCGCCGCGATAGAAGCCGCCGCGGTAGAGGACGGTCCAGTGGTCTTCGATGTGCCGCGGATCCTTGCCGACGAGATAGTCGGCGAGTTCGTCGACCGCGGCGGCCACGGTGTGGGCCCGGCCCTCGACGACAGGTTCGCCCCAGCCGATCACGCCCTCGTCGGTCTCGACTTTCAGGAAGCACCACCGCGGGGGCACGATGAATGTCGTGAGCCTCGTGATCTTCATGGTCGCACCTCCTTGAGCGTGGCTTCAGCGTGGCAGGCAGTCGCGATAGGCGGCGACGAACGCCTCGGCCGTCTGTCGCACGGCGGCCGCCGTCATGCCGGGCCGGTAGAGCGCGGAGCCGAGGCCGAAGCCGCTCGCCCCGGCCGCGATGAAGGGGGCAAAAGTCTCGGGCGAGATGCCCCCCACGGGCACGAGCGGCACGTCGCGTGGCAGCACCGCCCGCCACGCCTTCACGACGCTCGGTCCGAGCTGCTCGGCGGGAAAGAGCTTGAGCATGTCGGCGCCCGCGTCGAGGGCCGCGAAGCCCTCGGTGGGCGTAGCCACACCCGGTGCGCTCCAGAGGCCCGCGGCCTTCGTCGCGCGGATGACGTCGGGATTGGCGTTTGGGGATACCACGAGCGTGCCGCCGGCCGCGGCGACGTCGTGCACCTGCTGCACGGTGAGCACCGTCCCGGCGCCGATCCGGGCCCGGTCGCCGCACGCCGCGGCGAGCCGGCGGATGCTTTCGAGCGGCTGCGGTGAATTCAGCGGCACCTCGATCACGCGGAAGCCGGCCTCGATGATCGCCTCCCCGATGGCGACGGCCTCGTCGGCCGTCACGCCGCGGAGAATGGCGATCAGCGGCAGGGCGGAGAAGTGGGGGTCGGGGCCGCGACGATCAGTCATGCATGATGCTCCCGGGCGAATTCCGATCAGCAGACACGAGACCCGCCGCGGTGGCAATCTGCCAGAGTCCCGCCGCGGCGCTGTCGCCAAGCACGCGGGCGTCGGTCGCGCCGAAGGCGGCCAGCGCCTCGCGATACCGTCCGCAGAGCGCCTCGTCGCCGATCAGCACGAGCGGCGGCAGCGGCTCGCCCCGGCGGGTCGCCACCATCGCCCTGATCTCCTCGCCGACGAGCAGGCCGGAGAGATAGTCGATCGTCGCGGCCGGAGCCAATTCGCCGGTGAGGTAGAGGCTTCGCGCGGTGAAGAGCCGGCCGGCGATCCCCTCCGCGCCGCTCTCGCGGGCGACGGATAGGCCCCGGGCGAACGCGGCCTTCGAGGTGGCGGCATCGCAGGCCGTGGCGGCCGCCTCGCGGGCCGGCTTGCCGAGCAGCGAGTGGTCGCGCAGGACGGCGAAGAGTTCCCCGGTCATGTAGGTCTCGAAGCTCTCGATCCGCCCGTCACGCACGAGCACCCACTTCGCATGCGTGCCCGGCAGCACGACGAGCGACTCGGCGGCAAGCGCCGGCTCGCGGGCGAGTGCGCCCACGATCTGCGTCTCCTCGCCCCGCAGCACGTTGGGCAGCGGCCCGCGGCGGATCACGCCGGGCACGAGCCGGATGCGGCCCGCCTCCGCATCGAACGCGAGCAGCCCGCGGGCGATCGCTCCGGCATCGGCGGGGCAGTCTACATACGGCACCTCCCGCCAGCCCTGGCGGCTGCCCACCATGCCCGACGCCACCACCGGCAGCGACGGCGGCGCGCGATCCTGGTCTCGCCATCCGGCCACGATTCCGGTGAACGCGGCCGCAAAGCCGCCGGCCGGCAGCTGCTGGATGCCCCACGGCCTGGCGACGGAGTCGATCACGGTGCCGTCGGCTGCCAGCAGATAGCCGCGGAGCGACGACGTGCCCCAGTCAAGGCCGATCAAAGCAGGTGGCGACGGCATCGGGCGGTTCCCGCATCTGGCACACGCAGCGGCCCAGGCCGTCGCGAAAAAAAGTCGAATGGCCCGCAGAATAGGCCGGCCGCTGGCCGTTCCGCAAGCGGGCTCGGCGGCAGGCAGTCCCTCGGCGGCTGCCACCTGCCGGGCACCCGCCGCCGATTGCACCGACGTGGTCGCCTTGCTGCGGAACCGCGATCGGTAGCAGCCCGGCACTGCCCGCCAGAGTCACTCGCCCGTACACTCGTGACTTCCGACCTGTTCCGTAAACGCTGAGGCTTTCATGACGAGGACATCTCCGATCCCGACCGGCTTCGCTCCTGTCCGACCGACAGACCCCTCGCGCCGGTCGTTCCTGGCGAGGTCGACCGCCGTGGCCGCCACTTCCGCGCTGGCCGGCGTGGCCGTGCCGGCCGTTCACGCTGCGGAAGATTCGACGATCCGCCTCGCGCTTGTCGGCTGCGGCAGCCGTGGCGCCGGCGCCGTGGCCGACGCACTGGCGGCCTCCGGCGGCCCGGTGCGGCTGCACGCGATGGCAGACGTCTCGCGGGAGCGGCTCGACTCGAAGCAGAAGGCGCTCGTGCGGGAGTTTGGCGAGCGGATCGACGTGCCGGCCGAGCGGCAGTTCGTCGGGGTCGACGCCTACAGGCAGGCCATCGACGCGCTGCGGGAGGGCTCCACGCCCCCCGC
>JBIIYN010000311.1:0-4655 GCA_044346795.1 Pirellulales bacterium
AGACGCAGGTCGTGGTAGCCGACGGGAAACGTGCGCGGCGGGTGGATGGGCTCGATCTTCACGCTGGGGTGGAACGGGCGGTTTGGCTCAGGCGCGGTAGGTCGCCGGCAGCGAGCGGCTGACCAGATTGCGGGAGTCGACGACCGGCACGCCCAGCCGCTCGAATGACGCGGGGGCGTAGGCGGCATGCGCGGTGCAGACCGCCACGACGTCGCAGGGCGAATCGATCGGCACCGACCGCCGCCCCGCCACCGCATGGTGCGAGCGGCCCGGGCGAATCTCCGGAATGTGGGGGTCGTTGTACGAGACGACGGCCCCCTTGCTCTCGAGGATCCGCATGATCTCGTACGTGGGTGATTCGCGGTCGTCGTCGACGTTTGGCTTGTAGGCCAGGCCGAGCAGCAACACTCGCGATCCCTTGAGCGGCTTGCCCGCGTCGTTGAGCGCGTCGGCGATCCGGGTGACCACGTAATGCGGCATCGCCGTGTTGATCTCGCCCGCCAGTTCGATGAGCCGCGTGTGTTGGCCGTATTCGAGGGCCTTCCACGTGAGATAGAAGGGGTCGATCGGGATGCAGTGGCCGCCCAGGCCGGGGCCGGGATAAAACGGCATGAACCCATAAGGCTTGGTCGCGGCCGCCGTGATCACGTCCCAGATGTCGATCCCCATCGCCGCGTAGACGATCTTCAGCTCGTTGACAAGCGCGATGTTCACCGCGCGAAAGATGTTTTCCAGGAGCTTGGCCGCCTCGGCCGTGCGGCAGTCGGGCGTGGGCACGACGCGGTTGACCACATGGGCGTAGAGGGCCGCCGCCTTGTCGCGGCAGGCGGGTGTGACGCCCCCCACGAGCTTCGGGATCTCCCGAAAGGAAAGCGGATTGCCCGGGTCTTCCCGCTCGGGTGAAAACGCGAGAAACAGCGTCTCGCCCACGACGAGCCCCGAGGCCTGTTCGAGCAGGGGCTTGAGGACCTCGTCGGTCGTGCCGGGATAGGTGGTCGATTCGAGCACCACGAGCTGGCCCGGCCGCAGGTGCGGCCCGATCGCCGCCGCGGTCGATTCCACGTGCGAGAGATCGGGCGTGCGGTTAGGCGTGAGCGGCGTGGGTACGCAGATCAGGATCGCGTCGGCCCGCGACACGGACGCCACGGCGGCCGTGGGCTCGAAGCGGCCGGCCGCCCGGGCCTCGGCGATCGCCGCTGCGGGGATGTGCGAGATGTACGACTGGCTCGCGCGAAGCCTCTCGATCTTGAGCGGATCGACGTCGATGCCGATGACATTGAGGCCGCCACGGACGAATGCCAGGCACAGCGGCAGGCCCACGTACCCCAGGCCGACGATGGCGACGGTGGTCATGACGCGGCAACTGCAGCCATGCTGCTCGAGGCGTCTGAGATTCGAAAGCTCGACGGGAGCGAAATTCTGCACGCCCGACGGGTTTCGGAGTAGGTATTCGCGAGGCTCACGGTGCTTGAAGTCCGCGCACACTCCGTTCCCTTGGGTGGCAGGCGACGGTGTCGCCCGGAACCCGGGAACGGCGGTCGTGGGGCAGGGGTGGCCTCCCCGCGACTGACGTTTTTCATTATGACTGTTTCGGAGATGCCGTCTATGACCGACGGAACTGCCGGGCCGGCCATGGCAGGGGAACGCCAGGCAGCGTTGGCATCGGGGCACGATTGAATAGATACCATTTGGTAGCTATCATCCAGGCAGTCCTGCCGCCTTTTCCGCGGAGAGCCTCATGGTCACGGCAAAAGTGTTTGAAACGGGACGCAGCCAGGCGATTCGCCTCCCGAAGGAATTTCGGGTGCAGGGGCGGGAGGTGCATCTCAAGCGTGTGCCCGAAGGATTCATCGTCTTGACCCGCGACCCGTGGGACGTGTTCCGCGAAGGCGTGGCTGCACTCCCGGAATCGTTCATGGAGAAAGGTCGGCGGCAGCCGCCGCTGGACAATCGCCGCCCCCTGCGATGAGGTGCCCGCATGATCTACATGCTCGACACAGACATCCTCATCTTCATGATCCGAGCGCTGCGCAGCGGCGGACGGAATCGAAAAATAACCGCCCAGGGGAATCAGCTCGTCGCGCGATGCTGCGAGCGGCAGGCAGCCGGACATGCGGTCGGGCTCTCGGCGATCACGGTGTCGGAGGTCGAGTGTGGCGCGCTGGCCGGTGAAGACCCAAAAGCCGATCTGGCAGCCATTCGCAAGGTGCTCACTCCATTCGATCTCTTTGATTACGACGCCGTGCGGTGTCCCGAGCATTACGCATGCCTTCGTGCCGACCTCGAGGCACAGGGGCCGCCGATCGGGTCGATGGATATGCTGGTCGCCGCGCATTCGCTCGCGCTCGGGGCGACGCTCGTCACGAACAACACCCGCCATTTCGCGAGAGTGGCCAACCTGGCCGTGGAAAACTGGCTGACGGCGTCGTGAGCCCAGCCGCGAGGACTTGCCGGGGACCGGCTGGACGCATATACTGGCGTTCACCACTCGGCTGGCTCGCTCTCCCCGCCGGCATCCTGCGGATCAACCGGCAGGCGGGGTAGGGGATTGCTCGTCGGGGCCCTTCCAGGCCGCGGTGGTTTCGCGCAGCGAGCCGCCGGAGACGGTGATCACGCGGTCGCAATAGGCCGTGGTCGACAGCCGATGGGCGATCAGGATGATCGTCAGGTCGCGGGACAGCCCGTCGAGCGTGTCCATGACGGCTTTTTCCGTGGCATCGTCGAGGGCGCTCGTCGCTTCGTCGAACACGAGCACTGGCGCCCGCTTATAGAGCGCCCGCGCGATGCCGATCCGCTGCCGCTGCCCGCCCGACAGCCGCACACCCCGCTCGCCCACCATGGTCGCGTAGCCCTGCGGCAGCGAGGCCACGAACTCCGCGATCTGCGCCTGCCGGGCCGCCTCCACCAACTGGTCCCGATCGACCGCCGCCGCCGGAATGCCCAAGGCGATGTTCTCCGCGACCGTGGCATCGGCCAGAAAAATGCTCTGCGGCACATGGGCGATGTTCGCCTGCCAGGCCTCAGCGGCCACCTCCCGGCCATCGACGAGCAGCCGGCCCGCCGTGGGCTCGAGCAGCCCCATGAGCATGTCGGCCAGCGTGCTCTTGCCACTGCCGGTCGGGCCGACGAGCGCCACCCGCTCGCCCCGGGCGATCGAGAGGTGCACGTCGCGCAGCACGGGCGGCAGGTCGGGCTGGTAGCGGAACGACACGTTTTCGAGCACGAGCGTGTGGCGAAACTCCGCCGGCACGACGGCCGGCGGATCCGTGGCCGGGGCGGGCTGATCGAGCAGCTCGAGCGCGGCCTCGAGATCGCTCGTGCTGGCCCGCACCGTCGAGACCGAGGCATACGCCTGCTGCACCGCCGGCAGCATCCGCTGGGCGCCCAGCGCCAGCGACCCGAGCACCGGCAGCGCCGCCACGAGCCCCCCCGGCTGCCGCACGAGCAGAAGCGACAACAGCGCGATCCCCGCCATCGCCAGCCCCTCGATCAGAAACCGCGGAAAGCCTCCGAGAAACTCAGCCTGTGCCCGCAGGCCCCGCACGGAGCGGTCGAGCGAGCTGAACCGATCGACGTGCACCTTCTGCGAGTGGTCGAGGAGGATGTCGCGGATGCTGCCGAGCCCCTCGTGCACGGCCTGCGACACGGCGAGGTTTTGCGCGGCCTGCAGCCGGCTGTTGGAGAGCAGCCGCTGCTTCGTGAAGGCCGAGATCAGGCCGTAGGCGGTGGCAAAAGTGACCATCGTGGCCACGGCCACGAGCCGGTCGATCGCCAGGAGCCCCGCCACGATGCAGGCGATGATGAGGCCGCAGGAGACGATCTGCATGCAGGGATAGATCACCCCGTTGATCGTGTACGTGATGTGATTGAAGATGCCCACGAGTACGGTGCTCGAGTTGCGGGCGGTGTGCACCGCATAGGGCTGGTAGAGCGTGCGGCGGTAGGCATCGTGGGCCAGGTCGCCGCCGATGGCGCCCGCCACCTGGCTCGACAGCCAGAGGTTGGCCAGGCGCACCACGGCCGAGCCCACCGCCGACACGGCGAAGACAAGCGTGGCGGGCAGGAGCAGATCGCGCGGACCTGTGAGACCGAAGGCTGTGGCCCGCTCGCGGATCCACGGCATCTGCCAGAGCCGATCGGGGTCGGCCAGCACCGAAAGCAGCGGCACCACGGCCGCCAGGCTCACCACCTCCGCCACGCCGCTGGTGATCATCACGGCCAAGAGGAGCACGAGCTGCCACCGCCGCTTCGGGGCCAGATGCGCCCAGAGCCGCCCGAGCATGGAGAAGAGCGACGGGCTGGCCCGGTTGGCCGGGGATGGAACGGGGCGGGGGGAATGGCGAGCGTGTTGATTCATTGTGGTGGGGCGGGAGGCTGGATTTCGCCCTGGTATTCGAAAATGTACGGCCTGTCGGGATAGCGCCGCTCGAGTATGGCCGAGAGTTCGCCCACCTCCTCCGCGGTCACCGGCCTCGTGCGGCGGTAGAGAAACGCCCTCGCGCCGCCGTCGAGGACGTATTCTCCCTCGAGTCGCTTGAACGCGGCACCGATCCCCACGCCCTCGGCCAACTGCCGGGCCGGCTCCAGGATCACCTGCTGGTCCTCGGCCGCCAGGTGAGTCTGCGGCGGATCGGTCGTCACCACGATGTCGGCCG
>JBIIYN010000312.1:0-4651 GCA_044346795.1 Pirellulales bacterium
ATGGGGCGAATTCCCGTTCCCATTTGGGGTTCACCAGGTGAACGAGAGACAGGAAGGGGATGTCGGCGTCGATGGCGGCGTGCTTGGCCGCGAGGCTTGCGAACGGGAACCCATCACCGAAGATGACGAGGTCGGGTGCGATGGCCGCGAAGCAGGCTTCGGCAGCCCGCGGGTTGGTGAGACTCTCGGCCGGGTGCTGCCAGTCGTAGGGATTCTCGACGGGCAGGTCGTACCGGACGATGCCAGCCCTTTCCATGGCCTGCGTCAACGGATTGTCACCGGGAGGCTGCGCGACGGCGACACGAAAGCCGGCAGACTGAAAAGCCAGGGCCAATTGCTGATTGATCCGTTCGGCACCGTACACGCCCGTGCGATCGCTGTAGAAGAGGAGCCGGGTCATAGACGCTGGTAGACCTCGCTCTCCTCGACGGCCCGGCGAAAGACGTCGGGGTGCAATCGGCTGCGATGATCGCAGGTCAGCAGGTGCTGATGCGCTGCCCGCAGGCGTCCGAGGTCCAAGGCCTGTGCGGCCGCGTCCTGAAGATTCTCGTAATAGAGAGGGTAGTCGCGGCCGAGATACTCTTCGACGGCCGGCAGTCGGTTCACCAGCAGCGGCGTGCCGCGGGCCAGGCATTCGACGACGGCGTTGTTCGCGTTGGCCGCCTCCAATTGAATGAAGGCGATGTTGCCGGAAAGCAGCCGGTCGTACCGCTCGTTCGACACGTGCGCCATCGGTTCAACCGCTCCAGCGTCGACCGGCGGCATGCCATGACGCTCGAACTCCCGGGCCCGCATCGCCTCGATCTGCTCCCCCGAGTTGGAGGCAAACCCTGGAACCAGTCGCAGTTTGCGATAGCCGAGGGCATTGTCTGGGGGCAGGGGCAGGTGATCGATCGCGGTTTGGCGACGCAGCCACCATCCGATCTGGATCACGCGCTTCTCCGGACTGGCGAGGAAGGCATCGAAGTCGAAGGTCGTCTCCGGGATTTCACTGGGCAGGTAGGCGACACTGACAGGTTTTCCGGTCGCCCGGCGGAGCCACTCGGCCATGTGTTCCGACAGGGTGAACAGCCCGACGCAGGCGGGCATGCTGTCGCGCCAAATCGACTTGGCGAAGACGAACTCCGGCGCGTGATCGGCGTAGAACCACGGGGGCATGCCGCAGGGGTTGTGAAGGAATCCGACCCATGGCTCGCGGATGGGGACGACGTGTCGTTCCTCCGAGGTGATGCGGTCGGCCCAGCGTGGCCGCTGCAGTGCCGCCAATAATTCCGGGCCGGATCGGATTCCGGGGCGGGGATGCTCGACGGCGAAGATCTCGTCGAGAAACGATTCGAAGCGGATCCCTTCGGGGTGATGCAGCGGATAGATGGCCTCCATGGCCGGCCGCCAGCCGCTGCGGTGGTGATCGCGCAGGTAGCGGGCGGGGAATCTCAGCCGCCCGCCGACACTCGCTGGCAGGTCGGCGGGCGCCGGGGGCAGTCCGGCCAGTTCACCGATGAGCGTTGCCTCCTGTCCAAGAACGGTGTTGGCTCGATCCAGCCTCGCGGCCTCAGCCATGTGTGCCGCCGCCGCACCGAAATCCTCCGCGAAAAGTTTCAGATAGGCCCACTGGCGATGAACTGCGGGGCTCTCCGGAGCGCGGCGCAACGCCTCATCGAGATGGCCGGCGGCTGCCTGACTCTTGCCGCGGGCCAACCATGCCTGGGCCATAAGCAGCAGCGCAGCGACGGGATCGGCTTCAGCCTTGGAATGCATGGTGCTCACCCCTCAGGACGTCGGCCAACCGCTGCCACGTCCGCGGCGACGGGCGGCCCAGAAGGGCGGACCGCAGATTCGCCAGCGCCGCGGAGGCATCGCCTCGCTCGAGGTACTGCTGCGCGATTTCCAGGGCATAGCCGGCGATGCGGTCGCGGGCCTTTTGCTCGAGTCTCCCGGCCACCTGCGGCGGCAGATGCCGCGACATGACGTCGATGGCCTGGAAGGCGTGCTGCACCTGTTCGCCCGAGCGCATCAACCGCGAGGACTCGGCGGTGTCGTCGCGGCCCACCCCGACCAACGTCTCGGGCACGTAGTAGACCGGGTATCGGGCGGCGATCCGCGCCCACATCTCCCAGTCGAAGGCGGATGCGGCGTCCGGGCAGAAGCCGCCGACGGCTTCGTAGACGTCCCTTCGCACCGCCATCGCGGAAAACTGTACACGGCATTCCAGCGCGATTCGCTCGAGCCAGTCGGCCACGAGCCCCGGAGTCTCGCGTTCCACCCAGGAATGCCATGTGGTCGGCTCCTGCGGGCCGTGTTCGATGATGCTGTGCTGGCAGAACGCCGCTCCCGCGGAGGGCTCCGCTTTGATGCCTGCCTGAAGTTCGCGGTAGTAACCGGGCTCGACCCAATCGTCGTCGTGCAGGATGTGAACCCATCTGCCACGGGCCAGTTCGATGCAGCGGTTGAAGATCCAAGGGTGGCCGAGCGCCGCTGGCTGCGGGTGGAATTCCACCCGTTCTCCACCCACCCTGGCGGTCTCGGCGGCGATCCGCTGCTGCGTCTCCGGATCGCGGTGATCGCAGACGACGGCGATCTGCATCTGCGGATCGGCCTGCGCGAGGACGCTGGCGAGCACGCGCTCCACGTTGTGCGGGCGATCGTAGACTGTCACCATCACCGACCAGAACGGTGGTGGTTCGGCCGACACCGGTCGGGTGGGAATCGTCGGCACATGTGGTGTGGGGATGATGGGTTCGGGGGAGAGGATTTCCAACGCCTGGAGCTGCCCGGCATCTTCGAACCGCACGGAGTGTGCCGGATCGTACAGCGTGAGTCGATCGTCTTCCGAGAGTTTGCGGTGGTAGGTCTTGTATTCGGCTCCGCCCATTGCGTGGATTTCGCGATCGGCCTCCTGCCTCGCGTAGTCGGAGAAGCTGGCGAAAAACTTGAAGTGCAGGACGCAGATTTCCTCTTTGGCCAGCCGTTCGCCGGAAATGTTCGTGAGGTGCTGGCCGGAGGTCAGCACGACGTCGGGCTGGTATCGCAGCAGGACGCACTTGCTGAGGAAGTAGCCGTGGTCGGCTGGGAACACCCGCTGGCGCACGCCCCCCCAGAACGTGTTTTGATTGCGGTACTCGCTGCCATCGACGATCTTCTCGTGCCATGCCTTGCGGTCGAAAAAGTGGCAGTGGTCCAGCGGATCATCGCCGTCGCGGTAGAGTGTCTCGCAGATCGGGCGGTCGCTGTAGAGGTCCAGCATCATGCCCGTCGCGGCCTGCTTGCCCCGTCGTGCGAGATCGCGACAGAACTGTTTGAGCGTCCGCTGCGGTGCCCCGTCGAAATAGAGGAACTCGTCGGCGTCGATCGTCAGGCACCAATGCCCGACGCCATGCCGCCGCAGAAGCAATTCGAACCAGGCCGAGCCGAAGTTGGCCTGTTTGAACGACAGATCAGACGTCCACACGTGGACGTCGGGCTGTCCGAGCAGCCACTCCACGCTGCCATCGTCCGAGCCATTGTCGCAGACGAGGAAGCGGTCAACGCCGAGGCGTCGGTAGTAGCCCAGGAGGTACGAGAGCCTGGGCCGCTCGTTGCGGGCCACGAGGCAGCAGAGAATCTCATCAGGAGTGATCGCCATGCACCGCTGATCACGACGCACCAGTTCGTAGTGTGCGAAGGCATCGTCGAGCGAGCCTTTTTCCTCGAGGGCCGTGATCAGGGTTTTGTGGAGTTCCGGGGTTGCCAGATGCACCTGCAGAGCCTGGTGGCACAGAGCGGCGAGGTCGTCCCACCGGCGGAGGTGCTGGAGCACGCGGCAGAGTTCGAGCACGGCTTCCAAGAGCAAGGGATCCAGCTCGATCGCTTTCTGCAGGCCTTGAATCGCCTGTTTGACGCGGCCTCGCTTGAGCCATCCGAGGGCCATGGCCCGGTGGCCCATGGCCCGCTGCCGCTCGGCCGTGCGATTGATCGTGACGTTGTCCGGCGACGAGTCGTTCATGGTCGTGCCTCAGGCAGACTGGCGAGGAACTGTTCGAGTACCCGCTGATGTGGCGTGAACCAGTCGCGCAGTTTTTCCTTCAGGTCGCCGGCCATCGGTGGATAGTGGCCCTCGCCGTGACGGCGGCGGTCTTGTGGCACGAAGGGGGGCACGCCGATGAATCGGCACACGCGGTGCATCACCGCGGGCAGGTCCTGCGCCATTTGTTCGTTGCGCAGAATGAGCAGTTGTTCCGGCGGAAAATGGGCCCGCCATCGTTTCAGATGGGGCAGCGCCGCGCTGTCACGCAGATAGCTGCCTGGGAATCTTCCGTCCTGTGCCGCGTTGTCATCGAGTGGGCAAACTGGCCATTTGGCCAGTTCCCCGGCGATAACCTCTTCGAAGGAAGCCCCCTGCTCTCCTCTTCGAACATGCATCCAGTACTCGGAATACGCTCGCGCGACCGGCTCGCGGAGCAGCACGATCAACTTGACTTCGGGAAGTTTCTCGTGCACGCGGGCCGGCGCGTCGGGGCTGGTCAGGTAGGCCACCGACCCTTCGCCCGTTATCAGGCCAGAGTCGACCGGCAGACGTGGAAACAGCGACTGGTACCATGTCGTTCCGTGATCATAATGATGCGACCAGTACCAGGGCTCTTTTACGACAGGGGGGACGATCGAAGGGTGGCCG
>JBIIYN010000313.1:0-4630 GCA_044346795.1 Pirellulales bacterium
CGCGCTCATCGCGGTCTGCATGCGGGCCACCGGCCAGGCGCGATCGCTCACGGGCCAGCTCACCGAGGCGGAGCGCCGGCTCGTGGCCGCGCGGGCGATCCTCGGCGAATGGCTCGGGGGAAGCGGTGGGGGCTGGCAGGATTCCGGCGGCGTCTGGCCGGCGGCGAAGCTGATCCGCGGCGTGGTGGCGACGGAACACGATCCGGAGCACGGCACGAGCCGCGGCCGGCTCCTGCCCGCGCACGAGCCCGTCCGCGTCGGCTCCACGCTCCAGGACTCGCTCGTGCTCGTGCATGGCGGCATGGCACAAAATGTCGGCCCGATCCTCGAGATGGTGACCGAGAAATACCTGCTGCGGTCGGCTGCCGAGTGGCGGGCGCGGCAGGAGGCGGCCGGCGTGCTCGACGAGATCATCGCGGCCGTCGAGGCGGGCGACATGCGCCGCATCGGCGCCGCCACGGGCCGCAACTTCACCGGCCCCATCCAGACGATCATCCCCGCCGCCACGAACCTCTACACCGAGACGATCATCCGCCGCGTGCGGGAGCGGTTCGGCGACGACTTCTGGGGCTTCTGGATGCTCGGCGGCATGTCGGGCGGCGGGATGGGATTCATCGTGGCCCCGCACGTGAAGGCCGCGGCGCAGCAGGCGTTGGGCGAGATCATGGCCGCCGCCAAGCGGGAGCTGCAGCACGCCCTGCCGTTCGCGATGGAGCCGGTGGTCTACGACTTCGCGGTGAACGAGCGGGGCACGTGGTGCGACCTGCTCGACGACACCGCCGCCCTCATGCCCGCGGCCTACTACGCCCTCACCGTGCCCGAACTGCTCAGGGCCGACCGGCAGGCGCTGCCGGCCTCGCGCCGCGCCGAACTCGACGCCTTCGCCGCCGCCTGTCGCACGCGGCCTGAACTGGCCGGCATGGTCGACACCCTCTTCGACCGGCTCTTTCCGCGGGGTGACTCGGGCCGCAGCAACGCGCATGAGTTGCGGTCGCTTCTGGCCGATCTCGGGTTCGACGCCGTCCAGCACGAGCAGATCCGCACCGACCTGCGGGCCGGCCGGATCGGGCTGGCCCAGAATCGTCTGCCGGCCGCGACGACGATCGACGACGTGCACGACGGCGACGTGGCCTTCGCCGACGAGGATGCCGGGGACGAGTCGCTGCGGCGGCTCGGCACCGAGGCGCTGGGGCGGGGCGAGGCGGCGGTGGTGACGATGGCCGCGGGCGTGGGCAGCCGCTGGACGCAGGGGGCGGGCGTGGTGAAGGCGCTCCATCCGTTCTGCAAGCTCGCGGGGCGGCATCGCACGTTTCTCGACGTGCATCTCGCGAAGTCGCGGCGGACGAGCCGGCTCTCGCGTGTGCCGGTGCCGCACGTGATCACCACGAGCTATCTCACGCACCGGCAGATCGAGTCGTTCGGCCTCGACACGGCCGGGGTCGAGGCGGTGCTCTCGCCGGGGAAGGCCGTGGGCCTGCGGCTGATCCCCATGGCCCGCGACCTGCGGTTCGCCTGGGAGGAGCTGTCCCACCAGGTGCTCGACGAGCAGAAGCAGAAGGTCCGCGACAGCCTCCACGCGGCGCTCATCGCCTGGGCCGAGCAGGCGGGCGAGGGGGAGGACTACACCGACAACGCGCCGGGCCAGTGCCTCCATCCGGTCGGGCACTGGTTCGAGGTGGCCAACCTGCTCCGCAACGGCGTGCTCGAGCGGCTGCTCCGCGAGCGGCCGCAGCTCCGCTGGCTGTTCCTGCACAACATCGACACCGTCGGCGCCGATCTCGATCCCGCCCTGCTCGGCAGGCACATCGCCGGCGGCTCATGCCTCACCTTCGAGATGATCCCGCGACGGATCGAGGATCGCGGCGGCGGGCTGGCCCGCGTGAACGGCCGGCCGCGGATCGTGGAGGGTCTGGCGATGCCCCGCGAGGACGACGAATTCCGACTGCGGTTCTACAACACGCTTTCCACCTGGATCGACGTCGATCAGCTGCTCGCCGCCTTCGGGCTGGTGCGGGCGGATCTCGGCAGCGAGGCGAAGGTGGCCGCGGGCATCCGCACGCTGGCCGCGAGGATGCCGACCTACGTGACGCTGAAGGACGTGAAGAAGCGGTGGGGCCACGGGCAGGAAGACGTGTTTCCCGTGGCGCAGTTCGAGAAGCTGTGGGGCGACATGACGGCGCTGCCCGAGATCGGCAGCCGGTTCGTCGTGGTGCCGCGGCTGCGCGGCCAACAGCTCAAGGACATCGCGCAGCTCGACGGCTGGTTGCGTGACGGCTCCGCGGCCCACGTGGAGTCGCTCGGCGATTGGCTGCCATGACGATGCCTCACAGCCGCTGCCGGTTCGCTGCGTCAACCTTGACTCCCGCCGCCGGAGTCACCGACAATTCCAGCCCTTTCCGAAAGCCCGCGTGATGGAACATCTCAAGCGTCTTCTCGCCGAACTGTTCGGCACGTTTTTGCTCTGCACGACCGCCATCCTGGCGATGGCGGGCACGGCCCCGGGCGATGCCGGCCGGCTGTTCGCGGCCGCGGGGTATGGCCTCGGCGTGGCGGCGGCGATGCACGCCTGCGCCGCCGTCGGTCAGGTGCATCTCAATCCCGCCGTCACGCTCGCGATCTTCGCCACGGGGCGAGGCTCCGTCCTGCGGGTGCTCGCCTGCCTCGTGGGCCAACTGGTGGGGGCGTTTTGTGCGAGTCTCTTCGTCCTGTGGCTGCTCGCGGGCGCGGGCACGGCGATGGGCATGCCGGTGGGCAGCCTGACGCGAACCGACGCGGTCAAGACGGTGGTGGTCGAGGGGCTGCTCACGCTCGTCTGGTCGGCCGCGTTTCTGGGCTGCGTGTTCGGCGGCAAGCTCGGGGCCGCGTCGGCGGTGCCGATCGGGCTTGCGGTCGCGGCGGCGGCGCTGGCCGGCATGGCCTTCACGGGCGCCGCGATGAACCCCGCCCGGGCGCTGGCCTCGGCCATCGCGATGCTCGATTTCTCGACGCTCTGGATGTATGTGGCCGGGCCGCTGGCCGGCGCCGCGGTGGCTGGGCTCGTCGGCCGCGCGTTTCTGATCGAGGGCGACGCCGCCTCCGGCAAGCGGGCCTGACGTCGCCATGCCACGCGTGCCTGCGTGGCCAGTGCGGGGGCGTGATGCGGATCTGCAATGTCTGCCTGACGCACGACCCCGCCTACGGCGGCCTGCACCGTTCGGTGCAGGATTTTTCCCGGGCGCTCTCGGCGCCGGTGCTGTCGTTCGACGACGGGCGGGCCCCGCGCGAGAGCGTCGAGGAGGGCGTGTCCGTCCGCCGCCTCGGCTGCGGCGACGGGTGGCTTGCCCGCGACTGCCGGGTGGTGTCGGCGTCGGTCGCCCGCCAGGCGGATGCCGCTGTCGCCGATGCCGACCTGCTCGTCGTGCACTCGCTCTTTCGCGGGCATGCGGCCTGGGCGCGGCGGTGGGCGGGGGAGCATGGCCGGCGCTACTGGGCGGTGCCGCACGGCTGCCTCGACCCGTGGGGGCTCGCGCACCGCGGGCTCGTCAAGCGGCTCTGGCTCGAATGGCACGGCCGTGCGTTCCTCGCCAACGCCGAACGGATCGTGTTTTCGTCGCAGCGCAGCCTCGAGAAGTCGCTGCCGTGGATTCCGGAAGAGCGGGCCGTCGTCGTGCACTGGCCGGTGGAGTTGCCGCGGCTGGATGGCCGCTCCGCGGCAAGAGCAGGTTTTCGCGGTCGGCACAATATTCCGGAGGCGGCGCGTCTGCTGCTCTTCGTGGGCCGGCTGCATGCCGTGAAGCGGCCGGTCGAGACGGTGCGGGCATTTTGTGCGGCCGCACCGGAGACCTGCCACCTCGCGATGGTGGGCATGGATGGCGACCTGACGCAGGCGGACGTGCTCGCCACCGTGCCGGCCGCGTGCCGCGGGCGCGTGCACCTCGTCGGGCCGCTGGCTCGCGACGGCGTGTCGGAGGCGCTGCTGGCGAGCGACGCGTTTCTCTCGCTGTCGTTTCAGGAGAACTTCGGGTATGCGGCGGCGGAGGCGCTGGCCCACGGGCTGCCGGTGATTCTTTCGCCGGGGCACGATCTCGCCCACGAGATGCCTTCGCGAGATGGGCGTTTCGCCTGTGGCTGGCTGCTCGGCGACGATTCCCGCGTGACGGCGGAAGCCGCGATTCGAGAGTGTGCGACCGCGTCCGCCGCGACGCTGGCCGCGGCGGGGGACGCCGGGCGACGGTGGGCGGCCGACGCGCTGTCGTTCGAGCGGTTTCGCGACACGCTCGCGGCGCTCGTGTGACGAAGGAGCGAAAGCCCGGAGCGAGAGCGTGGCAGAATGGCGGGATGGTTTTGGACCCGTCCCCGGGTTTCCACTTCACGCCGGGCTCGGGCATCGTGCCCGCCCCGGCTTGGCGGGCCTCCGCCCGCTGGTGCTGACCCGGGCCTCCGGCCCTGGGGTGACGGGTTTCACGGAGTGGTGGGGTTGGTTTTGGACCCGTCCCCGGGTTTCCACCCGGGGCTTTTATTCGAGGGTGGCGCGACCGGCGGAGGTGCGGCACGGTGCCGCGGATTCGATGGTGGCGCGACCGGCGGAGGTGCGGCACGGTGGAATAAAAGCCCGGAGCGGAAGCGACGGGACGGGCCCAGGAAAGTCCCG
>JBIIYN010000314.1:0-4628 GCA_044346795.1 Pirellulales bacterium
GGTCGAGCACCACGAGGCGGTTGGCCCGGCGGAGCGTGGATAGGCGGTGGGCGATCGCGATGGTGGTGCGGCCCGCCACCAGTCGGTCGATCGCCGCCTGGATGATCACCTCCGTCTCCGCGTCGACCGCCGAGGTGGCCTCGTCGAGCACGAGGATCCGCGGATCGACGAGCAGGGCGCGGGCGATGGAGAGCCGCTGGCGTTCGCCGCCGGAAAGCGAGCCGCCGCGTTCGCCCACCCGCGAGTCGTAGGCCAGCGGCTGGGCGAGGATGAATTCGTGCGCGCCGGCAGCCCGGGCGGCCGCCACGATCCGGCGGCGCAGGGCGTCGGCGTCGGCCGTCGCGTCGGAGGGGCAGCCGTAGGCGATGTTCTCGGCGATCGTGCCGAAGAAGAGAAACGGCTCCTGCAGCACGCAGCCGAGGTTGCGGCGGTAGTCGGTGATCGAGAGGTCGCGGAGGTCGTGGCCGTCCACCTTGATCGTGCCGCTCGACGGGTCGTAGAAGCGGCAGACGAGGTTGGCGAGCGTCGACTTGCCCGAACCGCTCGTGCCGACCAGCCCGATCATCTCGCCCGGCTCGATCGTCAGATCGATGCCGTGGAGGATCTCCCGGGCGCCATAGCGGAAGTGGACGTTCGAGATCTCGATCCGCCCGCGCACCCGTCCCGGATGGATCGGTCGGGCCGCCTCGGCGACCGTCGGCTGGCAGTCGAGGATGTCGAAGATCCGCTGGGCGCTCGTGGCGGCCCGCTGCGTGGCGGGCACCATGTGGATCATCGATTCGATCCGGCCGTAGAACCGCGAGATGTAGGTGAGGAACGCCGTCAGCATGCCGACGGTCACCGATCCCGAGAACACCATCCACGCGCCGGCCGCCCAGACGACGAGCAGGCCGATCTCGCTGAACAGGCTCACGAGCGGCCCGAAGAACGCCCAGACGACGTTCACCCGGTCGTTGGCGTCGAGCACGCGGTCGTTGGCCGCGACGAACCGGCCCACCTCGCGGGACTCCTGCGCGAAGGCCTTCACCACGCGGATGCCGGGTATCGTGTCGGCCAGCACGCTGGTCATGTCGGCCCAGGCCACGCTCGCCCGCGCGAATCCCCGGCGCAGCCCGGTCCGCACCGCGTAGACGAGCCAGACCACGAGCGGAAAGGGGGCGAGCGTCACGAGTGCCAGCCACGGGTTGATCCAGATGAGCACGACCGCCGTCAGGAGCACGAGCATCACGTTGGAGGCGAACTCGATCACGTTCACCGACAGGAAGATGTTGATCCGGTCGGTGTCGTTGCCCACCCGCGACATCAGGTCGCCCGTCCGCTTGCCGGAGAAGAAGTCGAGCGAGAGCGTCTGCATGTGGGCGTAGGTCTTCACCCGCAGGTCGGCCGCGATCCGCTCGCTCACCCAGGCCAGCGTCCAGGAACGGGCCCACGACAACAGCCACGCGGCGACGGCCGCGAGGGCCAGGCCACCCAGATACCACCAGACGTGCGCGAAGGGGATCGGCGCGCCGGCCTGCCTGGGGATGAGCACCTGGTCGACGAGGGGCATCGTGAGATAGGGCGGCACGAGCGCCGCGACCGTGCTCGCCAGCGTGAGGAAGACGCCGAGGAGCGCCATCCTGGCATGGGGGCGGGCGAAGGCCAGCACGCGCAGAAGCGCCCGCCACGAGGTGCCCGCGCCGCCGGCCACGGGAGGCTCGTCGTCCTCGAGGGCCTTGCCACCCGATGGTGCGGTCGGCGAACTCGCCTCCTCGGCCTCGGCGGGGGCCGCGTCGCCGCTCCGCGCCTGGGCTGTCTGCCCGTGGACGCGGGCGTCGAAGGCGTCTTCCAGGGCATGCACGCTCTTGGCGCGAGCCGGCGTGAAGAGCCAGCGGGCCACCACGCGGCCCTGCTGCGACAGTTCGATGCGGCCCACGGCCGAACGCAGGTGGACGTCGATGCCGCTCGTGGGATCGAGCGGCCACGCCCGGATGCTGCCGGCCGAGTCGGGTTCGCCATCGGCCGAGGCGGGGGCGTCGGCGATCACCCGGCGGTCGGTGAGCAGGATCTGTCCATCCGTGAACCGTAGGTGGGCATCGAGGTCGAACCGGCAGGAGGCCACCACCTTTTCACCCGGTTCGAGTGCAAACCGGTCCATCGCCAGACTGGCTTCGGAGGTGGCGGCGGTTTTCTTCGTCGGGATGGGCGGAGAGGAAGCCATGGCGGAACGAGCGGGAAAAGCCGCGATTGGGGGGCTTAGCTCGGGGAAAACCCCGGCTGAATGGTGCGGATAATAGGGGAAGGAGGGCCGCCGCGGCCGTTATTTTCTTGAAAGCAGGTTATTTCAGAGCAGGCTGGTGGGGACCTGGCCGGGATTCAACAGAATCTTGCGTGGCTTGCCGAACATCCCTAGATTAACGTGTCATTTGAGTCCGTATGAATGCCGGCGGGAGCAGTGCCTCCGCCGGCCAACCGTGAAAAAAATACCATCCCGCCGGTCGCCTGCTCGCTGTTTCGCTCTGCGAGTTGTCATCCCTTCAATGCACGCGTCGCTGATCGCGGGTCGAGAACTGTCCCGCTGTGCCTCCACTCGGGCCTGTTTGGCGACACTCGGGCGGGTGGCTCCGAAATCGCCGCGCGTTCGGCACGAGAGATGCATCCCTCCAGTTTTTTTGAAAAAGGTTTCGCACTCCTTGCAAGAGAGCGTAGACTTTTCTCCACGTCGTGCGAAGGTGTGCGGCGGCTGCTCCAGCCGTTCACGCACCGGATCACGGCGGCCCGCCGGTCGGCGTGCAGCCGGTCGGCAGGCTGGTTGGATTCATGGTGCTGCGAGGAACGGCAACCGCAAGCGAACGCGCGTCCGTGTGGCGTGCGGCGGTGGCATCCGGCCTCGTGGCTTGGGACATCAGCCATTCCATGGCCACTTCGGCCTGTCGGTTGTTGGTAGGGAAACCTTCTCCCCGGTTGTTCAAAAGCCTGCCTGCGAACTTCGTGTTCGCCAGAGGCACTTCTCCCGCGGCCCCGGACTGCTGGCCGCCCTGATGCCGGGCATTCCGCCGTTGGCGCGGATGTCGCCGCTTGAACGGCGACCCGCAGATCATCCGACCGTCGGGGCGACGCGCCCTGTCGGTTGCACCGTGATCCGTGCCCGCTCTGTCCTGACATGTCCCCCGGAACGTCCGGCGGCTGGAAGAGGCGCACACCACCCGAGCCCGCGCACGCGTCTGCGACGGGGCTAGAGAGCACACAAGACCAGCCATCATGGAGATCACTTCCCGCGAGTTGCAGCTCCTTACGCTCAAGGTTCTGCGCGGTCCGAACCAGTGGGCGTCGTTTCCCGTCCTCGAGGCCTGGGTCGATCTGGGGAAGCTCGAGGATTTCCCCTCCCACGCGATCCCCGGTTTCAACGAGCGGATCATGGCCTGGCTGCCGTCGATGATCGAGCACCGCTGCTCGATCGGCGAGCGCGGCGGCTTCTTCGAGCGGCTGCGGACCGGCACCTGGATGGGCCACGTGCTCGAGCACGTCACGCTCGAACTGCAGACCCTCTCGGGAACGCCAGTGGGTTACGGCCGGGCCCGCGAGGCGAAGACCCGCGGCGTCTACAGGGTGGTGATCGAGTACAAGGAGGAGAAGTTCGCGATCGAGTGCCTGCACGCGGCCCATCGGCTCCTGATGGCGGCCATCGACGGCACGGACTTCGACGTGGCCTCCGAGACCGGGCGGCTGCGGAAGGTGCTGCTCGACGTGCAACTGGGGCCGAGCACGCGGTCGATCGTCGACGCCGCGGTGGCCCGGGGGATTCCGGCGCGGCGGCTCACCGACGGATCGCTCGTGCGCTTGGGAATCGGGGCCAAGCAGCGGCGGATCATCGCCGCCGAAACCGATCGCACCGGAGCGGTGGCGGAGTCGATCGCGCAGGACAAGGAGCTCACCCGCACGCTGCTCGCCGAGGCCGGCATTCCGGTGCCGGAAGGGCGGCCGGTCGTCGACGCGGCCGACGCCTGGGCCGTCGCCGAGGAGATCGGCGCGCCGGTGGTGGTGAAGCCCCGCTACGGCAACCAGGGACGGGGCGTGTCGGTCGACCTCTCCACCCGCGAGGAGGTGGAGAGGGCCTGGAGCGTCGCCCGCGAAGAGGAGTCGAACATCGTGGTCGAGCGGTTCGTGGCCGGCGGCGACTACCGCGTGCTCGTCGTGGGCGGCAAGGTCGTGGCGGCCGCGCGGCGGCATCCGCCGACGGTCGTCGGCGACGGCGACTCGACCGTGCGGCGATTGGTCGAGCGCGTGAACGAGGATCCCCGCCGCTGCTGCGACCACGCCGGCGCGCTGAGCCCGGTGCGGATCGACGAGGTGGCGCTGGCCGTGCTGGCGGAGCAGGGGCTTTCTCCGGAGAGCGTGCCCGCGGTCGGCCGCACGGTGCTGTTGCGACAGAACGCGAACTTGAGCACGGGCGGGACGAGCGAGGACGTGACCGACGTCGTGCATCCGGAGGTGGCGGCCCGGGCCGTCGAGGCGGCCCGGATCGTGGGCCTCGACGTGGCGGGCATCGACATCGTCACCGCCGACATCACGCAGTCGCTGGAATCGCAGCGCGGCGTGGTGATCGAGGTGAACGCCGGACCGGGCCTGCGGATGCACCTCGAGCCGAC
>JBIIYN010000315.1:0-4612 GCA_044346795.1 Pirellulales bacterium
CGGCCGGCGGCGGCCTGCTGACGAAGCAGATCTGGACGAATGAGCCAACGCGTCGCGGCAACACGTCGTATAGCGGCATCGACCTGCGGCAGTCGTCGGATGGCCTGTCGAAGACGGTCATGATTGGCGAAGTCTGCGGCGACACCGCCGAGTTCGCGTGGTTGCGCGGCGAGACGTCGTGGATCACGCCATCGGTAACTGCCGAGACCCCCGTTGCCGGGACCCCGGTAAACATCACGAAGGTCATGGGCCGCAATGTGAACTCGACGCCCGGCACGACGGGGGCTTTCTACTCGTCTACGGCGGCGCAGGGGCTGGGTAGCTTCCACACGGGCAACCTGGTGCTCCATTGCTATGGCGACGGCCACACATCTGCCATTGTGGCCGATGTGGCCCCTGCGGTTTTGGGCGCCATCTACACCCGCAGCAGCGGCGAGACGGTCGCAGATCTGCCGTGAGCTTGATCACGTAGCCTCGTAGCTTGGACGAGTAGAATCACCAAGTGGAATCCAAAGGCCGCGGCCGGGAGCAATCCCGGCCGCGGTTTTTCATTTGGCGGCAGCAGTCATGCGGGAGCCGTGCGGAATGGTCGGCGGTTCGCCGTCCTGTCGCTTCCGCTCCGGGCTCGCTCCGGGCTTTTATTCGAACCTGGCGCGACCGTCGACAACGCTGCGGCCGATAAAAGCCCCGGGTGGAAACCCGGGGGGCGGGTCCACAACCCACGCACCATTCCGTCCCGCCCCTCAAGCCCGCCGCCTTGGCATTACGGGGTGGCCGCACGCGTGGCCAGTGCCTGGGCGGCCTGCAGTTTCGCGGCGACGGCCCGCGTGTCGGCATGGTCGGGCCCGAGGCCGTCGCGATAGACCGCATGCACCCGGGAGTAGATGGCCGCCGCCGTGGCGTGATCGCCCCGGGCCGACGCCTGGGCCGCCACGGCCAGCGCGTGCTTGTTGAGCGCGGTGGCCGTGAGCACGCTCTCGCGGCCATGGAGCCGCTCGGTCGTGTCGACGACCCGGCGCCGCACCGCCACCGCATCGTCGATCCGCCCGCTCTTCTCCAGAAACTCCGCCCACTTCGCCTCGAGCAGGAGCCGCTCGCTCTGCCGCCGCGGCGCCAGGCGGATGACCTCGTCGAGCGATTGCCGCACGAGCCGCTCGGCGGCCGCCGGGTCGCCGCCGGCATCGAGCGCCCGGGCCAGCGTGATCGCCGCGTTGATCGCCACCGGATCACCCGCCCCCTTCGCCCCGCGGGCCCGGGCGAGCGCCTGCCGGGCGAGGGCTTGCGCCCGGGCGTGCTCGCCCCGCTTGGCGAGTCCCTCGGCGATGAACTGCTCCGCCCGCAGCGTGACGGCATGATCCGCACCGAGCACCCGCCGCATGGCGTCGATCGAGCCAGCGGCCAGTTCCTCCGCTTCACTCGACTTTCCCTGCAGCCAGAGGGCCGTGGCGAGGTCGCCGGTCGTGCAGAGCACGGCACGGTCGTCGGCGGGCAGGGCCGCCCGCTGGCGTTCGAGGCCGCGGCGGCACCGCCGCTCCGCCCCCTCATGGTCGCCGGCGGCCAGCCGGATGCCGGCCAGCGAGCCATAGACATCGCAGGAGGGCTTGCGGTCGAGGGCCTGGTCGGCCGCCGCGAACGCGGCCGCCTCGTCACCGCCGCGCTCGAGCATCGTGGCCATCTGCCAGAGCGCCCGGTAGTTGCCCGGATCGTGGGCGAGCACGTCTTTCCAGATGGCGGCTTTCGACCAATAGAGCCGGTTGCGGGCGTGCGTGAGCAGGATGAGGCAGGCGGCCACGATCGCGGCGGCGACGAGGCCCCTGCGGCCGACCGCCGCCGCATCGAGCCCGGGGGTCACCCGGCGCACAAGCCGCGGCCCCCATTCGCTCGCGGCCAGCACGACCGCCGCCACCACAGCGGCCAGCGGCAGGTACATGCGGTGCTCGTTGACGAAGGCCTCGACCGGCATCACGCTCGAGGTCGGGGCGAGCGTGCCCAGAAAAAACACGCCCAGCCAGGCCCACGGCCGCCGCCGGACCAGGCCGAACGTGGAGCCCGCCACCAGCGCGAGGATCGCCGCGTAGGCCGGCAACTGGCCGGCCTCGAACCGCTCCACGGCCCGCCAGCCGCTGTAGTCGAGGCACTGCCCCAGGGGCAGCACGGCCAGCCGCAGGTAGTGCAGGATCACCCCCGGCTGGGTGAGCGCGTAGGAAAGTGGCGACCGCTTGACCGCCGATAACTCCTGGTATTCGCCCGCCTGCGAGAGCAGCACGCCGGCAAGGACGAGCCACGTGAGGGCCAGGGCGAGGTAGAACCGCCCGTGCCCCCGGACCCGGGCCCGCCAGTCGGCGAACGAAGCGGCAGGGGAAAAGAGCCAGTCGTAGCAGACGACGAGCACCGGCAGGACGACGGCGTTTTCCTTGCAGGCCATCGCCGCGGCGGAGGCGGCCACGCTCGCCACCAGCCAGGTTCGCGACCGGCCGGCCGCCAGCGCCCGGGCAAAAGCCGCCAGCGAAAGCAGGCAGAACATGCCGGCCATCGACTCGATCCGCTGATAGACATACGTGACCGCCTGGGTCTGGAGCGGGTGAACGGCCCAGAGCCCGGCGATCACGAGCGCGAGCGGCACGGCCCGGCTGCCCCAGTGATCGCGAAGCCGTGGCGAGAGGAGCGTGAGCCGCACGAGGTCGAACAGGGCGAGGGCCGCGACGATGTGCACCAGCAGGTTCGTCACGTGGTAGCCGAAGGGGGCCGGTCCCCACACCGCCCGGTCGATGGCGAACGAGAGATAGGGCAGCGGCCGCGTCGGGGCGTTTTGGCCCCGGAACATCGCCTCCCACGGCGGCAGGAGCTGGTCGAGCGCGGGATTCGATGCGATCTCCACGACGTCGTCGAAGACGAAGTCACCGCCGAACGAGCCGAGATAGGCCAGGCCGGTGAGGGCGGCGACGCAGAGGACGGACTGACGAGGAGAGAGCATGCGAAGCAGTGCGGCCGTGGTCGTCCGGCCGGTTGCCGTCGGAGTTTGGCGCGACGGAAGGAAAGTCAGCGGGTCGCCGGGATGCCACCCGCCGGCCCCGGCTCATCATAGGGTTTTCCGACGGCTTGGTGTCGGCCGCGGTCCGCGGCCGCCGCCCGCTTCGCGTGCATGGCGCGGGTCTCGGGATGGTCGGCCCCCAGGCGGGCCCGGTATTGTTCCGCCAGCCGCGCGTAGATCTGCTCCGCCTCTTCAAACCGTCCCGCGTGCTCCAAACTCTCGGCCCGCAGATCCTCGAGCACGAGCCGGTCGCCTTCCCGCCGCGGCCCCAGGCCGGCGAGATCGTCGAGGCTGCGGGTCACGACGTCCGCGGCCGCGGCAGCCTTGCCGGCCGCGCCGAGCACCCGCGCCAGGCTGATCGCCCCGGCGACGACGATCGGGTCGCCGGCGGCGCGGGCCCGCCTGGCCCTGTCGAGCGACGCGCGGGCGAGCGTTTCGGCCGCCGCATGGTCGCCCTTGTCGGCGAGGCCCTCGGCGATGAACTGCTCGGCGCGGAGCGTGATGGTGTCGTCGTCGCCCAGCACCCGCCGCATGGCGTCGATCGCGGCGCCGCTCAGGGTGGCGGCCTCCTCCACCCGGCCCGCGAGCCGCAGGGCCGTGGCCAGGTCGCCGGTGGCGGAGAGAACCGCCCGGTCGTCGGCCGGCAGCGCCGCCCGCCGCCGCTCGAGCCCCAGCCGGAAGCGTCGTTCCGCGGCCGCGGGGTCGCCAGCCGAGAGCTTGGCACGGGCGAGGTCGGGGTAGACCTCGCAGGTCGGCTTGCCGGCGAGGGCACGGTCGGCCATCGCGAAGGCGTCCTGCTCCTTGCCGAGCCAGTCGAGCTTGACGGCCAATTGCCAGAGGGCCCGATAATTGTCGGGGTCGTGGTCGAGCACATCCACCCAGATGGCCGTGCCGGAACGGTAGACGTCGTTGCGTGCCCGCGTGAGCGCGACGAGCACGAGGGCGGCGGCGGCCGCCGCGATCAGGCCGGCCCGGCCGGGCGCGGCTGCGCCGTTCGCGGCCCCGCGAAGCCGATCGGACGAGGGCCTGCGAACCGGTCGGGAACCCAGTTCGGCCGCCCCGAGCACGACCGCCGCCAGCACCGCGGCCAGCGGCAGATACATGCGGTGCTCGTTGGCGAGCGCCTCGACCGGCATCACGCTCGAGGTCGGCGCGAGCGTGCCGAGGAAGAACATGCCCAGCCAGGCCCACGGCTGCCGCCTCAAGGTGCCAAACAGGGAAAGCCCCACGACCGCGGCGATCGCCAGGTAGGCCGGCAGCTGCACCGGTTCGAGCCGCTCGACCGCGGGCCAGCCGCTGTGGTCGAAGCATTGCCCCACCGGCAGGATCGCCAGCCGCACATAGTGGAGGATCACCCCCGGCTGCGTCAGGGCGTAGGTGAAAGACGACCACTTCGTCGAGTTGAACTCCTGGTATTTACCGGCCTGCACGAGCATGACCGCCGCCAGGATGATCCAGGTGAGGAAACAGGCCGCGTGGAAGCCGATGCGGCGGCGGACATCCGCCCGCCATGCGGCCGGTGTGGCCGCCGGAGTGAAAAACCAGTCGTAGAGCAGAAGCAGCACCGGCAGCACGACGGCG
>JBIIYN010000061.1:0-15013 GCA_044346795.1 Pirellulales bacterium
CGGGCCTCCGCCCGCTGGTGCTGACCCGGCCCTCCGGGCCTGGCACAGTGGGTTGCTTTGAGGCCTGGAGAAATGGTGGGCCGGAGGCCCGTGTTCGTGCCAGCGGGCGGAGGCCCGCCAAGCCGGGTCGGGCAGGATGCCCGAGCCCGGCGTGAAGACAGCCCGCGGCGATACGTTTTCCACCGCAATGCCGTGGCGGCGTGTGATGCGGAGAGCTCGTTTTAAAAACAGACGGGGGTGCCTGGGTCCCGGGGCATGTGATCCGAGCGGTGTTTCCAGGCCTGGCCAGTCTCCTGGCCGGGCCGGAAGCCTTCGGCTGTACACGCGACCGGAGCCGTCAATCGGCCCCCAACGAGCCTCGTTAAGAGCTCACCGACATGGATCGACGCATCACGAACATGACAGAAAACGTATCGCCGCACGCTCCTTCCGCCGGTCGTCTCCACCGGCCTGCCTCTCCAGTCTGCCACACTACTCCTGCTGCTCCCGACCGGCCGGCCCCATCGACTTGGTGTTGCGTTCCACAGCCATCACCACCGTCTGCCTCGCGGCCCCGTCGGCCGTGCTCGCCACGATCGGCAGCACCTGCCTGCGGTTGGGCATCTCCACGCGCACGCGGAACGTGCCGTCAGCATGCACCTTGACCGGCTCGCCCTGCAAGGTGACATAGGCTCCGGGCTGCGTGACGCCGTAGACGACCATCTCGGCGTCGACGTCGAGTTCAAAGGCAGGCACGCCCTCCTCCCCCTCCTCGTCGTCCATGGCGCCCGAGCGGGCGGCGGGCGGCCCCATCGGCCGGCGCAGCCGTTCCTCGAAGAGTTCCTGCAGTTCCGTGCTCGACTGTTCGGCGGAAAAGCCGCCGCTCATCGCATAAATCCGCTCGCAGTCGTCGACGATGTCACCCCAATGGGCGTCGAGCGTGTCTCCCTGCGTGCTGGCCGGGGTGGTGACCGCGTTGCTGCGCACGAGGCCATGAAATCGTCTGGAGGTCGCCACGTAACCGATCTCGCAGCGGTAGCGATGGGGCTCCCGCACGTCGATGAACCAGTTTTTCACCCCGCCGTGCACCGCAATCTCGCGCACCACGCGTTCGGACGGGGAGGCGTTGAGTCCGCTCTCCAGTTGGATCAGCCGCAGGATCGGCCGGGCGCCGTGCCATTCCTGGCCGAGTGCCGCCTGCGCGCGGGCGATGCTGCGGCTGGTGAGTTCCCAGAAGACATGAAGCCAGTGGGGCCCCCTGGCCATCAGCACCATGCGATCCCGCACGGGACGGGCCGATCGGCCGCCTTCCGGAGGCGTGGTCAGGTTCTTGGCCTTGAGCAGCCGCTCGCGTGCCTGCTGGAGCCGCTGCTCCACCGCCGGATCCCGCGGCTGGGGCACGGCCCGCGGCACTCCGGTCGCCCCGGCGCCGATGCCCACGGAACGGGCCGCCACCGAGTCGCTTCGCGAGGCGGCCGCGACGGGGGGCCGCATCCTGGCCTTGCGGACGAGTGCCCGGATGAGCTGGTCTTTCCGCATCGCGTGCCAGCCGGCCACGCCGTGCTGCTTGGCGAGGCGGGCAAGGTCACGAACCGGCTTTTCCTTCAGGCTGGCTGACGTCATCCGTTGGTTCTTCCCGTGGAGATTCCAGCGGGAAGCGGCCTCCGCGCGAGCCGCGCATCCCAACTGCGTCAGTCAACGGTACCGGGAACCCACGGCAAACGCAAACAAATATCCCCCCGGAGGGGTGGTTTTTTTGAATTCGGCCGGGAATTTGGCTCAGTCGCCCCGGAGCTTGAGGCCCCGCTCGGCGAGCTTTTCCCGCACCTCGTTGAGGCTGGTCACGCCGAAATTCTTGCATTCCATCAGGTCTTCGGCCGTCCGGCGGACGAGTTCGGAAATGAGGGTGATGCCGAGCTTCGTGGTGCACTTCCTCGCCCTGACCGAGAGGTTGAGTTCGGTGATCGACTGCGACAGCAGTTCCTGCTCGTCGGCCGACGGCTCCTGCATCTCCGGTTCCGCCTCTTCCACGGGGGCGGGCGCCGCAAACTGTCCCAGCGAGAGCCCCTTGGAAGCGAGCATGTCCTTGATTTCCACGAGGCTCGTCTCGCCGAAATTCTTGCTCGCCAGGATCTCCGCCTCGCTGGTGCGGGCCAGGTCGCCGAGCGTGTGGATGCCCATCTTTTGCAGGCAATTCCGGCTGCGCACCGAGAGTTCGAAGTCGCTCACCGGGAGGCTCATCACCTGCTCGATTCGGTCGCGCTGCTTCTGCTCCTGCTCTTCGGTGCGCAGGTCGCCGGCAGCCGCGGAGTCCTTGAGAAACAGTCGCGCCCGCGGATGGTCGGGAATGGCCTCGAGAATCCGGCGGTAGCACTGCTGCGCCTTGGCGAAGTCGCTGCGGTCCTCGTGCATGAGGCCGAGATTGAGGAGGGCGCCCAGCGACGCCGGATACCGCTCGAGCGACCGCTCGTAGCAGGCCTTCGCCTCGTCGTCGTTGCCCGCACGATCGTTGAGCATCCCGAGGGCGAACAAGGCATGCGAGTGACCGGGATCGATGGCGATGGCCTTCTCGAATGCCGCGGCGACCTCGCTCGCGGGTGCCCCCCGGTCCATCAGCAGTCCGCCCCGAGCGGCCCAGTAGTCGGCCGACTTGGCGGCGGCATCCCCGTCCTTGCCGGCCGCCAGTCCGTCGAGCGTCTTGGCCGCCTCGTCCAGTTGACCGGCCGAGCGTGCCGCCTCGGCCGCGGCGGCACCGCAGGCGATCGCGTCGTAGCCGGACTTCTTCGCCGCATCGAAGGCGTCCCGGGCCTTGTCGAACGCCTCGAGCGCCGCGTGCGAGAGCCCCTGGTGGTAGAGCGCGAGCGCTCCACCGTCGGCCGATCGCAGGGTGTCGAGTGCCTCCCGGTAGCGGCCCAGCAGATACTGGCACACGCCCAGGCGGACCGACGCGGCCGGGCTGCGATCGGTCAGCTGTTCGAGTTCACGCACGGCGGCCCGCACGTCGCGGTGGGCGGAGGCGTCGGCCGCGAGCGACTGGGTGAGCCCCCGAATCTCCGTGGGACCGAAGGGGCCCGTTCCCGTGACGAGTTCCCGGATGTCGAGGCTGGCGGTGGCGGTCTTGGCGGTGGCGACCATGAGGACCTTTCTGGAGGCGGCGGACTAACTGCTTGCAGCAGGCGTTCGTGAGGCAGGCATTTCTCAGCCGGTTTCACGAACCGGCGGGAGAGCCAGCGGTGGGAATCGAACCCACAACCCCCGCATTACGAATGCGGTGCTCTGCCAATTGAAGCTACGCTGGCGCAACGGACGGGAAAACACGCTCGCGGAGCGCGGAATCCTCGACTCCCGGAATCCCGCACAGTAGCGCACCGAGCCCCCGATAGTCAAGGGTCACCGGCCAAAAACCAGCGAATCGGGAACGGGGAAAAGAAAAAGTGGGGCCTCTGACCCGACAGGAGCACCCTGTCTTGGCCGTACGGGTCAGGGGCAAGCGACCGTACGACCGGGGATGATCGGAGGCCCCACTTCAAAAAATTGACGATGGGGGCCGGAGATCGCTCCCCGGCGGTGGTCCCAGATATGCAGACGGCGTGCCAAACCTATGGTGATCGCGAAAATCTCTGCAGACTTGATCATCGATCCGGTATTTCACAGCTCTTGCATCGGTTTTGCCCCTGCAGTTTTCCGGGGAAGCCCAGGCCGTCGCAGCGTGAAACGTCAACCGTCGTTCCAGCGAAATGCCGCGCCTGTTGCCGAATGCAGCGCAGCCCGGGCAGATTGCGACGGGCTGCCCGCCAGGTGGACGGCGGCGGTATGATCCCCTGGGAATCGGCTCTCCTCGCAAGCGGGAGGGGCCTCGGGCCCCGCTGCTCTCGCGGGGTGCCGCCGGATCCGGATCATCTTTCCAGCCGAGGACTTTCAGTCGTGAACCCCAGACTCCCAGCGCTGATCGGCCCCCATGAATGTGGGCCTGGCCGCCCGCTGCTCGTGATTGCCGGCCCGTGTGTCATCGACGACGAAAGCCTCTGCCTGCGGATCGCCGAGTCATTGGCCGTGCTGTCCGTCGCCCTCCCGATCAGGGTGGTCTTCAAGGCCTCCTTCGACAAGGCGAACCGCACGAGCGTGTCGTCCTATCGTGGCCTGGGCCTGGACGAGGGCCTCGCCGTGCTCGAGCGGGTGCGGGCGGCCACCGGGCTGCCGATCACCACCGACGTCCACCTGCCCGAGCAGGCCACGGCCGCGGGGCAGGTCTGCGACCTGCTGCAGATCCCGGCCTTTCTCTGCCGCCAGACCGACCTGCTCCTCGCTGCGGCGGCCACGGGCCGGGCGATCAACGTCAAGAAGGGGCAGTTCGTCGCGCCGGCGGACATGAAGCACGTCGTGGCGAAGCTGCTCGCCGGCGGCTGCCGGGACGTGCTGCTCTGCGAACGGGGCACGTTCTTCGGATATGGCAGGCTGGTCAACGACTTCGCCGGCCTGGTCACGATGCGATCCATGGGTGTGCCCGTGATCTTCGATGCCACGCATTCCGTACAACAGCCGGCGAGCCGCGGCGACTCCACCGGCGGTGATCGTGCGCTCGTGGAGCCGTTGGCGCGGGCCGCCGCAGCAGTGGGCATTGACGGAGTCTTCATGGAAACCCACCCTGATCCCGACCAGAGTCCCAGCGACGGACCGAACATGGTTCCACTGGACCAGTTGCGCGGGGTGTTGCAACGTGTGCTGCTCATTCACGAGGCTCGCCTGAAAGGGCTGGCGGGCATGGAGGCGACCTGATGAATCGGCGGGGGATCGGGGGGAGGATGCCGCAGCGGCCGGTGCGGTCCGGGTCGAGCAAGGGCTGTCCGCTGCTGGCCTGCGTGCTGTCCGTCGTTGCCTGGGGGGTGCTTCCCGGCTGTGGCGCGCCGCCGCCCGCACCGCCACTTCAGGCGGGGGATGAAGTCAGGGTGATGCCGGTGGTGCCGGAAGAGGTGCGGGAGCAGCTGCTCGACGGTGCCGTGGCGGTGCTCTCGCAGTTGGACGACTACGAGGAGGAGTCGGCCTTCGCGCAGGTCTTCGACCGGCTCAACCAGTGGAGCCACGCCGCGGTGATCTCCGGGGCGACCGCCGCGTCCGGCTGGCGGGTCGATCCGCTCTTTGCAGCGCTCCCGGCCCGCCTCCAGGCCGGCACCACGGCTGAGTCTCTGGGCAGTGCCGTCTTCGACGCCGCCACCGACGTCGCCAGCCTGAGGGATCAGCGTTGGCTCGCGGACATCGCCGCCACCGCACGGGGTGATGCCGTCGAGGATCTCGATGTTGCCGTCAATGTGTTCCGCTGGACGGTGCGATCACTGGCCCTCGTCAGCGATCCGCCGATGACCGCCACGGAGGCCACGCCCGGCACCCGCTGGTTTCTGCCGGGAGAAATTCTGCTTTCCGGCCGGGCCAGCCCCGCGCAGCGGGCCTGGATCTTTCTCGAATTGCTGAGGCATGCCGGGCTCGATGGCGTGATGCTGGCCACCGGCGATGCCACCCGCGGCGGTGTTCGTCCGTGGATTCCAGCGGTCGTGACGGGGGGAGAGCTCTGGCTGTTCGAGCCCACCTATGGCATCCCGATCCCCGGTCCGGACGGAACGGGCGTGGCCACGGCCCGTCAGGCGGCTGCCGATCCCGCCGTGCTCCAACGGCTGTCGTTCACGGATCGCAGCTATCCGGTGCAGGCGGCAGACATCGCCGGGCTGTCGGTGCTCGTGGCCGCAGATGCCTGGAACCTGTCGCGGCGGATGCGGGCCGTGGAGGAGCATCTCGTGGGAGCCCGCAGCATGAAACTGTCGCTCGACGCCTCGGCCGTCGGCAAGCGGGGCCTCGCCTGCCTTGCGGCGCCCGAGGCCGGCGGGGCCGATCAGGCCGTCGATGGCCGGGTGGGGTTGTGGGAATTTCCCTGGGAGGTGATCGCCCGCCGCCGGAGCGATGCGGCCCGCGTGCAGGCGGCGGTCGGCCGGGAGTTGGCGGTGATGAGCCTGCAGATCGCGCAGCCGTCGGGAGGTGATGCGGTGGGTGGCCGCAGGGTGACCCGCCTCGTGCGGCCGCTTCATGCGGCCCGCATCCGCGAATTCCGCGGCGATCTGGATGGTCCGCAGGGTGCGAAAGCGAGCTACCTGGCCGCCCGCCCCGGCCGTCGGGCGATTGCCGACCTCCTCCGGACGGTGCCGCCCGAGCAGGCCGACGGAATCCGACGGCTCTTCGAGCAGATGAAGGAAGACGCCACGTACTGGCTCGGCGTGCTCACGCTGGCCGAGGGGCAGAATGCCACGGCGGTCGATTATCTCGGCCGGATGACCCTGGAGGCGGCCCCCGACAGCCGCTGGACCGATGCCGCGCGGGTCAACCTCGCACGGGCTCTGGCCGATCTGGGCCGCACCGACGACGCCATCAAACTGCTCCGCGAAGATGCTTCGCCGCAGCGGTTCGGCAGCCGCCTGCTGGCGGACGAGCTGGCAAAAAAGCGGAAATAGCGGCTTTCCCCGGCGGGCCCGCTTCCCGCGTTGCCCGCCGGCACCGCGGCTGGTATTGTTCATGGTTTCCGCGCCGGCTGTAGGATCCAGCAGGAAGAGACAGTCCAGGAAGAAGCCCGCAAGAAGCCCGCAAGAAGCCAGGAATGAAGCCAGAGAGAACATCATGAAAGAAGGCATCCACCCCAAGTATCTCGACACCGTCGTCCGCTGCGGATGTGGCAACACGTTCGCGACGCGGAGCACCGTTCCCGAGATCAAGGTCGACATTTGCAACGTCTGCCACCCCTTCTTCACGGGCAAGCTCAAGTTTGTCGACACCGCCGGCCGGATCGAGAAGTTCAAGTCGAAGTTCGCCTCGGCGGGCTATGCGAGCCTGAAGAAACCGAAGAAGGCGTCGGCCGCCGAAGTGCCGGCGTCCTGAATGGCTGCCCGGATCCATGCGCGATCAACTCGAAGCCAAGCTTTCCCGGTTCGAGGAACTCGAACGCGCCCTTGTCGATCCGGTGGTGCTCGCGGACCAGTCTCGCCTCTCGGCCATCGCGCGTGAGCACGGCACCCTGGCTCGGCTGGCGCTGAAATACCGGCAATTCGTCGCCCTGGAGCGCGAGATCGCCGAGCACGTCGAGATGGCCGGCGGCGCGGATCGCGATCTCAAGGACCTGGCCGAGGCGGAGCTTCCCGGCCTGCGGGAGCGGCGGGAGCGGGAGTGGGACGAGCTGCTCGAACTCTGCTCCGACGACGAGGACGCCGACCGCGTTCGCTGCATCATGGAATTGCGGGCCGGCACGGGGGGCGACGAGGCGGCGCTGTTCGTCCGCGATCTCTACGAGATGTATCGTCGTTACTGCACCGAGCAGGGCTTCGACGTGGAGGTGCTCGACGCCAGCCCGACGGAGTTGGGCGGTTTCAAGGAGCTCGTGCTGGGCCTGTCGGGGACGGCGATCTACCGCAGGCTGCAGCACGAGAGCGGCGGGCATCGCGTGCAGCGGGTGCCCGATACCGAGACGAAGGGACGGATTCACACGTCGGCCGCCACGGTGGCCGTGCTGCCCGAGCCCGAGGACGTGGAGGTGTCGCTCTCGCCCGACGAGTATCGCAAGGACCTGTTCTGCGCCAGCGGCCCCGGCGGGCAGCATGTGAACAAGACGGCGTCGGCCGTGCGGCTCACGCACCTGGAAACCGGCATCGTCGTGCAATGCCAGGACGAGAAGAGCCAGCACAAGAACCTCGCCAAGGCGTTGCGGGTGCTGAGGACGCGACTCTATGAACACCGACGGCAGATCGAGCATGACAAGCGGTCGGCCGAGCGGAAGACGCTGGTGGGCTCGGGAGACCGCAGCCAGCGGATCCGCACCTACAATTTCCCGCAGAACCGGGTCACCGACCACCGCATCAACGAGAGTTTCACGCTCGATCAGGTGATGGCCGGACGGCTCGGCCTCGTGATCGAGGCGATCGAGCGGCACGCGCGGGAGCTGCGAAAAAGCGAGATGGAACGGTCCGCGAAGGTGGCTGCCACCTGAGTGGCTGTGTTGGCCCCGACATCCGCAATCAGGGACGAAGTGGAGAAGCCCGCATGGCCGGCGAACGAGCGACGAGTGACGTCTGGACGGTCGGCCGGCTGCTGACCTGGACGACCGATTGGCTCGCCTCCCGCGGGAGCGAGTCGCCGCGGCTGGACGCCGAGGTGCTGTTGGCCTTCGTCCGCGGCTGTCCGCGGATCGCCCTCTACACGGCGTTCGACGTGCCGGTGGGCGAAGAGGAGCGGGCCCGCTTCCGGGGGCTCGTCAAGCGGCGCGGCGAGGGGGAACCGGTGGCCTATCTCGTCGGCAGCCGGGAGTTCTTCTCGCTGTCGTTCGGCGTGACCCCGGCGGTGCTGGTGCCGCGACCGGAAACCGAGCAGCTGGTCGTCCGCGTGCTCGATCTCTGCCGCGGCCGCGGCCCTGCCGCCCCGCGGCCGCGGATCGTCGACGTGGGCACCGGATCGGGGGCGATCGTCGTGACGCTCGCGAAACAGCTGCCGCAGGCGGACTTCGTCGCCACGGACATCTCACCCGCGGCGCTCGCGGTGGCCCGCGACAATGCCGGGCGGCATGGCGTGGCCGACCGGATCGAATTCGTGGAATGCGATCTGCTCGCCGCGGCGGCCGGCCCCTGGGACGTGATCGTGAGCAACCCGCCCTACGTCCGCGAGGACGAGTTCGATGCCCTGCCGCGCGACGTGCGGCTCCACGAACCGCGAATGGCCCTGGTGGCGGGGCCCACGGGCGTGGAGGTGGTCGGCCGGCTGGTCGGCGCAGCGGCCGAAAAGCTCGCGCCGGGTGGCTGGCTCGTGGTGGAGGTGGGGCCGTCGACGGCCGGTCCTGCCGAGCAACTCATCGCGTCCCGGCCGGGGCTGGCTCCGGAGCCCACGCTCAAGGATCTTGCCGGTCTGCCCCGCATCGTGCAGGCCCGCCGGCCCGGGTAGTGGGCGACGGTGACGCTGCCGGTCGGGCGGACCCGCTCCCGGGCGGGGCGGACACGCTCCGGCCGGGGCGGTGGCTCGGCGACGGCGTCGGCAGAGGCCTGGCGGGATGGCGGGTGATTTTTGGACCCGTCCCGTCGCTTCCGCTCCGGGCTTTTATTCGAGGGTGGAACGACCGTTGATGGTTGCGCCGCCGCTGACGAGAAGCCCCGGGTGGAAACCCGGGGACGGGGCCACAAGCAACGCACTATGCCAAATCACCGCAGTCGCCAGGGCCGGATAAGCACCAGCGACCTGCGGTCGTGTGAAGCCGGTTTTCCTTTGCCCTTCGCCGCTGTCGCGCCCGCCATAGATGGTATGGACGCGGCGCACGATCTCTTCTCGTCACTCGCATCGATTCGCGAGACGGCATCCGACGTATTCGATGCCTGTGCCGCCCGCTGGGCTGGCTGGGTGCGGCGTGAGCCGTTGCCAGAACGGCCGCTGGTGGTCGTGGCTGCGGCGGTCGTCACCGGCTGTGCGGTCGGCGGGGGAATCGACCTGGCGCCGGCCGTATGGTGGCTCTTCGCCCTGATCGCGATCGGCGGCTGGGCGGTCGCTTTCCGCTCGGGCCGACATGCCGTGGCGGCCTGTGCAGTGTTGGTGGGGATCGCGTGCGGCAGCGCGGGCTGGTGCGGCGCCAGGTGGAACCTGTTTCCCCGCGACGATCTGGCCTGGAGCCTCTCCGAGTCTCCCCAGCCCGTCGCGGTCGAGGGGGTCGTGGTGGAGTCGCCCCGGCGGCTGTCGGTGCCGGTGGTCGATCCGCTGCGGAGCGCGGCGGCCCGTGCGGCGGCCGAGCGGCCCTCGAGCGAGTGCGTGCTGGCGGTGCGGGCCGTTCGGCGGGGGGCCTCGTGGCGGCCCGCGTCGGGCCGCGCGTCCCTGATCGTGGATGGGGAGCCGCCCGATCTGTCGGCGGGCTGTCGGGTGCGGGTGCTCGGGCGTGGCATGCGGCCTTCGGCGCCGCTGAACCCCGGGGAGTTCGATTTTCGGCAGCGTGCCCGGTCGCTGCGGTGCCTGTCGATCGTGCGGGCCCATGCGGCGGAGTGCGTGCGGGTGCTTTCCCGCCCCGGTGTCTGGTCGCTCACGGGATGGATCGACCGGCTGCGGGGCGGCGGCGTGGAGGTGCTCAGCCGCCATCTCTCGACCGAGCGGGCGGCCCTGGCGGCGGCCCTGCTGCTCGGCAGCCGCGAGGCGTTGCCGCGGGAGGAGTCGATGGAATTCCTCGTCACCGGCACGATCCATATCCTGTCGATCTCCGGGCTTCATGTGGGGTTCCTGTCGCTGGCGCTCTTCAAGGTGCTTCGGCTGGTCGCCCTGCCCCGCGGCTGGTCGCTCGTGGCGGTGGCCGCCTGCACCGGCCTCTACATGCTGCTCGTGCGGGCGGAGACGCCCGTGCTCCGGGCGACGCTGCTCGTCTGGCTGGCCTGCCTGGGGGCGGCGCTTGGCCGACGGTCGCTGGCGGTCAATTCGCTGGCGCTGGCGGCGATCCTGGTGCTGCTCTGGCATCCGCCCGAACTGTTCCGCGTCGGCTCCCAGTTGTCGTTCCTCTCGACCGCCGTGCTGATCGGCGCGGCGGCCGCCCTGCCCCGCACCGACATCGACGACCCCATCGAGCGGCTCATCGAGCGGAGTCGGACACCCCTCGAAAGGCGGCTGCGCCGGATCACCCGCTACGTCCTGGAGATGGTGGTGACGGGGACCGCCGTGTGGGCGGTGACGGCGCCGCTGGTCGCGGCGCGGTTTCACCTGGTCAGTCCGGTGGGGCTGGTGCTCAACCCATTGATCGCGCCGCTGGTGGCGGTGGCGATGGCGTGGGGCGGCCTGTGCCTGGTGGCGGCGCCCGTGTCGACCCCGCTGGCGGCTGCCTGCGGCTGGGCCTGCGACGGCACGCTCCGCTGCATCGGGGCCATCGTGGCGTGGGCCGCCGGGCTGCCTGGGGGCTACTGCTGGGTGGCCGGGCCGCCGGGCTGGTGGCTGGCGGGATGGTATGTGCTGCTCGGGCTTTCGCTCGTCAGCCTGTCGCGGGAGCGGCTCGTCCGCCTGGGCACATGGGCCGCGGTGGCCGCGGCATGGATCGTCGTGGGCTGGGTCGGCACCGGCGCCGCGCGGCTGCTCGCTCCTGAGCCGACCGAGATGCGGGTGGTGGTGGCGGCGATGGGGCATGGCTGTGGGATCGTGGTGAGGAGTCCGACGGGGCGATGCCTCGTCTACGACGCCGGCCGGCTGGGAGCGCCGGCGGCGGCCAGGCGGGCCATGACGGCCGTGCTCTGGCACGAGGGCCTGACGCGGATCGACACGCTCGTCATCTCCCATGCCGACACCGATCACTTCAACGCCGTGCCCGAACTGCTCGATCGGTTTGCCGTGGGGGAGATCGTCGTGCCCCCGCCGTTCCTCAGGAGCGACTCGTGGGCGGTCGGGGAACTCCTGCGGCTGGCGGCGGCGGCGGGCGTGCCGGTGCGGGCCGCCGAGGCCGGGGAGTCGTTCGCGCTCGACCCGCTCTGCCGCATCCGCGTGCTCCATCCGGCGGATGAAGCGGCGGCTCCGGTGCAGGACAACGAGACGAGCCTCGTGCTCGCGGTGGACTCGGCGGGCCGCAGGCTGCTCCTCACCGGCGACATCGAGGGGGATGCGCTGGCCCGGTTCGTCGCCTCGGATCCAGACACCTGCGACGTGCTCGTGGCCCCGCATCACGGCAGCCGCACGAGCCTGCCGCCCGACATCGCGCGGGCCACGGCGGCCGACTGGGTGGTGGTGAGCGGCGTCGGGGCCGTCGGGTGGCGGGAGGTGCGCGAGGCGTATGCCACGGCCCGGGCTGATGGCCGCCGCGCGCGGGTCGTGAAGACGGGAGCCGACGACGCCTCGACGGGCGGCGCGATCGCGCTCTCCTTCACCGCTTCACGGGTGCGAGGAGAGCAGTTCGTCGCCGGCCGTTGGAGATCGCTGCGGCCCGCCACCGTCGTCGGGCCGCGTGAGAAACAGCCCGGCCGCGATGATCGCCAGCTGGCTGGCCACGAAGCCGGCCAGCAGCAGGAGCACGCCACTCGTGAAGCCGTAGCTGTGCAGGCCGATGCCGAGCTGATTGGTGCCGAACCAGCTCCAGGCGGTGATGATGTTGCCGCCGATGGCGAACAGGGCGAATCCGCGCGGGCCCAGCCAGCGGTCCCACCGCGCGTGCAGCGCCGCCGCGTTCCACAGCACGATCATCAGGGCGCCGTTTTCCTTCGGATCCCATCCCCAGAACCGGCCCCAGCTGTCGTCGGCCCACAGGCCGCCGAGCACCGTGCCGATGAAGCTGAAGAACAGGGCGAAGCAGACCACGCCGTAGGTCATCCGGTAGAGCTGGTCGTCCTGCTGCCGGCCCGCCAGCCGTCGTTCGGGAGTCGATGCCCGTGACCGGACCGCGATGCGATGGACGATCGAGAAGATGCCGAGCACGCCGGCGAGGAAGGTGGCGCCGTAGCCGAGCGTCACCGTGATCACGTGCGTCGACAGCCAGAACTGCGTGTCGAGCACGGCCTGCAGCACGTGCATCGTGTCGCCGGTGTCGAGACCATAGGCCACCATGAGCGTGAGTCCGCCGCTGATCGCCGCCACGAGGTTGCCGATGCCGTTGGCGAACAGCCCCTCGAGCCCCAGCCCCGCCAGCACGCAGGCCCAGCCGATGAAGACGGCCGAGGAATAGAGATTCACCACCGGGGGGCGGCCCGTGAGGTAGACGCGGCTGGCGAGCGCGAAGGTGTGGAGGAGCAGGGTGCCGACGAGCATCCAGAACACGAACCGGTTGAGCGGCCGGCGGCCGGCGAGGAAGCTCCCGAAGCAGGCCACGCCGGCCAGCACGTAAAGCCACCTGGCCACATCGGTGGGGTTGAAGCGGTTCAGCCAGGCTTCGTAGGCGGACTTGTCGGCGTGCGCGCGGACCTCGGGGAACGAGGCCGTGGCGGACCGGAAGGCGTCGAGCGCCCGGTTGAACTCGGCGGCCGGGCCGGTCGCGCCGCGCAGCATGTCGGTCAGCGGCAGAAGGCCCGGGTTGACCTCGAACGCCGGCTGGCCGGGCCGGCCGGCCAGGAGCCTGCCGACGATCGCCGACACCCAGGCCGGGTAGAGCGCCTGCCACTCCCCTTCTCCGCCGCCGGCCGCCGAGCCAGTCGCCGTTTTGGCCGCCGCTCTGGGGGGCAATGCCGCCGGCGGGTGGCTCGCCTCGATCCGCCGGGACATCTGCATGATGCGTTCCATCTCTTCCAGCAGGGCCTTGCGGGCATCCTCCCCCTCGCCCGGCTCGGGGAGCCGTGGGGTTTCGTAGCTGTATCGCAGCAGGTCGTAGGCCATCAGCTTCTGGTTGATCTCGGAGAACTTCTTCTGCGTGAAGCTGAACTGCTCGGGCGGCACGTCCCGCATCGCCTCCAACTGCTTGCGGAGCTTCGGCAGGCCGGGCTCGAGTTCCGCATGGCTGAAGCGATGCCCCTGCCGCCGCGGCAGATCGAAGAGGTCGGTGACCTCCTTCGCATCGATCCGGAAGACCGGCGCGTGCTCCACCCAGTCGGCGCCGGCCATCACGCCGAGCATCCATTGCGATGCCGAGACCGTGCCGACGGGCAGATCGGCGGGGGCGGCCTGCGGGGCCTCGCCCGGCTTCGGCATCTTCACGTAGGCGCGGTTGCCGAGCAGTTGCAGCGTGTTGCGGGCGACGGTGTCGAGCGGCTTGATCCGCCCCTCGTGCAGCACCGGCAGCGTCCCTGCGGCCCGCCAGTCGTGGCCCCCCCTGCCGGCCGACCGATCGAACGTGGCCGAGAGGCAGAACAGGCCCACGGTCGCGAAGCCGAGCAGCGGCACGACCAAATCGGCGGCCGTCAGCGCGGGCCGCCCGGCCGTGGGCTCCTTCTCTGCCCGTGGCCTGCGCCCTGCGGCGGTCTTGTCCGCGACGGCGGCACGATCGGGCGGCCCGGCCAGGCCGCGGTCGTAGCGGTCGGCAAACCTGAGGAACGTGCCGCCGAAATGGGCGAGCATGCCCCACAGGGCGAGCACGCAGGCGACGTAAGGGATCAGCCAGCCGGCGTTTTCCACGACCTGCAGCCCGGTCATCTCACCCCGCGTGCCGTCGGGCAGTTCGACCTGGGAGTACTGGCTTTGATAGAAGGTCTCACCCCGGTAGCGCACCGGGTTGTTCATCCAGATGCGGCCGTCCTGCTGGGCCTTCGTGGCCGTGTCCGTGAACGTGACGTAAGAGGAGAAGTCGCGTGGGGTTTCGCTCGCGCCGTAGTTGATGCGTCGCACGTCGGTGAGCGTGACGGAATAGGGCTTGTATTCGCGGCGGTAGCGGAGTTGCAGACGGTAAGCCGTGCCATCGATCTCGACCGTATCGACCTCGTCGCTGCCGGCGCCCATGAAGAGCTGCGCCTGGTCATTGAGGAATTGACTGACGAGGAACGTGCCCATGTCGGCGCCGGTGGTGCGGTTGGTCAGCTGGACGTAGGCCGACGCGATGTTGGGCCGGGAGCTCGCGCCCCCTTCGGGAGCCTTGTTCATCGCCAGCCAGGATTTGCCGATACCGGTCGTCGCCTGATTCGGGGCGACCGGTCCCACCCGGACGACGGTCGAGTTCGGGAAATAGGAGAGCACACGCACGTCGAACGGAATGTCGACGACGACGATCGGCGCGGCTCCGGCGCGGGCCCTGAGCAGCCTGCCGGAGATCACAGTGACCCGTTCGTCGGCGTCGGTTTCGGGCCGGATCAACGCCAGTTCGGTCTCGTCGGTGCGGAGCGCCATGCTGCTCGATTGGCCCTCCACGAGCGCCATCCGCTCTTCGATCTGGCGGTCACCGAAGGCGAATTGTCCGAGCATCAGGAGCCCGACGCCGAGATGGATCAGCACGTTGCCGCCGCGGCTGCCGAAGACCATCACGAGCCCAGCCAGGAGAATCAGCGACGCCACGCTCGACTGGATGAGCTGCCACATGATCCGCAGGCCGGGCTCACCCATCCGCCAGTTCTCGCCGCCGAAGACGCTGATCACCGCCACCGTGCCCGCGACGGCC
>JBIIYN010000062.1:0-15012 GCA_044346795.1 Pirellulales bacterium
CGAGACGGAGGCCTCGGAAGAGGAGAAAAAGAGGCGACTGGCGGGCAACGCGAGCAACCAGCCGCTGAACGTCTCGGGCCCCGTGTCACTCCATGCGATCTGCGTCGACCGCGGCACAGGAAAGCTCCTGCACGACGTCGAACTCATGGTCGCCGCCGACCCGCAGCCGATCCACTCGCTCAACTCCTACGCCTCTCCCTCGCCGATCCTCGTCGCCGGCCGGCTCTACTGCCACTTCGGCGATTTCGGCACCGCATGCGTCGATACGCGGGCGGCCAGGGTCTTGTGGAAAAACCGCGACCACCGGCTCAATCACGAGAACGGCCCGGGCAGCACCCCGCTGCTCTGGAAGGACAGGCTGATCTTTCATTGCGACGGCAGCGACACGCAGTCGATCGTCGCGCTCGACGCGGCGACCGGCAATCTCGTCTGGAAGACGCCCCGCAGCGGCGAACTCCGCAGCGACCCGCAGCTCAAGAAGGCCTACGGCACGCCGCTCATGCTCTCGCTCGAAGGCCGTGATGTGCTCGTCTCGCCCGCGGCCGACTGGCTCTACGGCTACGATCCCGCCACGGGCAAGGAGCTCTGGAAGATGGGCTACGGCACGCTCGGCTTCTCGATCGTGCCGCGGCCCGTCACGGCCCACGGGCTGCTCTACATGAGCACGAGCTTCATGCAGCCGGAATTGCTGGCCGTGAAGCTCGGCGACGCCGCGACCGCCCCCACCATCGCCTGGCGCGAGAAGAAGGGGGTGCCCAACATGCCGTCGCCGCTCGTCGTCGGCGACGAACTCTACATGGTGAGCGACAAGGGAGTGGCCACCTGCCTCGACGCGAAGACCGGAGACGCCGTCTGGACGGAACGGCTCGGGGGCAACTTCTCGTCGTCGCCCCTGTTCGCCGACGGGCGGATCTACGTCGGCAACCGGGACGGCAAGACGTTCGTGATCAAGCCGGGCCGCACGTTCACGCTCGAGGCGACCAACCAACTCGACGGCCAGATCATGGCCACGCCCGCCGCCCTCGACCGGGCCCTCTACCTCCGCACCGACAAGGCGATCTACCGGATCGAGAACCGCCGGCCGCCGGCCGCCGACGCCCGGCCGGCCGCGGCGGCCCGTCTCGTGGCCTTCCAGCCTCCCGCCGTCGCACCGCAGGGGGAGATTCTCAGTTTCACGTTCGACTCGAGCACCATCTACCCGGGCACCACCCGGGAGGTGTCGGTCTACGTGCCGAAACAATACGACGGCAGGACACCCGCGTGCGTGCACGTCAACCAGGATGGCATCCAGTTCGATGCGCCCGCAACCCTCGACCGGCTCATCCACGAGCGGAAGATTCCCGTCATGATCGGCGTGTTCGTGAAGCCGGGCCGCGTGCCCGCCCCGCGCGACGGAGCCCTCGACCGGTTCAACCGCAGCTACGAATACGACGGCCTCGGCCCGGACTATGCCCGGTTTCTGCTCGACGAACTCCTGCCGGCCGTCGAGACGAAAAAAACCGCGGACGGGCGGGGCATCGTGCTCTCGAAGAACGGCAACGACCGCTCGATCGGCGGCACTTCGAGCGGCGCGATCGCCGCCTTCACCGCGGCCTGGGAACGGCCCGACGCCTTCTCGCGCGTCTACAGCAGCATCGGCACCTACGTCGGCCTCCGCGGCGGCCACGCCTATTCCACGCTCGTCCGCAAGGTCGAGCCCAAGCCGCTGCGGATCTTCCTCGAGGACGGATCGAACGACCTGAACATCTACGGCGGCGACTGGTGGATCGCCAACCAGGCCATGCAGCGGTCGCTCGCCTTCGCCGGCTACGACGCGCGGCACGAGTGGGGGGACGGCGGCCACAACAACAATCACGCGACCGAGCTGTTTCCCGAGGCGTTCGCCTGGCTGTGGCGCGACTGGCCGCGGCCGATCGCCAAGGGGGCGGGCAGCCCGCAGCTCCAGGAAATCCTGCTGCCCGGAGAGGAATGGCGGCTCGTCGGCGAGGGCTACGCGTTCACCGAGGGGCCGGCCGCCAACGCCCGGGGCGAACTCTTCTTCAACGACGTCGGCGCCGGCAAGACCTATCGGGTCACGCCCGACTGGAAGGCGGAGATCTGGCTCGACGAGTCGCGGAAGGGCGACGGCCAGAGCTTCGCGCCCGACGGCCGGCTCGTGGCGGCCAGCGGTGGCGACAACGCGATCCTCGCGTGGAACACGGCGAAAGAGCCGACGACGCTCGTGCAGGGCTGGCGGGGCAACGACGTCGTCGTGAACGCCGCGGGCGTGATCTACGTCACCGAACCGGGCTGGGACGGAAAGTCGCCGAGCCGCATCCACTGCATCAAGCCCGCCGACGGCGGCGGCTTCACCGACACCGTCGTGGACACGGGCCTGAGGTTTTCCAACGGGCTCTGCCTGTCGCCCGACCAGACCCTGCTCTACGTGGCCGACAGCCGCAGCCATTGGGTCTGGAGCTACCAGGTGAAGGCCGACGGCACGCTCGCCCACAAGCAGCGGTTTTATCACCTCCACGTTCCCGACACCGCCGACGACAGCGGCGCCGATGGGCTGCGTGTCGATCGCGACGGCCGGCTCTGGGCGGCGACGCGGATGGGCATCCAGGTCTGCGACCAGGCGGGCCGCGTCAACTGCATCATTCCGACCCCCAACGGCAAGCTCTCGAACCTCTGCTTCGGCGGCCCCGACTTCACGACCGTGCTGGCCACCTGCGGCGACAGGGTCTACGCCCGGAAGGTCAGGCCGGCGGGAGCGCCGAACTTCCTCGCCCCATTCGCGCCCGCCAAACCAAAACTCTGATCTGGAGCCCATCCATGACGCTCTTGTCTCCCTCGCGACGCCGGTTCCTCGCCTCCGCGACAGCCCTCGCCGCCGCGACCGTCGCCCCACGCACGACCCGCGCCGCCGATGTCCGCCGCCGCGGCATTCCGCTCGGCTTCGACAACTTCGCCGTCCGGGCCATGAAGTGGAATGCGCGGCAGCTCGTCGACCATGCGGAAAAGCTCGGCTGCGACTCGGTCTTCATCACCGATTTCGGCCCGTTCGAGCGCCGCTTCGACGACGCCTCGCTCGGCGACGTGCGTCGATACGGCGAGGATCGCGGCATCGCCATCACGCTCGGCTCCTGGAGCATCTGCCCGTCGGCGAAGCAATTCAAGCACGACTGGGGGTGCGCGGAAGAACATCTTGCCCTCGGCATTCGGATGGCGAAGGCCCTGGGTTCGAGGGCTTTCCGCGTGATCCTGGGCAATCACGAGGACCGGCGCTCCGAAGGAGGCATCCGGGCGCGGATCGCCGACACGGTCGAGGTGCTGAAGTCCCAACGCAGCCGGGCGCTCGACGCCGGCGTGAAGGTCGCCGTCGAAAACCATGCGGGCGACATGCAGTCGCGTGAATTGAAGGCCCTCGTGGAGGAAGCCGGGCCCGACTACGTCGGCGTGAACTTCGATTCCGGCAACGCCTGCTGGGCGCTCGAGGATCCGCTCTCTGCGCTCGCGACGCTGGCCCCGCACGTGCTCACAACCAGTCTCCGCGACACCATGCTCTGGGAGTCGGCCGAGGGCATCACGACGCAGTGGACCGCGATGGGCGAGGGCTGCACCGACCTGCCCGGCTTCTTCGACCTCTTCGAGAAGTCGTGCCCGGGAGTGACGGTGCACATCGAGACCATCTCCGGCTTTGCACGCACGTTTCCGATCTACGACCGGGAATTCTGGCGCGGCTATCCGCACGCCCACGCCGCGGAACTGGCCATGCTGCTCGCGCTGGCGAAGCGTGGTCGACGGATCGATCCGTTCACCGCTCCCGCGGGGGGCGAGCGGCAGAAGGCCGAGCGGGATTATCAGCTCGCCGAGCTCACGCGGAGCATCCGCCATTGCCGCGAAGTGCTCGGCTTGGGCGTGCGGCCTGTGGCAGCTTGAGCAAAGCGGGCACCATGCCCTATGCTCCCCGCATTCGGACCCGCCCCTCCACGCCCGTGAGCCCCCATCCTGAAATCCGCCCCGCACACGTCGCTGCTCCTCACCGGTGCCACCGGGCTGCTGGGAACCTACCTCGTTCGTGACCTGCTGCTGGACGGCCGCCAGCTCGCCGTCGTCGTCAGGAGGAGCCGCAAGCATTCGGCCCAGGCCCGGGTGGACGAGATCCTCGGCCACTGGGAGCGTCACCTCGGCAGGCCCCTGCCCCGGCCGGTCGTCCTGGAGGGCGACCTGACCCAGCCGCTCTGCGGCCTCTCCGCCACGGATCGCCGCTGGGTGGCCGACCATTGCGACGAAGTGCTGAACAACGCGGCCAGCCTGACCTTTCGGGGAACGGACCGCGCCGAGGAGCCCTGGCGGACGAACGTCACCGGCACGAGCCACGTGCTCGACCTCACGCGTGACACCGGGCTGCGGCACGTGCATCACGTCTCGACGGCCTACGTCTGCGGCCTGCGGAGCGGCCGCATCATGGAGGACGAACTCGACGCCGGCCAAGACTTCGGCAACGACTACGAACGCAGCAAGGTGGAGGCGGAGAAACTCGTCCGCTCAGCCGCGCGGTCGGCGGGCGGCTTTCTCGACACCGTCACCTTCCATCGGCCGTCGATCATCGTGGGCGACTCGCACACGGGCTGGACCTCGACCTACCACGGCCTGTTCGCCGGGCTGCGGCTCGGCCACACGCTGCTGACGCGGGTGACGAAGGGCACGACGACCGGACCGGCCCTGCTCGGCCTGATCGGCGTCTCACTGCGCGACACGAAGAACTTCGTGCCCGTCGACTGGGTGTCGGCCGTGATCGCCCACGCGGTGCAGACACCCTCGGCGCGGGGCACCACCTACCACCTCACGCACCCCCAGCCGCTCTCGATGGAAGCCGTCGGCCGTCTGATCCAGGAGGCCGTCGAAACCTATTCACAGGACGCCTCGCCGGACGATCCCGACCTCTGCGACGAGCAGTGGTTCGCCGACAACCTGGGCACGCAACTGGAGATCTACCAGAGCTATCTCCGCAACGACCCCACGTTCGACCGCACCCACACCGATTCGATCGCGACCACCATCCCCTGCCCGCCCCTCGACACGCCCACGCTGATGCGGATGGCGAAGTTCGCCATCGACACCGACTTCGGCCGCCGGCCACCGCCCCGTCCGACGAGCCCGGCCCGCACTTCCACAGCGCTGGTTTAGCACCTATCCGCGATAGCTGTGGCGATGCTCCGGTACACCGCAAGCGCTGGGCGAAGGGGTCGGCGACAGCCCGAGGGGCATGCTTCACGACAAACACGACATCCTGTCACCCGACGGGCGGATGCCCGTCCACCGTCAGTGTCTTGGCCGGCCTCCGCCGGCTGGTTCTGCGCTTCGCATCCTGCGAAGCACGCTGGACGAAGGCGAAGGGGTCGGCGACAGCTCGAGGAGCATTGGGCGTATCCTCGCCCACGCGACGAGACTGTTGCCGCCCCGAAGCCGGTGCTCCACCCAAGTCGGATGGGGTCAGAGCCCGCCGGACTTGGCGAGGTCGTGGAAGTAGTGGCCGACCTTCTTCTGGTTCTTGAGGAGCCAGTCGATCGACGGCTCGTTCCGCATCGCCTTGCCGATCGCCTTGAGCGTGGCCGCGCGATGCGTCTGGAAGAGCACGTCGTGGTCGACCTTGGTCTTCGGGTCGGCGACCGAAGGATCGAGCCACACCGCCACGATGATGCCGATGTCGTTCACCTTGGCCTTCGGGATGAAGCCCTCGCGGACGCCGTCGAGCACGGCGTTCGCGATGGCCGCCTGCACGGTGCCCATGAGGATGTTCGTGTAGCGGGCGTTGGGGGCGGTGTACTTGCTCACCATCAGCGTGGCAGGCCGCACCTGCACGTCGCTGTTGAGGATCGCCCAGACGCGGGTGTGCCCCTTCACCTGGTCGCCGATGAGGTTGGCGATCGCGTGGCCCACGGGGCCGTCCAGTTCGCCGATCACGACCTCCGGTTCGGCGGCGCTCCACGCCTCGTCGGCCTCCACGAGCGCCTCGCCGGTCCGCATGACGATCTTCTTGCCTGCCATGAAACGATCTCCTCGTGGGTGGTATTTGGTGGCTGGTGCCTGACGGGTGATGCACGTTATTCCCCATCGGAGGCCGGCCCGTCAATCGACGGCATGTACCGGTCATGCCTACCAGCACCACTCCCGAGTGGGGGCCCGCGTCGCCACGGCCGGCACGGCGATATGGAATATTCCAAAACGATCGATCGCCGACCGCCGGGACAGGTTCTTCCCCGGCCGCATCCGATCCCACAGGATACGGCTGTGAAGCCACCCCAACCGCGTCTTCCAAACACATCGTCAAGGAGCCCGTCGGTCCATGTCCCTGCTGAGAGTCCTCTTCGTGGTGGCGATCGCCGCCGCAACGTCCGCTCCGGCGGCGGGAGAAAGCTTCGATCCGCGCGTGATCACGTTCGGCAGCGAGCGCGACCAGATCAAGAGCCTGCCGATCGAAAGGCGTCCCAACCGCCCGCTGCACGTTTACGGCAACTCCGTCCGCCGCCGCAACGGCCGCACCGCAACATCCAGCGCCCGCCGGTAAAGTTGCCACCGGCTCGCGTCCGTCATCTGCGCGTATGGTGTATTGGTGCCCGCTCGGCGAATCCGGGTCGGCACTTGCGATGGGCTGGGCGGCCCCGAGCCGACGCTTGAGGTCGATTCTGTTTTTACCTTTTCAGCCGCGGCCGGGGGCGTGCTCCACCGGCGTCACGCGGCACAGCGGGTGCATCCGATACTCGAGGCCCGTCCGCCGCTCGATGCAGCGGTGTCGGCTCCGCAGCTTCGGCCCCAGCAGGAATTCCCGGCCGTCGTCGGTGCGGAAGATCGTTCCCTCGGGCAATGACTCCACGAACACGACGCCGGCGTCGAACCGGTCGTAGCGGGCCAGCGCGAGCATGAGGTCGCGGTCGCTGCAGGTCGCCGCGGGCGGGTTCCGCATCGACCGTTCGAGTGCCGCGCCGACGTCCTCCGGCAGCAGGCGGCCGGACACCACGGGCATGAGGATCCGCTCGAACTCCGCCTTCCATTGCGGTCCGTGGGGCCGCACCCGCCGCCGCCTGGGGCCGTGCCGTTCCCAGGTGGCGGCGTGGGCGATCTCGTGGAGCAGCGTGGTGAAGAACGCGTAGGGGTTGAGGCCGTCGTTCACCGAAATGCGATGCCGGCGATGCGCGGCCGATGGGCCGCGGTGATCCCCCAGTTTCGTGCGCCGCGGACGACTCACCCGCACGTCCACGGGATGAGAGGCGAGCAGTTCCGCCACGTAGCGATGGGTGGAGGGCGGCAGCCGGTGCCAGATTGCCTGATGCTCGAAGAATGGGCTCACTCGGAACATTCCTTCCGTGGAAATCGGCCGGGCTTCAGGCTTCCGGCCGCTGGGGCCGGGCCCGGGCGACGAGAAAGGCCACGAGCGGCCGCGCGGCGTCGGGCAGGCTGCCGTCGTCGCAGACGACCGAAACCGACTTCCCGTCCGACTCGATCATGACCTCGTACTGCCGCAGATCCCGAGCCGATGGGGAGAACCGCTCGAACGACTCAGTCAGGCCGCTGGCGGCCACGAGGGCCTCCAGCTCCCGCCGATCGGCAGGATCGAGTGCGGCCGTGTCGATCCGGCAGCCGGTCACGGCCCCGACGAAACCACCCGATTGAGTGAAGCTGATCCACATGCCGATAGTCTCCGTGGTCCGGAACCCACCCAATTTTTGCAGAAACCCGGCGGGAAGCGTACCCTCCATGACTGGAGGAATTCTCCCGTCACATCCGCCTCCGGCCCTGCCCTGGTGTCATGACGACAGCCCCCAATCGCCACGCCGGCCGGCTTCAGCCCAGGATCGTGCTGATCGGCCGGGCCCCGGGCAACGACCTGGTGCTCCACGACCCGAGCGTGTCGGCGCGGCACGCCCGCGTGGTGGTCGAACCGGACGGCCTGTGGCTCGAGGATCTCGGCAGCCGCAACGGCACCTTCGTCGGCACCCCGCCGCGGCGGATCGAGCGGGAGCGGATCGCGGTCGAAGACCGCGTGACGGTCGGGGCCACGCCGCTGCCGCCCGGCAGCCTGCGCGACCTGCTCGAGCACACGCAGCCGCTCGCCTCGGCGGGCGACAGAATCCAACTGGAGCCGGCGTCGATGGTCACCTTCGGCCGGAAGGCCGGCGCGAGCGTGGCCATCGATCATCCCGCCGTTTCGGCCCTCCATGCATCGGTGTCGCACGAGCGAGGCCGCGTCGTCGTCCGCGACCTCGGCAGCATGGCGGGCACCTTCGTCGACGGCCGGCGGATCGAGCGGCCCGTGGAGATCGGCCCGGGCTCGATCGTGCAGGTGGGCGAACGACGGTTCCAACTCTCCGCCGACAAGCTCACGCTCGAGCCGGTGCACGCGCCGGCCGACGTGATCGAAGCGGCCGACGTCTCGGTCGAGGCCTCGGGGCGGCGGCTGCTCGAGGACGTGTCGCTCGTCGTGCAGCCCGGAGAGATGGTGGCGATCATGGGCCCCAGCGGCGCAGGCAAGAGCACGCTGCTCTCCGTGCTCAACGGCCAGGTCGTGCCGGCGGCCGGCCGGATCGTCATTGGTGGGCTCGACCTGCACGACCACTTCGACCTGTTTCGCGGCCGGATCGGCTACGTGCCGCAGGACGACATCCTGCACGCCGATCTCACGGTCTGGCAGGCGCTCTGGTATGCGGCCCGGCTCCGCCTGCCGCCCGACACGACCGACGCGGAGATCGAGCGGCGCATCCGCACCGTGATCGCCGAACTCGGCCTCGCGGGCACGGAGCAAACCCGCGTGGGTGACCAGCGGAAGCGGGGCGTGAGCGGCGGCCAGCGGAAGCGGGTGAACCTCGCCATGGAGCTCCTCACCGACCCGCCGATTCTCGTCCTCGACGAGCCCACGTCGGGCCTTTCGAGCACCGATGCCCTGTCGGTGATCGAACTGTTGCGCAAGCTCGCGGATGCCGGCAAGACGATCCTCGTCACCATCCACCAGCCGAGCCTCGACGCCTTCCAGAAATTCGACGCGGTGGCCGTGATCGCACGGGACGCTTCCACCGGGCAGATCGGACGCCTCGCCTGGTATGGCCGGGCCTGGCCAGATGCCGTCGCCTTCTTCGAGCCGCCGGTGCCGGGCACGCCGCCGGCGACGACCGTCGACGGCCTGCTCCGCGGGCTGGCGACCCGGCCGGTGAACGACTGGGTGCGGCAGTGGCAGCAATCGGTGGCGAAGTCGATCTGGGTCGATCGCCGCAGCGGCAAGTATGCGGCGGCCGCCGGCGGCCGCACGGCCCCGCAGCCGCGGGTGACCGCGCCGCTCACGCAGTGGCGCACGCTCGTGCGCCGCACGCTGGCCGTGAAGGCCGCCGACCGCTGGAACACCGCCGTGCTCATCGCCCAGGCGCCGATCGTGGGGCTCCTGATCGCGGCCGTGTTCTCCAAGGCGGTGCGACACGCGCCCACCCTCGAACTCTGGCCCAAGGTGGGCGTGAACGTGGCGACGACGATGTTCGTGACGGCGCTGGCGGCGATCTGGTTCGGCTGTTCGAGCACGGCCCGCGAGATCGTCACCGAATGGCCCATCTACAACCGGGAGCGGATGGTGGGGCTGTCGATCCTCTCCTACGTCGGCTCGAAGGTGACCGTGCTCCTCGGCATCGCGGCGGTGCAGTGCGGGCTCTTGCTCGGCATCGTCGCCTGGACCTGCCAGCTCGGATCGTCGTGGTGGCACCTGTTCGCCGTGCTCTATGCGGCGGCCCTCGCGGGGGGCGCGATCGGCCTGTTTCTCTCCGCCACGCTGCGCACGGCGGAGGCCGCCGCCGGCGTGCTGCCGGTGCTGCTCCTGCCGATGATCGTGCTGGGGGGCATTCTCGTGCCGCTGACCGACCTGCCCCGGCTCACGCAGCCGCTGGCCGCCGCGATGCCGTCGCGGTGGGCGTTCGAGGGGATGGTGGTGCCCGAGGCGCTCGAGCGGCCCCGTCTCCGTCCGCACGCGCCAGGCCCCGCCGCGCCGAACCAGCCGACTACGCCGCCCGTGCACGACGAGACCGCGATCCCACGCCGCACGCGGGCCGGCTTCGCGGCCGCCCGCCCAGCCGGCCCGCCGATCGTCGCGGTTGCCGGCCGCGAGGGCCGCCGCTTCCTCCTGCCGGGTCGCCAGCGGATCGCCGATGCCCTGGAGGAGGCGGCCGCCAAGGCCGAGGCCGAGATGCAGCAGGCGAAACAGGAGGCCGAACGCAAGGCCGAGGCGATGAAGCGGCAGGTGGAACGCGACGTCGAAGCCCGCGGCCAGGCGATGCAAGGGCAGATGAAGGCCGAGGTGGAGGAACGTGGCGTGGAGATGCAGCGCCGGATGCAGGACGAGATGGAGAAGCGGATGCAGGCCGCGCAGGCCGACTTCGAAAAACGCACCGCCGACATGAATGCCACGGTGCAAAAAATGGTGGAGACGCGGGTGCAGGAGGCCACGCAGTCTTTCGAGAAGCGGCTTCGCGAGATGCAGGAGGGGATGGAACAGGAACGCAAACGGATGGCGCAGCAACTCGACTCCCTCGGGGCGTTCGCCGCGCAGACCCGCCGCGACGTCGTGCCGGCCGCCACCCCGCGGGCCCACGACGACGTCGACATGGCCGAACGCTTCTTCCCGCGGGCCGGCTGGCGGTCACCCGCCGGCCTGCCTCTGGCAGTGCTCGGCGGCATGTGCGTGGCGGGCGTCGTGGCGACAGCCCTGGTGCTCATGCGGCGCGACGCCGCCGGCCGATAGCCCGCAGCGGGAAAGGAGCCTCACATGTCCGACAGGCAGGAGCAACGCGACGACTACGCGCCTCCGATGCTCGTGGCCACGACCACGATCACGGTGGATCGGCGGCTCGGCCGCGGCGGTCTGGGCGACATCTACGAGGCCAGCGACCGCGGCACGGGCCGCAGCCTCGCGGTGAAATTCCTCAACGACTGGGCACTCGACCAGCCCGCCTGTCGCGAAGCTTTCTCCTTCGAGGCCAAGGTCACCAGCCAGCTGGAGCACCCCAACATCGTGCCGGTGTACGTCACCGGCAACACCGACGACGGTCGGCCCTTCTATGCGATGCGTCTGATCCCGGGGAAGACCCTGGCCGCGGCGATCGCGGAGTTTCACGACCGGCGGGCCGAGGGCGGCCACGACACCGTGCGGCAGGCTGCCCGCTACCGCGAACTGCTCGGGCAGTTCGCGCTGGTCTGCAAGGCGATCGCCTTCGCCCACGACCGCGGCGTGATCCACCGCGACATCAAGCCCGCCAACGTGATGCTGGGACGGTTCGGCGAGGTGGTCGTGCTCGATTGGGGGCTCGCGGCCCGCATCGACCGCGACGATCGAGCCCGCTCGAGCGGTGAGCAGAGCATCGTGATGCCGACCGTCGCGTTGGGTCCCGGACAGGCGGACGCCCAGCCGGCCGCCGCCAAGCGCGGCCTGTCGGGCACCCCGGCGTACATGAGCCCCGAACAGCACGATGGCGCCCGGCACGTGGGTGCCCCCAGCGACGTCTACGGCCTCGGGGCCACGCTCTACCACATCCTCACCGGCCAGCCGCCGTTCGACGGCGAACTGCCGGCGATCCGCGAGCAGGCTTTGGCCGGCCGGGTGCTGCCGCCGTCGCGGGTGAAGAAGGGGGTGTCGCGGGCGATCGAGTCGGTCTGCCTGAAGGCGATGGCCCGCGATCCGGCCGACCGCTACGAGTCGCCGCTGGAACTGGCCCACGACGTCGACAACTATCTCGCCGACCTGCCGGTGACGAGCTACCGCGAGCCGCTCCTGCGCAAGCTGGCCCGGTGGACGCGGCGGCACCGCCGGGTGACGCAGATGAGCGTGGCCACCCTCGTGCTGCTCCTGCTCATGGCGGGCGTGTCGGCGGCGCTTTTGCGTCGGATGGCCAACGAGGAATCCAACGCCCGGCAGACGGCGGTCCTGATGGCGGCACGGCTGGCGGCGAGCACCGCGGCCCTGCAGATCGACTCACGCTGGCGAATCCTCGAACACGACGCACAGAACCCCGATCTGGTCGAGGCGCTTGCGGCGGCGGACGACGGTCCTCCCGCTCCCGCGGCGGGTCGACAAGCCTGGACCGGAATCCAGTCGGCCGTCGACGCGATCGCCGCCGCCAACCGCGATGCGGTGGATGCCGAGAGCTGGTCCGTCTGCAACGCGAAGGGCGTGCAGGTCGCCCGCTGGCCGCTGGCCGACACGATCGGTCAGACGTTTTCGCACCGCGACTACTTCCACGGTGGCGATGGCGACCTGCCGCCGGGCACGCCGAGCCAACCGCTCAAGGAAGTGCATCGCTCCACCGTCTACGAAAGCACTTCCACCGGCAGGCTGAAGGTGGCTTTTTCCGCCCCGGTCTGGAAGGGCAAGGTGGGCGCGGCCGACCGGGCGTGCCTGGGCGTGCTCGTGATGTCGTTCGACGTGGGCGTGCTGTTTCGCTCGATCGACGCGATCGGCGGCTGGAACGCCGCCAAGCAATCCTTCTCCGTCGCGGTGATCGACCTCCGCGACGACCGGGTGGAGGGGGAGCCGCAGAGTGGCCTCGTGCTCGAGAACCCCGACCTCGTGCGGGCCGACCTGGCCGCATCGACCAAGGCCCAGTACACGCGGGCCCCCCGGGAGATCGTCGAGCGGTTGCGTGCGGCTTCCAAACGCAAACCCGAATTCGGGAAACCGGCCAACCCCATCGATGCGGCCCTGGTGGCGTTCGGCACCGCCGGTCCGACGGTCGCGGCGGCGGAGCCGATTCTGATTCTCGGCCGACCCGAGCATCTGGCGAACATAGGCTGGGCGGTGCTCGTGCACGAGCGGTGACCGCCGGCCGTCGCTCCGACGGGGGGGCAACCGCCGTCAACCCTCGTATTTATTCGACTACCGTCGGAATTTTCCGGGCCGGCTCCCGCCTCCGCCATCGGATGCCGATACACTCAATTTCAGAGGTTTGTTCAGGTTTGTTCCGTTTCAAGGGATGCTGGACGGTTTCATGCTCGCAGTGACGAGGATTCTCCGGTATCTGGTCGCGGCCTTGCTGAGCGCGGCCACCGCCTGCCTGCATGCCCCGGCAGGGGACTGGCCGCAGATCCTCGGGCCGGATCGGAACGGCATCGCGGCAGCCGACGAGGTCCTCGCCAACGAGTGGCCGACCGAAGGCCCCTACACCCTCTGGCTGCGGGACGTGGGCAGCGGCTACGCGGGCGTGGCCGTCGCCGACAAGCGGACGGTGCTCTTCCACCGCGTGAACGGCAAGGAGGTCACGGAGGCGCTCGACGCCATCAACGGCAAGACGCTCTGGACCGACGGATACGACACGAATTTCAAGCCCGACGTGGGCGGGGGTGACGGGCCGCTCTGCGTCCCGGTGATCCACGGCAACCGTGTGATCACCTTCGGCGCGGAGGGGATGCTGACCTGCCTCGACGCGGCCACCGGCAAGCGGCTCTGGCAGCGCAACACCCACGCTGACTTCAACGCACAGGCCGGCTACTTCGGTGCAGGCAGCTCGCCGATCGTGATGGGCAAGCTGGTGATCGTGAACGTGGGCGGCGCGAAGAACGAGGCAGGGATCGTCGGCTTCTCGCTCGCGACCGGGGAGACGGTCTGGACGAAGACGGCGGAGCGGGCGAGCTACTCATCGCCCGTGCCCGTCATGATCGCCGACGCCCCCCACCTGCTGGTCATCACCCGTTACCGCGTGATCCTCCTCGACCCGACGACGGGCGCGATCCGTTGGCAGTTCGCCTTCGGCGCGAGGGGTCCGACCGTGAATGCGGCCAACCCGCTCGTCCTCGCCGACAAGAACGGCAAGCCGCACCTGCTCGTCACATCGTCATATGGCGTCGGGTCGATCTACGGGGCGTTCAACAAGGCGGGCATGAACAAGGTCTGGGGCGGCATCGAGTCGCTGGCCACGCAATACTGCACGCCCATCGCCCGCGGCGGCTTTCTCTATTGCATCGACGGCCGCGACGACGTCCCGCCCGCCGACTTCAAGTGCATCCAGCAGGCGACCGGCGAGGTCATCTGGAAAGACGAGAACTTCGGCTACGGAAGCCTGCTCTTCGCCGACGGCAAGATCCTCGCCACCAAGTCCGACGGCGAACTGGTGCTCATCAAGCCCGACGCGGCCGGGATGCACGTGCTCGCGCGGGCCCGCCCGTTTCCGGGCACCATCCGCGCCCTGCCGGCCCTCTCGAACGGCAGGCTCTACGTGCGTGACGAAACCACGCTCAAGTGCCTGAGCCTGAAGCCCCGCGTGCGCTAGTCCCGAAATCACAGCCGGCGCCGGGCCCGGAGGGCCGGGTCAGCACCAGCCGACGGAGGTCGACCAAGGGCATCGGCCCGGGAGGCCGGCAACGCAGGCTTGGCACGACGCCGAGGCTTGCCGTGAAGACAGTCCCCGGGTTTCCACCCGGGGCTTTTATTCGATGGTGGCGCAACGGGCGGCGGCTGCAGCACGGTGGGCTAAAAGCCCGGAGCGGAAGCGACGGGACGGGTCCAAGAAACGCCCTCAACGCTGGATGACTTCACTCCGTGCCACCGGCATCCCACGCGGCGGCCAGCAGGATGCCGCAGGCGACCGACACGTTGAGGCTCTCCACGACACCCGTGCCGGGAATCCGGACGGCCTCGTCGGCCAGGGCCGCGATCGGCTTCGAAACGCCCTCCCCTTCACCGCCGAGCACCAGCACGATCCTGCCGCCGAGCGACTCCGGCGAAACATCCCGGCCCCGATGGCTCGACGTCGTCACGACGCGGAAGCCGCACTCCTTGAGCCGCGCAAGATCGGCCTTCGGCTCCGTGAGCCCACAAACCGGCACGTACTCGGCAGCCCCCTCCGCCACACGGACCGCCGCCGGCGACAGTGGTGGAAGTTCGCCGGCATGTCCGAGCACGGCGGCCGCGCCGAAGTGAGCGGCCGTCCGCAGCATGGCACCGAGATTGTGCGGATTCTGAACCCCGTCGAGATACAGCAGCGGCCCCTTCAGCCGATTCACCGC
>JBIIYN010000063.1:0-14987 GCA_044346795.1 Pirellulales bacterium
GACGCGCCGGCGTGGCCGCGGTGCCGGCCGGGGCCGGCATCAGGCGTTCGCCGGCGCGTGGTGCTGGGGACGTGGCCATGATTTCGACGGCTGGGCGGTGCGGTCGCAGAAGATCGTCTGCTCGCGGTCGGGGCCGACCGACACGATCGACACGGGGCGGCCGAGCAGTTCTCCTATCCGGGCAACATACGCTTTCGCGGCCGCCGGCAGCGAGTCGTGGCTCCGATACGTGGAAAGTTCCTCGCGCCAGCCGGGCAGCGTCTCGTAGACGGGCACGGCCTTCTTGAGGTCGTCGACGTGGCTGGGGAAGTGGCTCGTCTGCCGGCCGTCCACCAGGTAGGCGGTGCAGATCTTCAGTTCGTCGAGCCCGCCGGGCACGTCGAGGAGCATCACGGCCAGTTCGTCCACGCCCGAGAGCCGGGCCGTGTAGCGGGCCGCGACGGCGTCGAACCAGCCGCAGCGCCGCGGCCGCATCGTCACCGTGCCATACTCCCGACCGCGCTCCCGGAGATGCTCGCCGATCCGGTTGGTCTGTTCGGTCGGCATCGGTCCCCCGCCGACCCGCGTGGAATAGGCCTTCACCACGCCGATCACCCGTTCGATCCAGCGGCCCGGCACGCCCGACCCGCTCGCCACGCCGACGCCGGAGGAGTTGCTGCTCGTGACGAACGGGAACGTGCCATGGTCGATGTCGAGCAGCGCGCCCTGCGCCCCCTCGAAGAGCATGCGGCTGCCCCCCTCGATCGCGTCGAGCAGGTAGGCCGTCGTGTCCGCCACGAAGGGCCGCAGCCTTTCCGCATGCCCCATGAACTGGGCATGGATCGCGGCGGCGTCGAGCAGCTCGACCGGCGCCGCAGCGGCGGGCCGCCAGCCCGCGAGCAGTTGGTTTTTGATGCCGACGATGTGCTCGAGCCGTCCGCGGAACTCGTCGCGGTAGAGGTCGCCCAGGCGGATCGCCAGCGACCGCCCCACCTTGTCGCGATAGCACGGCCCGATGCCGCGGCCCGTCGTGCCGATCGCCTCTCCCCCCGACAGGCTGCCGTCGAGCAGCCTGTCCTCGGCGACGTGCCAGGGGAACACGAGGTGGGCCCGATCGCTGATCCGCAGCTTGCCCTCGACGCGGACGCCGCGGGCCTCCAGCCCGTCGATCTCCTTGATCACGCTGGCCGGATCGAGGGCCACGCCGCCGGTGATCACGCAGGCGACATTGTCGCGGAGGATGCCGCTGGGAATCAGCGAGAGCTTCCACGTCTGGCCGTTGGAGACGACGGTGTGGCCGGCGTTGGCGCCGCCCTGGTAGCGGACGACGATCTCGTGGTCTTCGGTGAGGATGTCGACGAGTTTGCCTTTGGCCTCGTCGCCCCACTGCAGACCGATGACGCATGTGCCGGGCACGGAAAGAGGTCCTCGCGATGAAGAAGAAAGCGGCTCGCCTGCGGAGGCTGCCGAATCGAGGCCTCCCCATAGAGTGTAAAACCGCGCAAATCCCGGTCAAGCCGGGCGGGGCGGACACGCTCCGCCCTCATCAGCGCCAGGCGCCCACCCTCATCGCGCCAGGCCTGGAAGGCCGGGTTCGTGCCAGCGGGCGGAGGCCCGCCAAGCGACCGGCGGCAGGATGCCGAGCCGTCGCGTGAAGACGGCCGGCCCATGGTAGATTTTCCGGTATGAAACCGATTCCCGGCACCGTGCATCACGTCACCGCCGCCGACCGCGGCCAGACGCTCGCGGCGTTCCTGCGGGCGAAGCTGGCGGGGGGAAAGACCGTCGGCACGAGCTGGTCGCAGGTGCAGAAGCTCGTGCGATCGCGGCACGTGATGATCCACGGCAACATCTGCACCGACGTGGCGCGGCGGCTGAAGGATGGCGAGGTCGTCAAGGTGCTCGCGGCGGCGGCGGCCGCGCCGCCGAGGGCCGACGACGTGCGAGTCGTGCATCTCGACGACCAGGTCGTCGTCGTCGACAAGCCGACCGGCATCACCACCACGCGGCACACCGAGGAACTCTCCTGGCCGACGCGGCGCCGTCAGGTGCAGCCCACGCTCGACGAGCTGGTGCCCGACGCGATCTCCCGGCACCTGCTCGCCCGGCACGGCACACGCGGCCGCAAGCCCCGGCGGATCCCGCCGGTGCGGGCGGTCCACCGCATCGATCGGGAGACGAGCGGCCTGGTCGTCTTCGCCCGCACGGTGCCGGCCGAGCGGATCCTCGCCGAACAGTTCCGCGCCCACACCACGCACCGCCGGTATCTCGCCGTCTGCGTGGGACGGGTCGGGGCGGGCACGATCCGAACGCACCTCGTCCGCGACCGCGGCGACGGCCGCCGCGGCTCCTCGGGCACCGACGAGGGCAAGCTCGCCGTCACACACGTGCAGCCCGTCGAGCACTTTGGCGACGCCTTCACGCTGGTGGAGTGCCGCCTGGAGACCGGCCGCACCCACCAGATCCGCATCCATCTCTCCGAGATCGGCCACCCGGTCTGCGGCGAGCGGGTCTATGCCGCACCCCGCGGCATGAAGGTGGAGGATGCGTCGCAGGCCCCGCGGGTGATGCTGCACGCGGCGGAACTGGGTTTCGTGCACCCCGAGACCGGCGCCGATCTCCACTTCACGAGCCAACTGCCGGCCGACATCCGCCGGCTGCTCGACCGGCTCGGTACGTTGCGGGGGCAGGCCGCACGCGGCTAGCATTCGAGCGATGGAAACCGTCCGCTTTCGGCATGCCCATTTCTCGGCGCGGTTCCCGGTCGACTGCCGCTACGCGCCGTCGCACTTCTGGATGCGGCCGGCCGATGCCGTCGCCGGGGCGGCGGACGACGACGCGCCGCGGCTCTGGCACGTCGGCTTCACGAAGTTCGCCACGCGGATGCTCGGCGAACTGGTGGAGATGGTGCTCGACGTGGAGACGGGCCGGCCGGTGAGGGGCGGCCAGCGGCTCGGCACGGTCGAGGGCTTCAAGGCGGTCAGCGACCTCTTCTGCGTGGTGGACGGCACGCTCACCGCGGCCAATCCCGCGCTCACCGCCGAGGCCTGCCTGACGCATTCCGATCCCTACGGCGCCGGCTGGCTCTACGCCGTGCACGGCACGCCCACCCCGGGCCACCTCGACGTGCACGGCTACGTCGCCCTGCTCACCGCCACGATCGATCGACTGCAGGCCTCACGCTACCATGACGGCGAAGGGCACGCCGCCGCAGGCGACCGTCCGGCCGCCGACCTCGACACGGGAGACGACTCATGACAGCCGTGCACGAACCCTCCGGGAAGGCCCGCTACGTGATGATCGGGGGATTCTTGGGCGCGGGAAAGACGACGTCGATCCTGCGGCTGGCCGAATGGCTCACCGCCCGCGGCCTCCGCGTGGGGCTCGTCACCAACGACCAGGGCGGAGGGCTCGTCGACACCGCGCTGGCGGCGGCCCACGGCATGCCGGTCGAGGAGATCGTCGGCGGCTGCTTCTGCTGCCGGTTCACCTCGCTCGTCGAGGCGGCCGAGTCGCTCGTGCGCGAGACGGCCCCCGACGTGCTGATCGCCGAGCCGGTGGGGAGCTGCACCGACCTCGTCGCCACGGTCACGCTGCCGCTCGAGCAGATCTACGGCGACCGCTTCACGGTGGCGCCGATGAGCGTGGTCGTCGATCCGCTGCGGGCCGAGCGGGTGCTCGGGCTCGCCCCCGCGAAGCTCTCCGACCACGTGGGCTACATCTACCGCAAGCAGCTGGAGGAGGCGGAGATCGTCGTCGTCAACAAGTGCGAGCTGATCGACGCCGCGCGGCACGAGCGACTGCGGGAGGCGCTCTCGCGGGTGAACCCGACCGCGGCCATCCTCACCTGCTCGGCCCGCGACGGGATCGGTCTCGAGCCGTGGTTTGCGCGACTGCTGGCCGACACCACGCAGGCGGCGGCGATCGCCGAGATCGACTACGATCGCTACGCCCTCGGCGAGTCGCTGCTCGGCTGGCTCAACGCCGAGTTGCGGATCGGCGCAGCCGATGCGGCCGAGTTCGACGGCAACGAACTGCTCGTGGCGGTGCTCGCCCACGTTCGCGCCGGCCTCGAGGCCGCGGGCCACGAGATCGCGCACCTCAAGGGCACGCTCTCGGTCGAGGGCGATCCCTACGAACTCGCCGCGGCGAATCTCGTGCGCACGGCCGACGCCCCGGTCCTTTCGCACCGGCTCGCCGAGCCGGTGGACATCGGCCGATTGCTCGTGAACCTGCGGGCCGAGGCCGACCCGGCCGACCTCGAGCGGGCCGTGCGGGCCGCGGTGGCCGCCTGCGCCGCGGGCCTGCCGCACGAAATCCTCCACCTCGAGCACTTCCGCCCCGGCCGGCCGGTGCCCACGCACCGCATCGCGGCGCGGGTATAACGACGGCCTGAGATTCCCCGTCGCCTTCACCGCCACGAGAGTGATGCCATGATCCTCCCCCGGATGGCCGGCCACATGCTGTCGTCGGTGGCGCCCAACTGCCTCTGGAAGTTCGGCTGGAACTTCGGCGTGAAGGGCCTCTTCGCCGTCGAGAGATTCAAGGCGCGGCGGCGGAAGGGAATCGTCTTTCCGCCGTTTCTCCATCTCTCCGTGATCAACTCCTGCAACCTCAAGTGCCAGGGCTGCTGGGTCGACGTGCAGGCGCCGCGGACGATGGTGGCGTTCGAGGAACTCGACGCGATCGTCGGCGACGCGAAGGCACACGGCAACGTGTTTTTCGGGCTGCTCGGCGGCGAGCCCTTCCTGCACCCACGGCTGCTCGACCTGCTGGCCGCCCACCGCGACTGCTACTTCCAGATCTTCACCAACGGCCAGCTGATCACGCCCGAGATCGCCCGCCGCCTGCAGGCCCTCGGCAACGCCACGCCACTGGTGAGCATCGAGGGGGACGCGGCGACGAGCGACATCCGCCGCGGCGGCCGCCAGGTGCTCGACCGGTCGCTCCGCGGCCTCGAACTCTGCCTCGAGGCCCGGCTGATCACGGGCGTGGCCACGAGCCTCTGCCGCTCGAACATCGACACGCTGCTCACCGAGGCTTGGCTGCGGCGGCTGATCGACATGGGCGTGCACTACACCTGGTTTCACGGCTACCGGCCCGTCGGGCCGGACGCGTCGCCCGAGCTGGCACTCACGCCCGACCAGCTCGTCCGCGTGCGGCGGTTCGTGGTGGAGCAGCGGGCGCGGCTGCCGATCGTGATCGTCGACGCCTACTACGACGACACCGGCAAGGCCCTCTGCCCGATGGCGGTGGGGCTCACGCACCACGTCGGCCCGTCGGGGGGCATCGAGCCCTGCCCGATCATCCAGCTGGCGGCGGAGCAGGTGGGCACGGGCTCGTTCTACGATCAGGTGACCGGGTCGGCCTTCCTCAAGGAGATGCGCGACGCGGCCGCGGCCCACAGCCGGGGCTGCGTGGTGCTCGAGAACCCGCGGCTGATCCTGGAGATCGCCGACCGGCACGGCGCCCGTGACACGACGCAGCGGGGCACGGCCCGGCAGGAACTCCTGGCGATGACGCCGCGGTCGAGCCAGGATCTGCCCGGCCGCGAGATCCCCGAGCAACACTGGATGTATCGCTTCGCCAAGCGATACTGGTTCAACGACTTTGGCACGTATCCGGCCGCCGGAAACACCCACCCATGACAGACCGGACAGACCGGCCCAAGTCCGCCGCCGCCGCCCGCATCCTCTACTGCCGCTGTGCCTACGCGCAGGTCGTTCCGGCCGCCGTGAAGGACGCCGTGCTCGCCGGCCTGGCCGAGTCGGGCCGCGGCTTCGAAATGGTGCCCGACCTCTGCGAGATGGCCGCCCGCCGCGACCCGCACCTGGCCGAACTGGCCCGCGGCGACGGCCCGCTCGAGATCGCCGCCTGCTGGCCGCGGGCCGTGCAGGGGCTCTTCGCGCTCGCCGATGCCCCGCTGCCGAGGCAGGGCGTGCAGATCCTCAACATGCGGACCGACGCGGCCGAAGCGGTGCTGGCCGCCCTGCTCACCACGCCTGAAGCGGCCTCCACGGCGACGCCCGCTGAAGGAGCCGCATCATGATCGCCTCCGCGCTGCTGCCACCGCGAGTGGTCGTTTACGAGGGGACGGGAGCGATGCCACTCTCGTCCGCCGACCGCGCGGGCGTCTTCGCGGCGCTGCTCGACCGCGGGTACGCCGTCACGCGGGCCGGCGCGGGCACGGCCGGCCTGCCCGCCGGCGGGGCGGTCGTCGTCATCGGCTGCTTTCCCTCCGGCCCGCCGCTCGTCGAAGATTCCGCTGGCAGCTGCGAAGTGGCGATCCGCGACGTCACCGGGCTTTCGGTCGACGCGATCGTGGCCGCGGTCGAGACGGCCCGCGGCACGCGGCCGATGAACCGTCCGCCCGAGGCTACGGCGGTCGCCGCGGGTCCGGTGGCCAACACCGCCGACACCTGGAAGCCGTGGTTCCCGGTGATCGACACGGCGCGGTGCACCAACTGCATGCAATGCCTGAGCTTCTGCCTCTTCGACGTCTACGGCGTGGCGGCGGACAACACGCTCCGCGTCGAGAATCCGGCCAACTGCAAGGTCAACTGCCCCGCCTGCTCCCGGGTCTGCCCGGAGGTGGCGATCATGTTCCCCAAGTATCACGCCGGCCCGATCGACGGCAGTCCCGTCGCCGAGAGCGACGTCCATCGCGAGAAGATGAAGGTCGACATCTCGGCACTGCTCGGCGGCGACATCTACGCCAAACTGCGGGAGCGGAGTGCCGACGCCAAGACGCGGTTCTCCAAGGAGCGGAGCGCCGACCAGGCCCTCGCCGAGCGGCGGCGGTGCCTCACGAAACTCGCCGACGCGGCACAGATCCCCCGCGAGGTGCTCGACGCACTCCCTTCCCCCGAGGAGATCCAGCGGCGGGTCGAGGCGGCCGCAGCCCGGGCAGCGGCGGCAAAAGAGGCGGCCGCCACGGCCGGAGCGGGACGACCGGCCTGACGGATCCGGCGCCGAACGGCATACTGTAAGAAGGAGTTCGTCGACCCCCGGTCACACTTTCCTGCTGGAACGGTTCACGGCAGGGGTTGCCCATGCCCCGGGAGCCGGCGTTGCTGACCAGCGGAGCCATGGATGGCGGAGCGCAGTCAGCATCGAGAGAGCGGAGGCCTGGAGGGCCGTAGCGAACGTCCGGCGATGGGGCGTGGGCGACCCCGGCCCACGAGACATCCGCCGATCATGCGTCAGTCGTATTCGTCGTTCCGATAGGTGCCCGCGATGTCCACAGCCGAACCCTCGTCGATCGCGCTGGCGATCCTGCCGCCGCCGGTGCCGCCGGCGCTCATCCGCTCGCGGCCGCCGCAGCCTTCGATCCCGCAGACGAAGGCGGCTCGCGACGCGGTGCTCGAGGCCGTGCGCCGCGGCATGAAGCTCGACCGTGCCGTGCCGCCGCTGGGCATGGACGAACTGCGCCGCCGGGCCCTCGCGGCACTCGGCGAGGCGGGGCTGGCCGACACCTACCTCGACTACGCGGTGGTGATCGTCAACAACGAATCGTGGCGGGATGCCCTGGCCGCCGTGCCGTTCGAGCGCCGGCTCCTGCTGATGCCCAAGTGCCTGCGGGTGGAGAACCGCTGCCCGGCGCCGTTCGACGAGTTCGGCCTGCTCTGCAAGCAGTGCGGCCTCTGCTCGATCCAGGATTTCCAGGCGGAGGCGGAGCGGCTCGGCTACGCGGTGCTCGTCGCGGAGGGCTCGGCGCTCGTGATGGCGATGGTGCAGACCGGCACGATCGAGGCGATCGTCGGCGTGAGCTGCATGCCGGTGCTCGAAAAGACGTTTCCGCACGTGCAGGCGGCGGCCATCCCCGCGGTGGCCGTGCCGCTGCTGCAGGACGACTGCATCGACACCGCGGTCGACGTGGACTGGGTCTGGGACTACATCCACCTCGAGGCGGCGGACCGGTCGCGGCGGCTCGATCTGGGCGGGCTGCACGAAACGGTGAAGACCTGGTTCGAGCAGCCGGCGCTCGATGCGCTCATGGGCCCGCCGGTGGGCCACGCCGAGGAGATCGGCCGCGAGTGGCTCGCCGTCGGCGGCCGACGGTGGCGGCCCTTCCTGGCGGCGGCCGTGTTCGAGGCCTTGCGGCCCGGCGGCGGTGACGAGACGCAGGATCACGACACGGGCGAGAGCGACGCGATCCGGCGGATCGCCGTGGCCGTGGAATGTTTTCACAAGGCCTCGCTCGTTCACGACGACATCGAGGACGGCGATCTCGAACGCTACGGCGAACCGACGCTCTGCGGCGCCCACGGCGTGCCGATCGCACTGAACGTCGGCGACCTCCTGATCGGCGAGGGCTACCGGCTGCTGGCGGAGTCGGGCCTCGACGCCGGCAGGATCCGCGCGGCCGTCCGCGAGGCGGCCACCGCCCAGCGGCTGCTCTGCCAGGGCCAGGGGGCCGAGCTCGCCTGGAGCCGCAATCCGTCGCAGCTGGCCAGCCGGCAGGTGCTCGAGATCTTCCGGCTCAAGACGTCGCCGGCGTTCGACGTGGCCCTGCAGCTGGCGGCCATCGGCGCGGGCCGGGCCGACGAGGTCACCGCGGCGCTCGGGGCCTACAGCGAGGCGGTGGGCATCGCCTACCAGATCAAGGACGACCTCGAAGACTCGCTCGACGACGCCGGCCTCGTCAGCGACGTGCACTCCCGGCCGAGCGTCGTGCTTGCGCTGGCCGCCGAGCGGGCCCGCGGCGACGACCGGGAGATGCTCGCCGCGATCACTTCCGGCAGGCCCCACCCGGCCGCCACGCCCGACCGCCTGCGGGAGGCGATCCGGGCGACGAAGGCCGACGAGAAGGCGGCCCTTCTGCTCGAAAGCTACAAGGAACAGGCGGTGCGGGCGCTCGAGGGCCTCGGCGACCCGACGCTGAAAGGCCTGCTGCGGCGCGTGCTGGCGAAGATGTTCAACGAACTCACCTTCGAGGGCTACTGCCGCGAGCAGGAGGCGAAGGCCGCCCGGGATGCCGGCGCCGGCGGCCAGGCAACCGCGGGGCCGGCCGCCACGGCATGAGCCAGCGACTCCAGATGCTGCAGGTCGCGCGGCTCGCGCGGCGGACGCTCGGTGATGCGGCCGAACTGGTGGTCTCGTTCCTCCACTCGCTCGCGGCTCCCGGAGGCGGGTTCTGCAATCGCGCCGGCCGGCCGGATCTCTACTACACGTCGTTCTCGCTCGACGCGCTCGTGGCGCTTGACGCGGTCGCCGTCGCCGGCCCGCAGGCGGACACGACGAGGAGCCATCTCGGCTCGTTCGGCGACGGCAGCGGACTCGATTTCGTCCACCGCTGCTGCCTCGCGCGGGCCTGGGCGTCGCAGCCGCCGGATGCGTTTCCACCACCGCACCGCACCGCGCTGCTCGCCGGACTGGCGCAGCACCGTGCGGCCGACGGCGGCTACAACTCGCGGGCCGGCGCCGCCCGTGGCACGGCCTATGGATGCTTCCTCGCGGTGAACGCCCACGCCGATCTCAGGCAACCGCTCGGCGAGACGGGCCCGGAGGCGGAGGCGATCGCGGCCTGCGTGCGGTCGCTCCGCGCGACGGACGGCGGCTTTGCCAACTCGGCCGGGCAGCCGGAAGGCTCGACGACCGCGACGGCCGCGGCCATCGCCACGCTCCGCGGCCTGGGCCGGCCCGTGCCCGACGGAGTGGCCGAGTGGCTCCTGGCCCGGCGTCATCCGGTCGGCGGATTCACCGCGGCTCCGGACGCACCGGTGCCCGACCTGCTCTCCACGGCCGTCGCGCTGCACGCGCTCGACGCGCTCGAAGCGCCGTGGCGCGAGCATCGCGAGAGCATGCTCGATTTCCTCGACACGCTCTGGACGGCGGAGGGGGCGTTTCACGGTTCCTGGGCCGACGACGAGCCCGATGCGGAATACACGTTCTACGGTCTCGTCGCCCTCGGCCACTGCAGTGTGTGATTCCAGGACATGTTCCCTCGCTGGCGCGTCGGGCTTGCATGGGAGCTGTCCTCGGCATCCAAGCCCGCAGCGCGAGCAAGGCAATCTGCACGTTGACCCGCCCGTCGGCTATCGTGTGACACGATGCCACGCCACCCCTCCATCCTCGCGTCCGACGCCTTCCACGCCGCCCGGCGGGCGGCCGTGGCGGCGTTGCTCGGGCGGAGAAACACAGCGGGCCACTGGATTGGCAGGCTCTCATCGAGCGCCCTCTCGACGGCGACGGCGATCACGGCGCTGCGGCTCGTCGATGCCCAAGCCCACGCCGCGCGGATCGAGGCCGGCGGCCGGTGGCTCGCCGCCACGCAGCTGGCCGACGGCAGCTGGGGCGACACCGTCGCCAGCCAGGGCAACCTTTCCACGACGCTCCTCTGCTGGGCGTCGCTCGGGCCCTCGGCCGACGCCGCCGCGGCGGCGCCCACGATCAAGCGGGCGGAGAAGTGGATCCGCAACGTCACCGGCAGCCTCGAGCCCGGGGCGATCGCGGCGGGCCTGGCCGCGATCTACGGCCGCGATCGCACGTTTAGCGTGCCGATCCTGACGCACATCGCCCTTTGCGGCCGGTTCGGTGATCCGCGGCGGCCAGAGACGTGGCAGGTGATTCCACAGCTGCCGTTCGAGCTGGCCGCGCTGCCGCGGGCCTGGTTTCGGCTCGTCGACATGCAGGTGGTGAGCTACGCGCTCCCCGCCCTGATCGCCATCGGTCAGGTGCGGCATGCGGCGGCGCCGGGGTGGGCCGGGATCAGGGCCGTCCGCGACGCGGCCCGCGGGCCGACGCTCCGCACGCTGGCCGCGATCCAGCCCGACGGGGGCGGCTATCTCGAGGCCACGCCGCTGACGTCGTTCGTGACGATGAGCCTGGCCGGCATGGGGCTCGCCCGGCACGTGGTGGCCCGCAAGGGCGTCGACTTCCTCGAGCGGTCGCAGCGGCCCGACGGCTCGTGGCCGATCGACACGAACCTCGCCACCTGGGTGACGACGCAATCGGTGGCGGCGCTCGCCGCCGGCGGCCGGCTCGCGGAGCATCTCCCCGCATCGGAACGCACGGTGATCCGCGACTGGCTGCTCGGCCAGCAATGGAACCGCGTGCATCCCTCCACCGGCGCGGCGGCCGGAGGCTGGGCATGGACGGATCTGCCCGGCGGCGTGCCGGATGCCGACGACACGAGCGGCGCGGTCGTCGCGCTCGCCGAGCTTGCCGCCGCGGACGGCGGCGTGCCCGGCGACGTGGTGCAGCGTTCTGCGCGGACGGGCCTCGAGTGGCTGGCGAATCTCGCCAACCGCGACGGCGGCATTCCCACGTTCTGCCGCGGGTGGGGCCGGCTACCATTCGACACGTCGTGCCCCGACATCACCGCCCACGCGCTGCGGGCGGCAGAGAGCTGGTCGTATTGTGCCGGGATGACCGCCGGCTCCGCGCGAGCTGCCGCCCCGCGGTGGCGGCACTTCCTCGCGGCGGCCCGGCGTTATCTGGCGAACACGCAGGCGGCCGACGGCTCCTGGTGCCCGCTCTGGTTCGGCAACGAGCATCATCACGCCCAGGCGAATCCGGCCTACGGCACAGCGCGGGTGGTGCTGGCCACGCTCGACCGCCGGGGTGCGCAGTGGCTCGTCGCCTGCATGGGACCAGACGGCGGTGTTGGCCCGGCACCCGGGCTACCGCCCTCGATCGAGGAGACGGCCCTCGCCGTCGAGGCACTGGCCCGCGTGGCGGCGACGACGGCCGATGCGGGCCTTCGCGACCGGGCGACGGCCGCGGTGGCCTCGGGCGTCGAGTGGCTCCTGGATCGCACGGCTGGCGGCACGCAGTTTCCCGGCGCGCCGATCGGCCTCTACTTCGCGAAGCTCTGGTACGACGAGGAACTCTACCCGCTGGCCTTCTCGGTCGCGGCACTGGAACGGGCGGCGCAGTTGCCCGACCAATTGCCCGACTAGGATTCGAACCTAGACAAAGGGAACCAAAATCCCTTGTGCTACCGTTACACCATCGGGCAATGTCGCCATGGTAGCACAGGTTCCGGGTGGTCTTGGAGAGGGTCGCCGTGACCGCGCGCGACCGGTTCATGCCCGGCTCAGAACGGCCCGTGCCGCTGCCGGTACTCTCCCGGCGTGAGGCCGAGTTCACGGCGAAACTCGCGGACGAAATGGCTCTGGTCGTAGAAGCCGTGCGACGCGGCGATGGCCGACAGGGACGTCCTGCCCGCGGTGAGGGCCTGGCTGGCCAGCCGCACCCGCAGCCTGCGCAGGAACTGCTGCGGCGACAGGTGCATCTGCCGGCGAAACATCCGCTCGAACGCCCGCACCGAGCGGCCCGCGATCCGCGCCAGCGCGGGATTGGAGAGCGGCTCGGCGAAGTGCGCCCGCATGTGGGCCAGCACGCGGCCGAGCGCCGCGTCCTCACCGCCCGCCTGCACCACCTCGGGATCGACGACCCGCGTCATGCCGACCGTGCCGACCACGCGGCTGCGGGCATCGACGAGCGGCAGCTTGGTCGTCCGCGACCAGACGGCCGTGCGGTCGAAGCGGCCCACGAGTTCGAGGCGGCCGTCCACCGGTTCGCCCCGGAGCACGCGCTCGTCGTCGAGCCGGTACTGATCGGCAAGGTGGGCGGGCGACAGATCGTGATCGGTGCGGCCGACGACATCATCGACCCGCTCGAGGGCGTAGTTGAGCAGGAACCCGCGATTCACCCAGCGGTAGCGGCCCTCGCGATCCTTGATCCAGCATTGCACGCCCGCCACCTCGTCGAAGAGCGCGGCCAGACCGGCCGCATCCGAGCCGAGCGTCGCGTGTCGGGAAGCTGCCATGAACGGTTTCCATCCGCGGGAGAACGGTCCTCCTTGATCAGCGTAGACGCCCCGCCTGAATCCGGGCAGCCCTCGGACGCCGCCGGTCTCATCCCATGCTCCGCCGCAGGGCTCCAAGCCGCGATCACCGAAGGCGTCTAGCTTGACGGGGAAGTCAGGCAACCCGCGGCGGAGGGCACGATGAAAATCGCAACCGGCACCACCATCATCCACAACGGTCGGCTGATCGACGGCACCGGCCGGCAACCGATTCCCGACGCGGCCGTGGTCGTCGCCGACGGCCGGATCCTCCATGCCGGGCCGGCCGCCGCCGCGCCGACCGTGGCCGGGGAGCATGCTCGCATCGACGCCCGTGGCGGCACGATCCTCCCCGGCCTCGTGGAGGCGCACTTCCATGCCACCTACTTCAACGTCGAGAAGCTCGAGGATCTCGACATCAAATATCCGGTCGAATACGTCACGCTCCAGGCCGCGGTCAACTGCCGGCTCGCGCTGGAATGCGGCTACACGGCGGCCCGGTCGGGTGGCTGCCTGTTCAACTGCGACGTCTGGCTCGAGAAGGCGATCGAGGCCGATCTCATCCCGGGGCCGCGGCTCTCCCCGAGCGGCCGGGAAATCTGCAGCGCCGGCGGGCTCATGGATTGGAACCCCGACTTCCGTCGCATCGGGATGGATGGGCTCGTCTTCTGCATCAACGGCGTGGAAGATGCGCGGAAGGCCGTGCGTTCGCTGGTGAAGGACGGCGTGGCCTGGGTGAAGACCTACCCGACCGGCGACGCCGCCTGGCCCGACGTCAACGACCACCACACGCTCTGCATGACGTTCGAGGAGATGCACGCCGTGGTGGCGACGGCGCACAACCACAAGCTCAAGGTCACCGGCCACTGCCGCGCGACGGAGGGGATCAAGAACGCGCTGCGGGCGGGATACGACTGCGTCGAGCACGCGACGTTCATCGATGACGAGGGACTCGAACTCCTGCTGGCCCGCGACGTGCCGGTTGTGCCCGGGCTGCAGTTCGAGAAGGCGAGCGTGGAGCACGGGCCCGCGTTCGGGCTGTCGCGGCGGGTGATCGACGGGCACCAGGAGACCCTCGACGGGGGCGCCGAAAGCTGCCGCCGCATCCTCGCGGCCGGCGGCCGGCTCGGCATGGGAGGAGACTACGGCTTCGGCTGGAACCCGCACGGCGACTACGCGAAGGAACTGACGTTTTTCGTCCGCGACGTCGGGCTCAATCCGCTGGTCGTGCTCACCTGCGCCACGAAGACCGGCGCCGAGATCATGGGGCGGGGGCACGAGATCGGCACGGTCGAGCCGGGCAAGCTGGCCGACATCCTCGTGGTGGATGGCGACGTGCTTCGCGACATCGCGATCCTCGAGGACCGCCGCACCTTCATCGCCGTGATGCAAGGGGGCGTCGTCAAGGCCGGCCGGCTTGCCCCGCCCTTCCCCACGATCGTGAGCCGTGAGCGATGAGCTTGCATTCGTTCCATGCCTCCGGCACGCCGTCGCTGCTGCTGGTCGAAGGGGATCGCAACGGCCCGCCGCTCGTCCTGCTCCACGGTGTCACGCGGGCCCACGGCGACTGGTCGCCGCTGCTCGACAGGCTGGCCGAGACCTGGCGCGTGATCGCCATCGACCAGCGCGGGCACGGGGAGTCGGCGCGGGCCGGCCGCTACCTCGTGGCGGACTACGTGGCGGATGCCGTCAGGATCGTCCGCGACGTGATCGGCGAGCCGGTCGCGATCCTCGGGCATTCGCTCGGAGCGATGGTGGCGGCGGGCGTGGCCGCCTCGTTGCCGGAGCTCGTCCGCGGCATCGTACTCGAGGATCCACCCTTCCAGACGATGGGAGAACGGATCGAGGGCTCCGCCTGGCAGGCGCAGTTCCGGGGCATGCAGGAGGCGGCGAGGAGGGGGGGCTCGATCGACGAACGCGCCGCCGCCCTCGCCGCGATCGTCCTGCCACGGCCCGGTGGGGGCACGGTGCGGCTCGGGGAACTCCGCGACCAGGCCGCGCTGCGGTGGAGCGCCACCTGCCTCGCCCGGCTCGATCCCGACGTGCTCACGCCCGTGATCGCGGGACGCTGGCTCGAAGGCTACGATCCCCTGGCGGTCGCCCGGGCGATCCGCTGTCCGGTACGGCTGCTACAGGCCGACCCGGCGGCGGGCGGCGCACTGGCCGACGACGAATCCGCCGCCTTCGCCGCTGCGGTGGCCGAGTGCACGGTCGA